>CAZVEC010000014.1:9293-15638 GCA_964626035.1 uncultured Candidatus Saccharibacteria bacterium
CGAGAATATCCAACGCGCTTGCCACCCTCGCCCTCTATAAAGATGCGCACGCCTTTATCAAAAGTTAGCGCAATATCATCGAATCCGATTTCAAGAACAGAATCCACCGTACCACCGGAAATTGTCACAGAACTGTTGGGCTTGATAGTTGGAGCATGAATTGTGCCATCCCAACCTGCTTCACCGGCAACCGTAGTGCCGGCAGGAATTTCTACCGTCACATCGCCAACAGAAGTAGTTGAGTCAATAGTTATCTGAGGAATCTCGCCAGACAAGATCCCGTCGGTATCCGTCATCAAATCAAAGACATTCAAAGAATCATCACCGTCGGTATCGTCAGTATTGACTTCAACCGAACTTAGATCTCCAATGGGGATATTGGTGGTATCCGAAAGAGTAGTTAGGGCCTCATCTGTATAATACGGCGCAAAATCTACATTAGTACCCACCGAATCTCCATCACCACCTCCTTCTCCGGAAGGCCCATTGGCTGCGCCCCAATAATTTCTCGTGGCATCAAGGGTAGAGCCTGAAAAATTATCTACACCACCTCCATTATTAGAAATTACATTTTTATGTATCATAACCTGATCCACTGAATAAATTTCAATCCCTGAAGTATTATTTATATTATCAGTCACCGTGTTTCCTAAAATAGAAACTCCAACCACACTACTTCCTACATATATTCCAACATTATTATTATCAATAGTATTGTTCTCAATCAAGATTGCGGGGTTAGCGGAAACACTACCCTGAACAGCAACGCCATAAGAAGCATTGTCATAAATATTATTATGGGCAATATTATTACCGCTAGCATCATTGTTTCCTACAAACTCAATACCATCATAACTATTGTTATAAATTTCATTATAAGAAAGAGTATTATTGATCGATCCATTGATAAAGATACCAGATGAAGTACTGTAAATTTTATTCTTAGTAACCGTGTTTTCGTACGAGTCAGGGGAAAGAGTAACTCCAGTGGAAGCGTTAAGTAGATCATTGTTCTTAATAGTAGTATTTGTGATATTCGTAGCTATTCTTACGGCGGGATAACTTGAACCGTCATTTTCAACTACAAATCCTCGAAAGACAACTCCTGAGGCGGTTATATTGACAGTCCGAGTATTTCCAGCATCATCTCGTATGATTGGAGCCCCTAATCCGGCACCAGCAACATCGTCCCCTATTTCACCGATCACGGAAATGGTTTTATTTATTGTGATATTTTCAGTATAGGTACCAGAAGCAACATTCACTGTGCCGCCTTCCGCCACAGCATCGACTGCGTCTTGAATATTATCGAAAGCGTCAAACTGCCAGTCATGCCCGCCGGCATTCGAAGCGCTATCCCAGTCATCATCGACATAGACCATATCCGGGGCAGTTTGACCGTCAGTTACCTCAAAATTGCTCACCGGTTCCAATCCGTTGCCGACAAGGTCAGTGACATTACTGTTGATATTAATAATACCCGTCGCGCTTGAGCCAACCGGATCGCCATCAAACGCCAAATTAACCACATCCGTAAGTATAACTCCGTCGGTAATAGTTCGTGGGATTTCTTCGCCGGTTATTAGTAAATTATAAAAGTTCGTAAAATCATTTGTCGCTATCGGTTCGGAAAAAACCAACCTCATATTGTTAGGGGCGGTAATTCTCGCCCAGATAACCTCCGGTAGCGTCACATCAATATCAAATTCACTGAAGCCAGTAGTATCAAAGGTCAGGTTTTCATTTTCTGCATCCCAACCGAAATTGTTTAAAGTATCTCCTCCAATCACAATTGGCTCCTCTCCTCCGCACGACTCGGAACCCCCCAAACATGTGTTCTTAGATACAGATCCTAGAACATCTCCATTGTTATCTCTGACCGTTAAACCAGGCTGAACTCCTCCCGTCTCAACATGCATCAAAAGAGATGCGCCGCGATCAAAGGCTGCCAAGTTAGCACTATCAATGCGAATCGCATCTCCGCTAACGGTCATGTATTGTCCGAGATTAATTAAAGCGTCGATCGTAGCCTGAGCCGTTAAGTTAAGCGGGCCATTCAAAGTAATGCGGCCAAGTTCGCCATCAATATCTTGAGCGGAAAAAACCAAATTATCAATACTTTCATCAATATCTAGAGTTTCAGGATCATCAACAGTTGTGAAATCATCAGCTAATGTAAAATCGTCAATCGTTGACCAGTCAGTCGTGGTTTCATTGTCTAAAGGTGCTACCGTGCTGGGATTGATGCCAAAAACTGCAGCATAAGAATTCGGAGAAAAAGACAAAGACTGATTGTTAAGCATATCCTCCATATAAAGATTTATCAGATAAACGCCAGGGGTCGTCGGCAAGGCGTTCAGATCGCTCAGAAGTGTGTTAAATTCATAGACATTGTCCCCTAAATCATTGGCAAGTATATAGTCAATGCCGACAGTGCCACCGGTAGTAAACTCGTTCAGATCGCAAGTAGCTGCAGGAGTATTGCTGGTAATAGATTGCACACAAGCACGGGCACTAAAAAGCGGCTCGTTAGCTTCAAGGACAAATCGGAGGCTCTGCAGTGGTACATCATAGTAATACCAAAATCGGGCGGGAGATGCCGCAGGTGAGCCATCCTGTTGAACGGCATAAAGATCAACAAAGTTGGAATTGGCCAAATTTACTGTCACAGAAGAGGCGTCATCAACGGTAGTCTCCTGAACTCCGGCATTCTTGCCATCATCAAAATAGTCGATCGTGAAGGTTACGGCCCCTTCCGTATCGGCAGCATCAACTTCATAGCAAGTTGACCATGTGTTATCGCCGGCTGCCGCGTCATTACAACCAAAACCGTTATCATAGACATTGACCGGCGGATTAGTCACCGGATTTCCTCCGGATAAAAAAGTTACTGTCGGAGCAGCCCCGGCAGTTTCGCTAATATCAAAACTTAAATAAACGGTATTGCCAGCTATGGCCTGAGTTGTATCGGCATTATTTGATTCAGTATGAATATTATTTAGAGTGGGAATGACATTATCAATATTAAAGAAGTCGTTTGTCGTTGAGCCGGAGGTTGAATTGCCGGCATTGTCGGTCACAGTCTCGGTGGCGCTGAAAGGCACATTATTGTCGTCATCGGCTATTATTGTGTAAACGCCGGGAGCGGCAGTGGCGGAAAGTCCGTATGCTGAAAGATCTACGGTGATAGTATCTCCATCGTCCGACAACAATGAACCGGCGCTGTAAGTAATTTCATCGCCGACCGAAGCAACCCCCTCGACTCCAATATCGTTCGACAAAGACACAGTACCGGGAGTTGAAATTATCGGAACGATGTTATCAAAAGCTTCGACCAGAGTGCCAGACTCTCCATTGGCTGCGCCATCATCTGAATCAGAATAAGTAATGCTCACGGTCTGAGTCGCCGTGTCCACATCTATACCTCCGCTGGTGATCACGCAAGTTACAGGTCCCCAATTTTCAGCCATGTTTCCTTCCAACTCATCCGTCACATCCATCGCGGTAGAAGCGCTGCATCCAAAAACAGATAAATCCGTCGTCACAGTAGTTTCATTTGGGTCAACGCCATCACTATCGGTATTGGTGATGTTAGCCAAAACAGAAACGGTGTCGCCAATATTGGCAATATTATTGCCGTCTGCATCAACACTGAGTGTTAATGTTCCGCTATTAAAAGTAATACTTGAAGTTGTTGCTGAACTTTTCTTCTGAATATTTTTATTTAAAAGCAAAAAAGCGCCCGAGATAAAAGCGGCTATTATTAGAACATGAACAAATAAATGAGTCTTAGATAAATTCATTTTCATATTATTAAATTTTAAATTATTAAAAATCTGATCCGCTAAAGGGCGGATAAAAGGAATGCTCCAACTCCCATCGAAGCGTTTATATTATACCAAAACTGCAGAAAAATAGCGCAATCCACCTGTGGATAAAGTTTAATATCCTTATCTTTATCCTTATGAATACCAGATATCCGCCCGGATCTGCTATTCGGACGGACTAGATAAAACTATCGTATTTCCCAATCGGGGTGGTTTTTCTTGATGTTTTCGTAAATTTTAACCATTATGTCGTTTACTTCCTCATCAGTAAGAGTGCGATCCATAGACTGAAAAACCATGCGGTAGGCAAAAGAAATTTTTCCATCTTTAGAAAACTTATCCACTAGTCGTGGTTCCTGAATTAATAGCTCTCCGGAATTATTTTTTATGATTTCAAAAAGTTCTGAGCCTGCATTCTCGTCTGTTACCCAGACAGAAATATCACGAGTGATAAATGGGAAAAGAGACCACGGCGTGAATTTAGTTTGTAAGTTTTTAAGTTGATAGGTTGATAAGTTTAGTAAATCGTCGTAGGAATTTTTGATTTCGACACCTTGGCAAAATTCTTCTAGAGTTTTTTCAGTGACTCCTTTTTTGTCTGCGTAGGCAACATGAATTTGTTCTGAAGTCAGACTTCTGGCAGCCAAGAGGTCAGACCTCGGGACATCTTGAGGACTGACCTCTGAAGTCTGACTTCGAAAAACAGTTCCGATTTCGAAAATCTTTACTTGGTCAAGACCAAGCAAGGGCGCGTTTAATTTATTCAATTCATAACTTTCTTTGAGTCCATCAGACAGATTTGCGCGCAAAAACTTTTTATTTGAAGCTGAGGCCAATACTTCAACTTTTCCTTTTGATTGAAATGTATAAGTCATGACCTCAGAATATCCTTCACTTAATAATTTATTCCTTGCCCATAGAGTTTTGTAATATATCTCATTAATCTTCTTTCCAAATTTTATACTTGGTATTTTTTCTTCAATTTTATCGTAACCCAAAATTCTACCAACTTCTTCGGTTAGATCATGTGGACCAGTAATATCCAACCGCAAATATGGAACTTTTATATTATAAATATTACTATTTTCAGTAAAACTAAAATTAAGCCTATTCCAAACACTTTCAATTTGCTCTTTTGAAAAAGAAGTTCCTAATCTCTTATTTATATAGTCACCAGACACAGAGACTTCTTTCTGTTCAGCTCTTTTACTGTAAATATCTACAACATCTTCCACTTCCCCACCAGCAAGTTTTAAAATCAAATCAGTAATGGCATTCACGGCTTTCTCACAAAGCTCTGGAGTTATTTCATTTTCAAATCGTTTTACTGCATCAGTCTGAATATTTATTTTTTTTGCACTCTTTCTAGTTGTCGTGGCATTAAAATTCGCCACCTCAATAACAATATTTTTTGTATTATTATCAACCTCTGCTTTGATGCCACCTTTAATACCGGCAATGGCTAATGGGTCTTTCTCATCCGCTATTATCAAAATAGATTCATCTAGATTAACTTCCTTCTTATCCAAAGTAATTATTTGCTCATCATTTTTTGCATTACGTACCACAATCTTCGCACTATCTAATTTATCCAAATCAAAAGCATGTATAGGTTGTCCCAAGTCAAACATGACAAAATTAGCTGCATCTACAATATTATTGATCGATTTTTGACCAATCGCTTCTAATTTTTCCTTCAACCAAACTGGACTTGGTCCTATTGTAATATTTCTAACAATTCGGCCCATGTAACGCAGACATTTCGGGTCCTCAATTTCAACTTTTAAATCAGTTGATTTAGGTGCAAAAACCTCATAATTTTGTTCCTTCATTTTTAAACCCAAAACAGCCGAGAGTTCCTTGGCAATTCCCCAATGTGAAAGGCAATCATGTGCCCGATCAGGCAATATCTTAATTTCGAAAATGGCATCACCAACCTTCTTCTCGATTTCCTCCACTTCAAAAGCATGAAAAATAATCGCCTCAGAAATTTTTTCTGGCTCTGACAATTTATCATCAAAATAATTTTGCAACCAATTGTAACTTATTTTCATATTTTTAAAACTGATTAAATCTTAAATCTCCGTGATAAGCTGGACGAATATCTGGCGTAGCGTATTTTATAACCATCAATCGATCAACCCCAAATCCGAAAGCAAAACCTTGATATTTGTCTCCATCGATGCCACAATTTTTCAAAACGTTTGGATGAACCATACCAGCTCCTACTACCTCTATCCATTTACCGTTATGCTTTATATCTACTTCCACACCTGGCTCAACGAATGGAAAAAAGCTCGGTCTGAAACGAATTTCTGTATCACTGCCCAAAAATGTCTTAAAAAATTTAAGTAAAACGCCTTTTAGGTTCGCCATGGAAATATCTTCTCCAACCATCAAGCCCTCTAAATGATAAAACTGCATTTCATGATGAGCATCAGTAGCCTCGTTTCTAAAAACTTTTCCGGGAACAGTAATCGCGAAAGGTGGTTTACTCCCATTTTTGATAAAATTTTCC
>CAZVEC010000015.1:0-3395 GCA_964626035.1 uncultured Candidatus Saccharibacteria bacterium
TCACTAGTGATTACGAGTGTCTTAGATGCATCGCCTGCCAACACAGCTGGACTCTTGGTTGGAGATAAAATTATTTCTCTTGGAACAAATATGGATAGTTCTCGTCGCGATGTAAGTACACCGGAAGAAGTTAGGAATTTTATTTTGGAAAATTCCGGTAAAGAAATATTCATTGATATAAAACGAAATGATGAGCTTAAAAATATTTCTGTTATTCCGGAAGATGGGCTCATAGAAGGGCAGCCGGCAATTGGTATATCTATGGATGTGGTTGGTTTTCTCAAGCTGCCATTCTTCAGCGCTATTTGGGAGGGATTAAAGCGGACTGTTACTATGACAGGCGCTGTAATTGTTGCGCTTGTAACTTTGCTTAAGGATGCGATATTGGGCCAAGCTGATCTTTCGGCGGTCACTGGGCCGGTAGGAATTGTGGGAGTTGTTGGTGACGCCTATCAATTTGGTTTTGTTTATTTATTGTCATTCGTCGCATTTATATCGATCAACTTGGCAGCAATAAATCTCCTGCCATTTCCGGCACTTGATGGTGGCAGATTACTATTCCTCCTGATTGAAAAAATAAAAGGCTCAAGGATTAATCCCAAGATTGCAAACACTGTAAATGCTATTGGTTTTATTTTACTTTTGCTCTTGATGGCCATAGTAACCTACAGAGACATTATTAATTTGCTTTAATTTTAGGTATGTGTTATAATTTTCGGGTTACAAAAAGCAATAGAAAAACCCCATAAAATAAGCTGAAAATCCATAATCAACTAATAATTAATAACAGATAACGTATCAGTTGATAACACGATTTGACTTTATTTTGTTATATTGTTAATATCTCTTTATAAGATTGTATCTTTTATACATTATTAATTATAATTTTTTTAAATAATTTATGATATCTTTTAAGCCAAAGCAAACAACTAAAAAACTATTAACCCCATTAAGTGATAGAGCTTATGAGGTTATTTTCCAGCGTTTTGGATTAGGAGATGACGCGGAAAGAAAAACCTTGGAATCCATCGGTCAAAAATATGGCATAACACGCGAGCGTGTGCGCCAAATAGAAAACGCAGCATTAAATTCCATACGAAAATCCGATGAATTTAAATCAGAAACATCTTCTTTTGAAGAATTAGAAAAGGCTTTACATAGTCTGGGTGGAGTTGTATCCGAGGAGGATTTATTGGGTGAATTTTCAAAAGACAAATGCATACAAAATCATTTTCATTTTTATTTTGTCTTAGGAGATCAGTTCACAAAACATAAGGAGGATGAAGAATTTGAGGCTCGTTGGAGCGTGGATGATAACTTGGCAGAAAATATTCATACCTCATTAAAGAAACTTTATGAAAATCTTTCAGATGAAGATATTGTTTCTGAGAATGAAATGATTTCAATGTTTTTGAACCAAGTTAAAAATGTTTCTGATCAATATAAAAATGAAGAAATTGCCAAGCGTTGGCTTTCAATTTCAAAAATGATCGATCGAAATCCATTAGGTGAATGGGGAAAAGCTGATTCTTCAAATGTTAATGTCAGAGGGATAAAGGATTATTCTTTCTTGGTTATGCGCAAACATGGCAATCCTATGCACTTTAGAGAAGTTGCAAAAGCTATTTGTGATACGTTTGATAAAAAAGCTCACACAGCGACTTGCCATAACGAGCTCATCAAGGATAAAAGATTTATTTTAGTTGGACGCGGAATGTATGCTCTTAAAGATTGGGGTTATACTCCGGGAGTCGTAAAAGATGTAATTAAAGAGATTCTTAAAAAAGAAGGCCCACTTTCAAAAGAAGATATTATAGATCGAGTGATGAAAGAAAGATATTTAAAAAAGAACACTATTTTAGTTAATTTGCAAAATAATAAACAGTTTAAGAAAACAAAAGACGGTAAATATGCTCTAGCTTAATGGATACAAAACACCTCGATTTATATAATCGAGGTGTTTTGTATAATAGTTGTCAGTTGTAAGTTGAGTGTTATTAAGTTAAAATACAAATTATGACACCTCCAATCTTTGGCTATACCCTTACACCAGAGCAGCTTGAAATAGTCCTTCAAATATTCAGTGTAATTTGGGCGATCATTCCATATGTCGTTTTTTTTGCTTTGTTTTTTATTGCTAGACGCCTTTGGATTCATCTAAAAAGATTGCAGTTTTTAGCAAATATAAAGTGGACGTTGATTGAGGTTAGAATACCTAAGGATGTCTTCAAATCACCATTAGCTATGGAGTTGGTGCTTATAAATGCCATCCATCAGGGATCTTATGGCAATTGGTACCATAAATACATACAGGGCAGGCTGCCCCTTTGGTTCTCGCTGGAAATTGTTTCAATAGGCGGAAAAATTTATTTCTTTATTATGGCACCGTCCAAATACGGGCCGTTTAATTACAAGGATTTGATTGAATCTAATATTTATTCGCAATACCCTCAAGCTGAAATAAATGAAGTACCGGATTATACCGATATGGTAAACATGGAAGGAGAGAATAGTTTTGGAGTATGGGGCACCGAATATGCTTTAAAAAAAGATGCTTCGTATGGCATCAAAACATATATTGATTACGGCGTGGACAAAGCAATGTCGCTTGATGAAAATCAAAAAGTTGATCCGATTACTTCGGCTATGGAGCTCCTTGGGTCTCTAAAAGAGGGAGAACAGATTTGGATTCAGTTTCTGGTGCAGGCTTCACAAAGCCGTTTTTCTGATCCAAAAAAATGGTTCGGCAAAAGAGGTTGGACTGATGTTGTAAAAGACGAAATTACGAAAGTTAAAGATTCTTTAAAACCGAAAGAAAAAGGGGAACCAGCCAAACAATTGTCACCAGGCGAAAAAGACAGACTTGCTTTACTTGAGCGTCGATTAGAAAAACCGGGTTTTGATTGCGGAATCAGAGCTTTATATTTGGCACAAAAAGGTAAATTCCGCGGTTCTAATATTGCCGGGCTTTTAGGGTTGTTCAAACAATATTCTACCGGCAGCAACAGTATTTCTCTTAAGAATGCAACTGGTACAGACTACCCATGGCAGGATATTAATGCATACAGGCTTCGCTCGTTTTTTTATCCTCCTCATCAAAAAAAATATGTTGCTTTACGAAAAATTGAAAGGAATCCATCTGTCCTTAATTCTGAAGAACTTGCGACACTTTATCATTTCCCGAGCGGCGTGGCCGAGACGCCTACATTCAAGCGTATACTTTCTAAGAAAGCTGAACCGCCTACGAATCTGCCAATATAGGTTAACTTATAACTAACAACATATAACTAATAACTTGGAACCTATAACTTAATCATAAGTGCGAATATCAGTTTTTTGCTTTTGTTATTAGTCATTAGTTATAAGTTATTAGTTTAATTTATGGTTATTACCTA
>CAZVEC010000015.1:3405-15483 GCA_964626035.1 uncultured Candidatus Saccharibacteria bacterium
GAATCTTTTTTACAAGCAGGTCTGGCCGGATAGCGGTAGAAGCAAATTGGCATACGGTTTTATTGCTTGTATTGTTATTTTTTTGGCAGCAGTTTTTATTGTGCTTTTTTATATGCGTCCGCCGGCTCAATTTCCGGAAAAAATAATATTTCAGATAAAAAGCGGAAGTACGCTTAATGATATTGCTCGTGAGTTAAAAACAGAACATTTAATCAGATCATCGTCATTATTTCAATTTTTAGTTATACTTTTTGCGGATGAAAATAAAATAGTATCAGGAGATTATCTTTTTGATGCAAAAATTCCGCTTAATAAAGTGGCGGATAGGGTGATTAATGGTAAATATGGTATAGCTCCGGTCAAAATAACTATTCCAGAAGGATTTAATATTATAGAAATTGCCGATGTTTATTATTCCAATTTAAGAGATTTTAATAAGGATGCCTTTTTAGAGCTCGTTAAGGAAAAAGAAGGATATCTTTTTCCTGACACTTATTTGTTTTTTCCCAATACCACTCATGATGTTGTCATTGAAAAAATGTCTGAAAATTTCAATAACAAAATAAATCCTCTTATGGAAAAGATTGAACAATCAGGTAAAACTCTTGCTCAAATAATCACCATGGCTTCGATTATTGAAAAGGAATCTACTGATGGTGATCGCAATGCAATATCGGGGATTTTATGGAAAAGGATAAAAAGGAATATGCCGCTTCAAGTGGATGCGTCGTTTATTTATCTTTTGGGAAAGGGATCTAGTGAGCTTACTATGGAAGATTTAAATTTTAATTCCCCTTATAATACTTATCGAAATTTAGGCCTGCCGCCTGGCCCAATTGGTAATCCCGGTCTTGCCTCAATTTTAGCTGCACTGGAACCTGAAGAATCTCCATATTTTTATTATTTACATGACAAGGATGGTATAATCCATTACGCTAAAACATTTGAGGAGCATAAGGTGAATAAACAAAGGTATCTTAAGTAAATACAGTGAATACAGTAAATTTAGTGAATACAGCTGAGATTAAAATTAGCTTGATTTACTTAATTTACTGTCCTAGCTTAATTTACTAGTTTAATAATGTCTCAACTAAAAAAACAAAATTTGGCATTTATAGACGTAGAGACGACTGGCCTTGATCCGGATAAGCATGAGGTTATCGAGCTCGGCTGCGTTTTGATTTCGCAAAATTGGAATGGCAATAAACCTGAATTTGAGGTGCTTGAGGAAATTGAATTTAAGATTAAACCAGAGCATATTGAAAATGCCGAACCTGTAGCACTCCGTATAAATGGCTATGATCCGGCGGCCTGGGTTTTTGCCTATGATTTAAAACAGGCCATGGAAGTGTTTGGAAAGAAAACAGCAGATGCAATTATGATCGGACATAATGTCTGTTTTGATTATGGATTTGTTGATAAAGCATTTAAGAAATCAGGTGTGGAAAATAAAATGCATTATCACAAGCTTGATACTATTTCGATAGCATTCGCCAAGCTGCATAATGGAGAAGCGGATAAATTTTCCTTAAATTATTTATGTAATTTTTTTAAAGTTGAAAATAAAAAAGCTCACTCGGCGCTCTCCGACGCTAGGGCTACATACGAGATTTACAAGAAGTTGATGACGATGTAATCTCTTGGTATGCCAATAGAAAATCAAATGATTAAAAATAATAAGCAAAGTCAAAAGACTGTGTTTGTTGGTCTTTCAGGTGGGGTGGATTCATCTGTTTCCGCTGCGCTGCTAAAAAAGGCTACACCAAATAATTATAAAAAATTATTTGGTCGCCCGACCCCGAAGGGGTTTAGGGGCTACAATGTTGTAGGTGTTTTTATTAAGACATGGCAGCCGGATTTTATAGAGTGTACATGGCCGGAGGAGAGGCGCGATGCTATGCGCGTGGCGGCTCATTTGGATATTCCATTTCTTACTTTTGATTTGTCTGATGTTTATAAAAAGGAAGTAGGAGATTATATGATTCGGGAATATAAAGCCGGGCGGACGCCGAATCCTGATGTGATGTGCAATAAAGAAGTAAAATTCGGAGCATTTCTCAAAAAAGCTCTTGCGATGGGTGCAAATTATGTGGCGACAGGTCACTATGCGCAAATTTCGGAAAAAGGCCTAAATTCGGGAAAACCCCCGGGGTTAAAGATGCCCCAACCCCGGGGGTTAAGGAGAATTTCGGCCTTGGGGAGAAATTTGCTCTGTGGCACTGACCCCGCCAAAGACCAATCCTACTTTCTTTGGACCCTCACCCAAGATCAATTGAAGCACATTCTTTTTCCAGTTGGACATTTAAATAAAAGCGAAGTCAGAAAGCTGGCAGGAAAGTTTGGGCTTCCCACAGAACATAAAAAAGATAGTCAAGGAATTTGCTTTTTAGGTAAAGTTGAGATGAAAGATTTTTTGAAGCATTACATTAAAGAAAAAAGAGGCGATGTATTACTTGCTTCTAGCGAGAAAAAAACGAATTTCGGAAAAAGGCCGGACCTTAAAGAAGTCCCAAGGTCCGGCCTTGGGGAGAAATTCGACTTCAATGAACCAGAAGTAATCGGCTACCACGACGGCGCCGCCTTCTACACTCTCGGTGAGCGTCATGGTTTTACAATCACAAAAAAATCCCCAAACGACAAACCGTATTATGTTGTCAGAAAAGATATTAAGAAAAATATTCTTTATGTGAGTCAGGATCCAACCGGGAAGAGGTCGGTCAAAATCAGTCGGAAAGAGGTCGGTCCTCTAGCGGGTTCGAGGTCCGACCTCGAGGAGACTGATTTTGTTGAAGGAAAAAGGCTGGGCCATATAAAAATTAAAAACATCAACTGGATTTCCGGTTTCCCCCCAGCTACCAGTTTACCCCGCCTTAGCGGGGCAAGCCAGCTACTAACTACTTACCCATATAAATGTCAAATAAGATATCATGGCGAGTTGTTACCATGCCGAATTGAGATTGGAAAAGAAAATACCGCGAAGGTTATTTTGAAAAATATTGAGCCAACAGCTTCGGCAGGCCAGTCTGTTGTGGTCTATTTACCCCGAGCGCAGTCGAGGGGCGACAAAGATATCTGCCTCGGCGGCGGCGTAATCGAATAATCAACTAACTGATCGAGGCTTAGCCTCGATCAGTCGGTTTTTTTGACAAAAATTTAGAAAGGAATAATATCAGAGTGATCAAAAATTCTTTAAATAAATAGAATATGAAAAAGAAAAAGATACAGCTATTGTTAATTCTTCTTGTCTTAATTTTTCTGCCAAATCTGCTCCATGCCCAGTTTATTCCGGATAGCTTAATCATGCATAAGATTACATTTAAAGATGTGGTGGAAATATACGAGAAATTTCTTTTAGAGAAAGGGTTTTATGATGAAGAAGGGAATTATAATCCTTTACCGGAAGTCATGCATAAGAAGCTGAATCCGGACGAAAACATTTTCACTCGTAAATTTCAAACTTCTGATGGGTATGAGATAGTTATTAAGATGGTTATTAACTGCTATTTTAATTCATGCAAGACAAAGGTGAGCTATTGCTATGACATCAAAAAATTGGGCGACAGTCATGTATGGAAAAGAGCCAGCGCAAGCAGAATGGTCAGTGTCTGCGATTCTGCAGCTTTTACTGAAAAGAAGATAAAGCCGGATTTCTGGTCGTTCCACTCCAGCAGGCCGAATAGGGAATGGTTTGAAATCAAGGAGAATAATATCGTAAATTATTCTTACAAGGATTTTGACGGCTGGAACTTTGGCAAAGCACTGATTGAGGCGGAAAAAAGATCTAGAAATTAGCAAAGGCGATTCGAATAATTCGAGTCGCTTTTTTATTTTCACTGTTTGACATAAATTAAATTGTAATGTAGTGTTATTATGATCAATGTTATTTAAATTATTAATATTAAATACTTTATGCGGTCATTGAAAATACTTCCAAAAGTTACCAAAAGAGACAGTATTAGCGTAAATTTGTTTCTGAATGAGATAAATAAAATTAGAATGATTAACCAACAAGAAGAGGAAATACTGGCTCGAGAAATTAAAAAAGGGAACAAAAAAGCTGTTCATAAATTAATTAGTGCAAATTATCGTTTTGTTGTGAGTGTAGCCAAACAATACCAAAATAATGGTTTAGAATTGGCTGATTTGATCAATGAAGGATGCAGTGGTTTGATAAAAGCTGCTGAAAGGTATGACGTAACTCGCGGATTCAAATTTATTTCTTATGCAGTTTGGTGGATACGAAGTAATATATTAAATGCAATTGGAAGGGATAGGAGAATAATTCGTACTCCTTTCAACAGGCAGAGCATTAGAAGTAAAATTGATAAATTTAAAAGTGATTATTTTGTAAAAAACGGAAGTGAACCAACACTCGAAGAAACTTCTGATGGTATAGAAATTGATATTGAAAAATTAATTTCATCTATTGTGTCTACCGAAATGACCAAATCTTTTTCTGATCCATCTTATGTTTTTCTAGATAATGAATCAGGTCTTTTTTTTGAGAAATTTCCATTGGATGTCATTGCCTCTGATGTTTTTATGACAGACAAGGAAGTGGATCGACAATCGTTGGCCATTGATGTCCGTAGGGTTATCAAAACATTGCTTGATAAAGAGAAAACCGTGATCAACTTATTATTTGGCCTTGATTATGAAAATATCTTTGACGAAAAGAAAGCCAAACATTATCGTCTGTTGTATCCTGAAGGATTGACTCAGGAGGAAATTGGATTATTTCTTGATGTAACCACATCCTATGTCAATATAATAAAAAATAAGGCACTTGAACGTATGAGGAAAGGAGTCAGAGCGGAAGTTCTTTTAAAGTATTTACGAGTAAATTAATGTATAAACCCGGTGTGATAATAAATCAGCCGGGTTTTTGCTTGCCGAGCTTGATTGGTTACGATATACTTTATTACATGGAAAATATTTTTACTCCGGAAAATTATGAACTTTTTGTTAAGCTTTTTATAGCTTTAGTTCTTGGTATGATTATAGGCATCGAGCGAGTATTGGCTCACAAGACAGCTGGCATGCGTACTTACGCCATGGTTTCGATGGGTGCGGCACTCTTTGTGATTATCGGGAATCTAGTTGGAGAAAAACTTACAGGTTTTTCATCATTTGATCCCTTGCGCATGGCTTCGCAAATTGTTGTAGGCATTGGTTTTTTAGGTGCAGGCATGATTGTTTTTCAGGAATCAAGACTTATAGGTCTTACCACTGCGAGTGGTCTTTGGGTGGCGGCAGGCATCGGTATGGCGTCAGGTTTTGGATTATATAATTTAGCTGTGATTACAACTATTTTAGCTATATTTATATTCACAGTTTTGTGGATAGTTGAGCAATGGATAAAAAAAATTCCAATTAGGAAAATCGGTGAAAATAAATAAGATTCAATATCCTTATTTATATCTATAATATGTTAGCCTCAAATGAAATAAGGCATAAATTTTTAAGGTTTTTTTCCGCCAAAGGCAGACCCGTCTCTGGCGGGGAGGGGCACAGGATTGTGCCTTCTTCTTCGCTTGTGCCGGAGAATGATGCATCGGTGCTTTTTACGACAGCCGGCATGCAACAGTTCAAGTCTTATTACATTGGAGAAAAAAAGGCTGAAGATGATTTTGGTTCACTTAATGTCACATCGGTCCAGAAATGTGTGCGCACTTCCGATATCGAGGAAGTTGGTGACGCGAGCCACCTGACTTTTTTTGAGATGCTGGGAAATTTTTCATTTGGCGGGTATGGAAAAAAAGAAGCAATTAATTATGCGTATGAATTTATAAAAAATGAACTTGGACTTGAAATTTCTTATGTAACTTATTTTAAGGGTTCCAATTCTGTTGGAAAAGATGAAGAGTCCGCTAAAATTTGGAGTGATATTGGTATAAAAGATATTCGCGAAGAGGGGTCTGATGTTTTTTGGGGTCCGACTGGAAATACCGGTCCATGCGGTCCAACGACTGAGATTTATTGCAAGAATGCTTCTGGACAAGATGTTGAAATTTGGAATATTGTCTTTAATCAATTTTTTTGTGAAGGATCAAGAGAACAATTAGATAAGGGTGAATCAGTATTAAAGGATCTTCCGGTACTTGGTATAGATACGGGTATGGGTTTTGAACGCCTTTTAACCATATTGCAAAAAAAGGAAAGTGTGTATGAAACAGATTTATTTGAACCCATTATTAATAAGATCAATGATTCTGGATTAAAGATTAAAGACGAAAGAGCGATAAAAATTATTGCTGATCATATTCGCACAGCCGTGTTCATGATTGCTGATGGTGTAAGGCCATCAAATGCCGAAGGGGGTTATATACTGCGAAGGCTTATTAGGCGAGCAGTAGTTTATGCTCATAAAATTGGTTTTTTGTATAATGCGATCGCTGATTTAACGGACATAATTGCAGAAGTATATGAAGGAGTTTATCCAATAGATGCAAAAAAGATCGAAATAAAAAATACACTTATTACTGAAATAGATAAATTTAAAAATACTTTAGAAAAAGGACTTAAGCAATTTGACAAGAAATTCTCCTTGACCCCCGGGGTTGGAGCATCTTTAACCCCGGGGGTCCTCCCGAATTTCTTGTCTGGGGAAGATGCATTTTTACTTTTTACAACCTATGGGTTTCCGCTTGAGATGACACTTGAACTGGCGCGCGAAAAAGGAATGGAAGTCGATGTAAGAGATTTTGATGAACGCTTTAAAAAACATCAAGATGAATCCCGAAAAGGGGCCGAACATAAATTTAAAGGCGGGCTTGCCGATCATGATCCAAAAACTATTAAGCTTCATACTGCACATCATCTTTTATTGGCAGCGCTTCAGGAAGTGCTCGGCCAATCTATCAAACAACGGGGATCAAATATCACGCAAGAAAGACTGCGAATTGATTTTGCCTTTGAACGCAAAATGACTGATGAGGAAAAAAAGAAGGTAGAAGAAATTGTTAATCAAAAAATTAAAGAAAGTTTGGAGGTCGTGCATAAAGAGCTTCCGAAGGCGGAAGCAGAGAAGCTTGGAGCCGAGATGGAATTTGGCGCTAAATACGGGGATATTGTCTCAGTCTATATTATAGGCCCTTCGACTAAAGCTCAGGGCGATGCTTCAGGCAAAGCCTTCAGTATCGAATTCTGCGGCGGACCCCATGTTTGGAACACATCAGAGCTTGGGGCTAATCCCGATGGGGCGCCCAAGGTATTTAAAATAAAAAAAGAAGAAGCTGTAGCGGCAGGAGTAAGACGCATAAAAGCTATTTTGGAATAAACTTTATGAAATTTCCTGTCACAAAAAAAGAAAATATTGTTGATGAATTATTCGGATATAAAATTTTTGACCCCTTTAGGTGGCTTGAAAACGGAGAGAATGAAGATGTTAAAAAATGGGTGGAAGAGCAGAACTCTTTTGCGTTTTCCTCCTTAAAGGGGGTAGAATTTGATATTTTTCAGAAAGAGCTGGCATTAAATTATAAATATACCAGCTTCTCGAACCCTGTGCCGGTGAAGGGAAAATATTTTTACAGCGAAAGAAAGCCGGACGAAAATCAGAATGTAATTTACTACAAAATAGGAATAGATGGAGAATTGGTAAAATTAGTTGATCCGAATATTTTGAGTAAGGAATCTACGGTCGCCGTCGATTATTGGGGTATTTCACGTTCTGGTAAATATTTGATATATGGCCTATCAGAAGGTGGAACAGAAATGGCGACCTTGCATATAAAAGATGTAGATAAAAATAGCGATTTAAATGAAAAAATTATTAACTGCCGCTATTCCTCTACCGCTTGGCTGCCGGACGATTCCGGATTTTTTTATACCAGAAATCCGCGGCCGGGTACGGCTCCAAAGGGAGAAGAGCATTTGCATACAAAAGTTTATTTTCATAAAATTGGCGACAATCCTGATAATGATGAAATGATTTTTGGAGATGGCCGACCCAAAGACGACATGATAAGCATCACTATTTCTTTAGATGGCAGATTGTTATCTATTTCGGCATCTCAAAATTGGATAGAAAATGAAATATATATATACGATATTTCAAAAAAGAATACCAAGCTGCTGATAAAAAAAATGAAGGCTAAATTTCATCTTTCTTTTTTGAAAGATAAGATACTAATATATACAAATTATAAGGCTGATAATTATAGAATTCTTCAGTCATCATATGAAGACATGCTTTTAGATATTGAGAAATGGAAAGAATTTCTGCCGGAGGAAAAATCCCTACTCAGTGGATTTAATATAACGGAAGAAAAAATTCTTGTTGAATATTTAGTGAACGCGTCCTCTAAAGTGAAAATCTGCGATTATAATGGCAAACATTTAGGTGATATACCTTTGCCGGAATACAGCAGTCTGTCGGGGATAAGTACAAGAAAAACAGAAAAGGAATTTTTTTATTCCGTGACATCTTTTACATTTCCGCCGGTAATTTACAGATACATTCCGGATGAAGATAAATATCTTGAATATAATAGGATAGAAAATCCGATTAATCCGGATGACTATATAATAAAACAGGAATGGTTTTTGTCTTCGGATGGTACAAAAGTCCCGATGTTTATATTCCACAGAAAAGAATTAAAGCAAAATGGAGACAATCCAACTATCCTCTATGGTTACGGCGGTTTTGCAAGCGCCCTTACACCATCTTTTTCAAGAGGATATATGCCGTGGGTAAATAAAGGGGGAATATTTGTCTATGCCAATATCAGGGGCGGTTCTGAATTCGGCAAAAGTTGGCATTTGAGTGCAATAAAAGAAAACAAACAAAAAAGTTTTGATGACTTTATTGCAGCAGCGGAACATTTAATTAGGAATAAATATACAAGCAGCAGGCAGCTGGGCGTCTTGGGCGGCAGCAATGGCGGTCTCTTGGTTTCGGTGGCAGCGGTTCAGAGACCGGATTTGTTCGGTGCTGTTGTGTCCAATGTTCCGTTGACCGATATGGTTCGATTTCACAAGTTTGGCATTGCAGCCAGATGGGTTCACGAATACGGCAATCCTGAGACAAAAGAAGAATTGGAAAATATTCTGAAGTGGAGCCCCTACCATAATATCAAGGATGGAATAAGATACCCAAACTTTCTTTTTGTTACCGGAGAAAAAGACAGCCGAGTGGATCCGCTCCACTCTCGGAAAATGGCAGCCCTGCTCCAATCAGTCGTAAAGGATAATAATGTTTTGTTATTCACTGAAACGGAAGCTGGGCACGGTGCTGGTAAGCCAATATATAAAATTGTTGAAGCTCAGGCCCTGAAAATCACTTTTCTTGCCAAATATTTAGGATTATCAATATAATCAAATAAGCTTTGTTGTTACACGTATTTTTTTAAATAGTGTATAATTTAAGTGACTTATGGCTGCTTCCAAAAATAAAAATCTAACATTGATTTTGGATGTCGGATCAGGCTCTGTAGGGGGAGCTTTGGTTTTGCTTGATAAAAAAAATAATGGCAAGGTTAAATTACTGTATAATTTTCGCCAACCAATCAAATTATTAGGAGATTGGAATTTTGATAAATTTCTGGAGGAAACCATAAACGCGCTTGAGATTGTATGTAAAAAAATCGAATCTCAAAAAATAGGCGCACCGGAAAATATACACTGTTTTTTGGCATCACCTTGGTTTGTGACGCAAACAAGAATAATTAAATTTGCAAAAGAAAAGCCTTTTGTAATTACCAAAAAAATAATCACCGAACTTTCACAAAAGGAAATAAATAATTTTGAATCTTTCTATATGAAAGATGGTAATTATTTCGGTGAATCACACAAGATAATAGATCAAGAATTACTTGAGGTTAAGCTCAATGGTTATAAGATTTTAAATCCTTTTGATATTTTAAAAAAAATAGGCCAAGTAAAAAGTATCGAGATGGCTTTATTTCTTTCAATTGCGCCGGAAAAAATACTTAATCAGGTTAATAATGAAATTAATAAATTTTATAGCGCAGAAATATTTTTTTCTTCATTTCTGCTTCCTTCATTTGCGCTTTCCCGAGATATGTTTTCGGATACCAGCAGCTTTATGCTGATGGATATTGCCGGTGAGATTGCTGACGTTTCGCTGATAAAGTCCGACATTCTGATTCAGAACAATTCTTTTCCTTTAGGCAAAAATTTTCTAATAAGCAGTATATCTAAAAGTCTCGGAAAAAATTTATCAGACTCTGAAACATTGCTCGATCTTTATTTGGATAATCAGATTGAGAAAAAGTTAGCAGAAAAGTTGGAAATAATTCTAAATTCATGCCAAAAAGAATGGGTTAGAGCATTTCAAAATTCTTTGCATAATTTATCCAATCATTCGATTTCATTGCCTTCAAAAATAATTGTATCAGCAGACAGTGATGTGGCTCCATGGTTCGCGAAAGCTATCAAAAGCGATCATTGGGGGCAATATCAACTGGCGCAAGAGAAGTTTGATGTTATAATGCTAGATGAACAGAAATTAAGTAAACTCTCTGAGGTTGCATATGGAGTAAAGAAAGACTTATTTTTGCTATTGGAGACAGTGTATTTAAGCAGACATAATAATTAATAATTTAGTAAATCAAGTAAAGTAAGCAAATCAGATAAATTAAGCTTAATTTACTTATTTAAAATATGGTTAAAAAAATTGTGCAAGACATCGTTAAACCAAGAAAAATAATGAAGCCTAAAATAGAAAAGAAGGCTATTGTTCCCCCTGTACCTCCTGTTTCGCCTGAAATAGTGAATACGGATCCGTATCGGGAGTTTCGCCTTCAATCACTTCGTTCAAAAGCGTCGATGCATGATACTCTGTCGACTGAGGACGGAATTCACAATGAAGGCAGCGGTAATAAAAATGGGTCAAAGATTGGCTTGTGGACTGTGGCCACTGTATCGTTTTTAATTTTACTCTTTTCCGTTTCTCCTTTGTTTATTGGCGCTACTTTCACAGTCACGCCTATTGTTAAAGATTTTGCCATTCAAAATAATTTTACGGCAATAAAAGATTCGGAAGATAATTTATCATTTGAAGTTATGTCTATTACTGACGAAGAAAGGCAAATACTTAAAGCCACCGAAGCTCGAAATGTTGAAAAAAAAGCGATCGGCAAAGTCATGATTTACAACAGCTTCAGCTCTTCTCCGCAAAAACTTTTAATTGATACCAGATTGGAAGCTCCTTCAGGTAAAATATATAAAACTGATAAAGAAGTAATTGTTCCCGGCTATACTACTAAAAACAAAGAAACAATTCCCGGATCAATCGAGGTGGGAATTCATGCTGATCAAGCGGGTGATGAATATAACAGCGACCCTGTTGATTTTTCAATTGTCGGATTTAAGAGTTCTCCTAAATATACAAAAATATACGCTCGATCAAAAGGCAATATCACAGGAGGTTTTACAGGTTTGGCTAATGTAATAAGCGAATCAGAGGCGGGTAAGATTCAAGAAAGCCTAAAATTAAAATTAAAAGAAAAATTGATGCAAAAAATCAAAGCAGAAGTGCCAAAAGATTTTGTGCTTTTTGATGATGCGATATTTTTAAATTTGGACAGTGATACAGTAAGCACGGAATTTAAAGAATCAGAAGTTCCTGTGATTCAAAATGGAACAATTTATGCTCTTATTTTTGATAAATCGAAGCTTGTTCAATCTATCAGTAGTTCTGTGATGCGAGAGCCTGTCAATGATGTAATTATTAGCAATATCAGCGAGCTTGTTTTTGAAATGAAAAATAAGAGTCTGATTAGTCCTGAAAGCATAACAGAAATATCATTCAATTTGTCCGGCCAGGCCAGATTTATATGGCCAGTGGACGAAGGAAAAATAAAGAGTGATTTATCCGGAAAGAAAAAAAAGGAATTTAAAATCATATTATCTTCTTTTCCAAATGTAGACCAAGCAGAGGTTGTCATAAAGCCATTTTGGAAATCTTCCTTTCCTAGTGATATAGATAAAATTAAGGTGGTAAATAAGGCAAAATAGGTATGAGTAGTAAGTATGAATATATGGATAGTTTTTGTGGGCGCTATAGCTCATAATAAACTGTTACCAAGGAGTTAATCTCTTTTGTTACCGAAT
>CAZVEC010000016.1:0-15448 GCA_964626035.1 uncultured Candidatus Saccharibacteria bacterium
CTAGCGGTAGGATGCGACTCTCTGAAAGTCGTCACCTTGGTTCGAATCCAAGTCCCGCAGCCAAAGTTACCAGTATGAGATACTTAATAAATATATAATAATATTATGGAAGAATACTTGGAATTTACAAAGAAACTTGCAAAAGAAGCTGAAGAAATAGCTTTAAGGTATTTCAGTTTTGAAACTGAAAATACTTGGAAAGGAGATGGCACACCATTAACAAAAGCTGATACTGAAATTAATGATTTAGTCATAAAAAGAATAAATGAAACGTATCCTAACCATAGTATTTATGGTGAAGAAAAGAGTCATAAAAAAGAAGGGTCTCAGTATGTATGGGTTTGCGATCCCATTGACGGAACTATGCCTTTTTCAAATGGTTTACCAATATTTACTTTCTCTATTGCATTAGTTGATCAATCAAATGGTCAGCCAATTTTAGGATTAGTAAATGATCCTGTAATGAAAAATATGTATTGGGCATACAAAGGCAGTGGGGCTTATAGGAATAGCAAAAAAATATCAGTATCAAAGAGCACTACTTTATATAATACATATTTGAATACTGATGCATCAGGAAAAGATGTCGGTTTTTCGAACCTACCACTTCTCAAATTATTAAGTGAAAAAAAATGCAAAGTAATGAAATTACTTTCTTTTATCTATGGCGGTATTCAAGTGGCTAATGGTAAGTTTGTCGGATCTGTGTTTTATGGTAAATACGCTCATGATGTTGCAACTTTGAAAATTATTACGGAAGAAGCTGGTGGAAAGGTTACTGATTTAAATGGAGGAGAAAGAAGGTATGATCAGGATGGCTTAGGATGTGTGGTTTCTAATGGAATTCTTCATAATGAAATATTAGAGTGCGTTAGAGCTGGTAAATTATAATGAAACCTAAAACTTATGCCATATTTTGTTTACATTTTAGAATGCGCGGATAAGACGCTTTATGTTGGTTCTACGAATGATCTTGAAAAGAGATTGCATCAGCATAATAATTCCAAGCAAGGGGCACATTATACAAAGATAAGACGACCGGTAGTGTTGAAATACAAGGAAGTTTGTAAAACTTATGGTAAGGCGCGAAAGAGAGAATCTGAACTCAAGAAATTGAGCAGAAAGGAAAAATTGAATTTAATAAAAACATGAGTTTATGGCAAATATGGAAGATGTCATTAAATTAAAGCTTGATCATTTTTTTTAAAAAATAAAAAATGAAACAAATACAATTAAAAAGGGCCACTATGAATGATCTGCAGACATTAATTGATCTTGAAAAGAGCGTACCTGCTACAAATGTTTATTCCCCGGCTCTCACGATGGATGATTGGAAGGATGAATTCGAAAAAGGCGAAGTTTATCTTATCAAAAAAGATGACGATATAGTTGGGAACATTTCCTATGAAAAGAAAAGCGATGATCATGTTTATGTGAGCGGCATCCTGGTCGATTATCGATTTCAGGGCCAAGGTATTGCCAAGGAAGCCTTAAATCAGGTTTTGGAAAAGTTTAGAAATATTAAAAGAATTGACCTTGTGACTCATCCTGATAATCCCGCGATAAATCTCTACCAATCATTTGGTTTTTCAATCGAATCGCGAATTGAAAATTATTATGGAGACGGACAGCCAAGATTAAGGCTTGTGTTGAATAAGTAAACGCATGAAGGTTTAGTAAATAATGAGAAATGAGGTAATATCTAAATATGCCATTATATTTTATAACCGGAAATAAAAATAAGCTTGCGGAGGTGAAGTCTGTGATCGCGGATGTGGAACAACTCGATATTAATCTGCCGGAAATTCAGGAGATAGATGCCCATAAAATCATAGCTGAGAAACTGCATGAAGCTTTTCACCATCATAGTGGTGAATTCATAGTCGAGGATACTTCGCTTTATTTGTCGTGTCTAAATGGCTTGCCTGGACCTTTGATCAAGTGGTTTATGCAAACGATAGGGAATGAAGGTATCGCTAGAATTGCCGAGAAATTTGAAAATGCTGAAGCAGAAGCTCGGACTATAATAGGTTATGCAAAAAATAAGGAAGAGATTAAATATTTTGAAGGTGTGATCAAGGGCAAAATAGTAAAGCCTCGCGGAGAGACGAAGTTCGGCTGGGATCCGATCTTTCAGCCGGATGGATACGATAAGACTTTTGCTGAGATGAAGGCGGAGGAGAAGAATAATATAAGCATGAGAAGGCTAGCACTCGAGAAACTAAAAGAATTTTTAAGAATTAAATAACACAAATAACATACAACATACCAACAAACCCAAGTTTGTTGGTATGTTGTTAAGATAATTTTAAATGTATCAATCGCTGACAAAATTTAAACATCTTTCGGCAGAAAAAAAGAGCATGCTTGCCCTTTTTTGGGTTTACGAATTTGCCAATACGACTGCCGGAATATTTGTGAATATTTTTGTCTTTTTAGATACCCGTTCGCTTTGGGTTTTGGCACTTTTGATTCTTGTGCAGGTGACAGCAACACTGATAGGATTTACCGGCTTCGGCTATCTTTTAGCTGAATATCAGCGCTCAATGAGATGGAATTATTTGCGTTCTTTTTCCATTTATTTTATAAGCTTCATTTGGCTTGCTCTCACTCCACATACCCTGCCTTTTCTAATAGTTTTTTACTTTTTGTACGGCCTAGGCGGCGGCATATTCTGGGCCACAAATCACAGCTACGAGCTTATATATACGAAGAATGAGGATGGTGACAGGGATTTCTATGCTTCAATGGTCCAAAGCGGCACACAGCTTATCTTCATTCTTTCGCCGCTTTTGGGCACAGCTTTGCTTTTGCTTGCTGATAAAGTTTTTCAGATTGAAACATTCAGTCTGCTTTTCTGGGTACTTCCTTTTATTTATCTCCTATCTTTACCTTTTCTTTTTCGTTTGCCGCATTTTGTGCCAAAGCCGATAACTAAATCTGACATAAAATCATTCATGACCGACGGCGAGCATAGCCAGATCCGTTGGTATTATATTTTATCCGCAGGCGAGCTCATAAGAGGAGTGATTTCAGTTTTTTTTGCGGTGGTTGCTCTTAAGACGGCGGTCAATATCGGATTATGGGAGACAGCTGTGGCAATTATTTCATTTTTTGCCGTGTTTACTCTGGCTAATACTCGACGTGAAAATAACCGCCTTAAGATAATGCTCAATGCCATTTGTGGATTTTTGATCGCTTTTGCTTTTCTCTATTTCTCAAGTACATATTTTTATTTTTATCTGATCTATTCGGTTTTAATGGTTTTCTTCCGGCCAATGTATCGAGTTTCCCAACATGCTATAGACCTGCATTCGATGGAATTTCTTTCGCGTGGTCGATCCTCATTTTATCCGGGAATACTGTATCGTGAAATAATTCTTTATATCGGCCGTTTCTTTGCTCTTATGTTTGTCATTGTGATGTCCTTGGTGCTTAATAATGACATTCTATCCGTAAAAATCGGAATAATAATCTCCGCGATCCTTTTAGTTTTACATTGGCATGTCGCCAGGAAAATGCTCGCAAAATATGACGGCCCGGGCGATCGGCATCCGTCTAATAATTAACTTTGACTGGATCGCTGTTGCTTGAAAAAACTATATCAGAGCATGCGGCAAGAACGGTCATTATCTTGATATAATTTAAGTTTAATAAAATAATATTATTATACTTGCAGTTGTTTTTTTAATTCACTTTCTATTTTGTCACTTTCTAAGTTTTCTAACATTTTTTGAAGTTCTATATCTCCAGAAACATCAATACCATTTTTTTTAAGTAATAGGGTTTGTAAATATATCATTTTTGTAATTTCACTTTCGGCATATGTGTTTATATAAAGCTCGATTTCTTCTCGCAATTCTTCAATTTTATTTGCTCGATTTTGCGATATTAATACAATAATCGCCAGAAAAATTGCCTCAAGAGAAACTATCATTGTGAGAAGACCAAAAGGGAATGGATCAAAAATATTAATACTTGATATTGCACCCATATTAATAATAATCCATCCTGCAAAGAGAATTATATTAAAGGTTAAGAAAAAAATAGTACCAAATGACGTTGTTAACCAATCGGCAACTTTATCAGATTTTGTTCTTTTGGCGTTTGCTTTAGCTTTAAAGCTTTGAATGGAGTGTTTTCTACGCACAGCTTTTTCATCAGTTGAAATAAATTTAGTATTTTTCATAATCATGATTGCACCATAGTGATGCCTTTATTTGATATGCATAAATGTGATATTGAATTATTTTGAATAATTTATTTATTGAGAAACTCTATCATTTTGGAAATAGTTTTTGGGCCAACTCCGCCGTCAGGGTTTAAGCTTTGATCTTTTTGGAAGCTTTCAACCGCTTTTCTCATTGAAGGGCCGAAATCTTGATCTTCCTTCAAGTTCAAGTCACTATTATAGTAATTAAGAAACTTTTGAATACGGAGGACAAATGTTCCTTTATCTCCCGGTTTTATGCTTAATTTTTTAGCAAGTAAATCTTCTAAATCTGTTTTTATTGCAGCGGCTTCGCTGGAAATTTCTGTTGGTACTTCTTCTGTGATCTCACCAGTGATTTCTTCATCCATTGAAGTTGGAATATCGGTTTCATCTAGGACAGGCTCAGGGACTTCTGATTCAGCCAGAACCTTGGCGGCCTCTTCTTCAATTTTTGCTTCATATGCAAGCTGTTCGGTAGTTTTTTGAGAAAATTCAGGTCCGGAATCAATGGTTGTAAATGCCCAATAACCGCCCCCGATTAATGCGGCAAAAATAATAACATATATAAAAAATGATCTTAATCCATCCACGTCCATATTATAGTACTTTTTTCATATTAATGAATAGTGGAAAAGAAAACAATGAAAGTGGAATAATCTTAATTACGACACCTTGACAAATAAAATTGCACGAGGCGAAACCTCCTGCAATGCGTGATTTTAAAGGGTTTTATTGGATGTGAATAATTGCAAAATTTGAGGTAAACTTTCTTAATTAAATGTGCTAAAATTTAAAAATGAAAACAAAGAAAATAGAGGGTGGTTATGTAGGCGATCAGCCTAAAAAAAGGAATAAAGGTGGTGAAGATGAAAAGCCTAAAGAGGAAGATGTTTCGGGTGAATTGAGTGGTTATGCCTATCAAATAAGTAATACTACAGGAGGAAGCGGCGCCCCCGGCGGTTTAAGTGTTAACCGTGCGCATGGAGCACTTAATGGAGTTTTTGATGAATATTATAAAAATGTAATGAAAGAGAGAGGGGAAAAAGAAGAAAAAGAAAAGAAGGAGGCAGAAAAAAATAAGGACAAGGAGGATAAAAAAAATGATTGAAATAAAAGCGCCGAATAAAATACCTGAAACAAGTCAAATAAAGATTTTTTTGGCTGGAAGTATTGAAATGGGAATTGCGGAAGAGTGGCAAGAGAAGGTGGCTAAGCAGCTTGAAAATGAAGATATTATTATACTTAATCCGAGGCGGGATAATTGGGATAATAGCTGGACTCAAAGCAAAGACAATCCTAAATTTAGAGAGCAAGTCGAGTGGGAGCTTGATTCGCTCGCAAAAAGCGATTATATAATTTTATACCTTGATCCTAAGACAAAGTCGCCGATTTCTCTGCTTGAGCTCGGGCTTCATGCAAAAAGTGGGAAGCTTTTAATAGTTTGTCCGGAAGGATTTTGGCGGAAGGGTAATGTAGATATTGTTTCAGAAAAATATGGCTTTCCACAATTTGATTCCCTTGATTCATTACTCGATCATTTGATTAAATTGATTAGGAAGTAATTTGTTATTTAAATTAGTGCTATAATGACTAGCGAAGATCGTGTGGAAGTGTAATCACTTACACAACGTCTGAACGACGTCATTATATCGTAATCGATATAATTTACTTATGCAACAAAAACAAAATTATATTTATTTAGGGACTATTTTAGGGATAAGTTTAATTATTACCGGATCGATATTCGGATATGCTTTATACAAGTCGCGTGTTTCCGATACTCTTTCTGTGACAGGCTCGGCTAAGCAAAAAATTACATCTGATACAGCCAAATGGACGGCTACTTTTAACAGAACAGTTCCTCAGGATAGTTTGAAATCAGGATATTCTATGATGAAAGCGGATGAATTGGTAATTATGGATTTTTTTAAAACAAATGGTGTTTTGGAAGAGAATATAAATTTTCTGCCGATTTATCTTGAAGACCAGTCTAGATATAATCCACAGGCTCCAAAGGAATATTATTTGAGCAGGACAGTGCAAGTTAATTTAAATGATGTTAAAAAAATCACTGATCTTGCTAATAATTTCCAACCAATTGTAGACAAGGGAGTTACTTTCTCGACTCAATCTTTGGAGTATTTTTATTCAAAATTACCGGAGCTAAGAGTTGCCTTGCTCTCTGACGCGGTGAAAGATGCAAAAACTCGAGCATCAAAGATTGCCGAAGGGACTGGTAAAAGTCTTGGTGTCATAAAATCAGCCAGTGTGGGCGTAGTGCAGGTCATGCCTCTTAATTCTGTTGATGTGAGCGATTATGGCGCTTATGACACATCTAGCATAGAAAAAGAAGTGATGGTCACCGTCAAAACTGCTTTCCGCCTTCGCTAGAGCTATGGCGTGATAAGGTTAGATTGAATTATTTTTGGCGACAAATAAGCGCTATATTCAAAACTATATGAGTTATCTTTTTAGTCGGGAAAAATTTTTGTCTGAAAAAAATGGCGAAATTATTGTCGAGAAATTTTTATGGCAAACTAGAATAATTGTCGGCCATACGGAACAGTCGGGTCCTTATGTTAGAGACATGTGGCGAAAAGCTATTCGGCGGATATCTAAAAAGCATCCAATTAAGCAGGTACTTTTGGTTGGGCTCGGTGGTGGGAATGCGGTTTTAGAAATACAAAAAAGATTTAAGAAAGCTCATATTACCGTGATCGAATGGGATCAAGTCATGGTAGAAATTGCAAAAAAGTTTCAGATGCTTTCCCATAGTCAGCCAACAGAAATAATAATAGGGGATGCTGCATTAATTATTCCAGATTTAAGCAGGAGGTTTGATCTAATAATATTAGACGCTTTTACTGGAAATAATCCAGAAAAAAAGTTAGTGGAAGAAAATATTCTTATATCCTTGCGAAACTTGCTTGAGATCGATGGGTATTTGATGGTGAATGTGTTTCGTCATGCGGAATTATTATATTCTTTTAAAAAAGTTTTTTCTTTTTATAATAAATGGCGTTACAAAGCCAATACACTGGGATTATTCCGCCATTTTGGACGAGGGCGCGCAGGCGATCCGCTTCCTGATTGGTTTATCCACAAAATGCATTCGCATAATTATGCATTGAGCGCTATTGAGGAAGAAAATACTGACAGTGTTATTGGAAGGGAGGGTTGTTTAGGATTGCGTTCGCGCATTGGGTCAGTATCGTTAGATTCTTATTTTTCTGACACTGAGCCTGAAATAGAAAAATCAAAAGGAATAAGAATGGTTGTTTGGCATCCTATAACGAGAATCGATAAGGCCACTGGCTGGCATAGATTTTTTTTAGACGTAAGCCCTCAAGCGGATGCTTTTTTAGATTTACAGAATAAAAAAGAATATTGGAAAGATTGGACAGAGCGAGCGGAGCGGTATCGAAAAAAATGGCTGAAAAATGACATTTATGAAATAGAAGAAATTTCTCTTGAAAAATTTATTTCCACATATCAAAAAACAGAAAAAATTTCAAATAGGCTTAAAAAAATGTTTGTGAGAATACTTAACAGAAATGTTGAAAGTATGGGTAAGAGCGTGCATTTATTTGGCGTTTTAAATAAAGAGACTAAAGAAATAGTGGCAGGGCTCGCCGTGTGTGATTTTCCTGATATTTCCCAATCGTTTCATTTAGTTTCATTTATTAATACAGGTGCTGAAAAAAGTCATGTGGGAGTCGGACTAATAGATCATTGGATCAAAGGCTGCCTTGAAAGAAAAATAAGGTTTCCAAATTTTGGCACTATATGGTTGCCAGGCAATTCAAAGAGCTGGATTGGTTTTACAAAATTCAAGCAGCAATTTAATCCTTTTGTGTTGCGTTATCCTCAACCGCTTTTTAAATTTATCTGGATAAAATAATAATACGATAATTTTGCGTTTTGAGGCTGAATTTGGTATAGTAGAAATATGAAAATAATAAAAGGCAAAGCTCTGCAATTTAATGTGATTTTCCGTCCTGAAACGGAAGGTGGTTTTACAGCTTCTGTTCCGTCTTTGCCGGGCTGTGTTACTTACGGAAAAGATTTAAAAGAAGCTAAAAATATGATCACCGATGCTATAAATGGTTATTTGTTTTCTTTAAAGAAACATGGACAAAAAGTTCAATCAGACGAGGAAAGTTTTGTGAGTTTAATTTCATTAAATTTTTCCGGAGTAAAATCAAATGCCTAAATTACCATCTCTTTCTTCAAAAAAACTTTTGCAAATTTTAAAGAAATCAGGTTTTAAGATTGATCACATAAGTGGGAGCCATTATATACTGTATAACCAAATGAATAATAAAAGAGTTACTTTACCTTTCCATAACAAGGATATAGCTAAAGGCACCTTACTTTCGATTCTTAAAGAAGCTGGTTTATCCAAAGAAGATCTTTAAACAAAAATCACTCTAGAAATCTAGAGTGATTTTTGTTTATAAATTTAGTTGAAGTATTTTACAATTTCGTCAAACATTTTTTTGGCGTTCTGATCTGTTCCCACTAATAAATTAGTACCATAAAAACCATATATGTCTTGTTGGGGGTTCTTTTTATCGGCAATAGTAAGTTCTTTTATTCTTCCATTTTTAAATCCTCTATCAGTAGTGGATGTCATGTAATGTTCAATATGAATTTCAAAGTTTCCTTTAGAAAGATTAAAATATTTACTTGAATCGTTTCTTTGAATATTGTAACCTATTTGTTTGGCTATGTTTTCTCTAGCCTTAATAAATTGCTCTGTTTGTTCTTCAGTAAATTCTTTCCCTTCATTTGAATCTTTCAAAAACGGCAGCATTTTTTCTAATGTTTTTGGTCCCTCTTCTTTATTTGTTTTTATGCTTGGCGCTCCTCCTAGTTTCATATGTTTTATATAGATTATTGATAATATTTTTGATTATATCAAAGTGTTTAAATGATAGCAATCGGTTGGTTTCTTGTTCTGGTGTTTTTATGCTTTTATGCTTTCTGTGCTTTCGTGTCGTGAATTGTTCAATCCACGGATGTTTAGCAGGCTTAAAATCATAATGATTCCAAGGGCTAAGAATATATATTTGAAAGGGAAGAAGATGAAGAATATCGTGGCAAGCAATGGTCCGATAACATATGCAAGAGGAAAAGAGTTTCTGAAAAATCCAATCAAATCTGAATCTTGAGCATTTATGTGCCTGAAGAAATAGCTTTCCGTCATCACTTCGATTGTGGCGGCTCCGACGCGGGTTATAAACAAGATTATGCCAATCATAATTAGACTTGGACTTGAAAGGAAGCTGACTATGGCAGTTGCAAGTCCGGCTATAATAAACCCCAAAGCGAGAAACTTTTTTTCGCCGATTCGGTCGGAGATTTTGCCGAGTGGGTATTCTATAAGCACGAAAGGTAAGAGCATTATCATAAAAATTATTCCAATTTTATCCCATGAGAATCCGAGATGTTGGTTGAGGTAAATAGGCATATAAACCACCATCCATGAATAAAAGAACTGAAGCATAAAATTAGCCAGATAAATTTTTCGAATATCTTTGTTTTTAAAAATTCTTTTTATTGTTTGTTTAATTGGAACGGGTTTAAATTCCAAATCTTTTAATTTTCGTATTGGACCAAGAACATAAAGGAAAGCGATAAACATAAATATAGCAGCCAAAAGATACATTTGAGAATAACCGAAATATTTGATCACAATCCCACTCGCAAGTGGAGCGAAGACCCATCCTAAGTTTATGGTTGTGAGCAGAAGCCCGCGGGTTTTTCCAGTTGTTTCATTTTGCGAATATCCTTCAGCAAAAATATCGCGGGAAAAAACTACTAAATAGTTTGAAATAAGGTAAAGAAAAAAGAAAACCAGTGTCAAAGCAGTTGAGGTTGAAGCAAAAAGTCCAAACAATGAAATTAAAGAAATCAAAACAAGACTGAAGAGAATTTTATGATTGCAGTATTTTGTGAGTATTTTAGGAATTACAAGTAAGCCCACAATTCCAAGAATAGCAGAGAGGGTATAGATTAAACCGACAGCTTTTGTGGAAACAAATGATTCCAGAAAAGTAGAATTTACATATGCCGTAAAAGCATATTGGATTGAAAGAAAGAATGTGAAGAAATAGAGGGATTGGAGGGGTTTTTGCATAAGTAAATACAGTAAATTTAGTAAATACAGTAAATAAAGCTAAATGCATTTGCTGTACTCGCTGTACTTGCTATATTTACTTTTTACACACTTAATATCACCGGTATCACTAACGGTCTTTTGTTTGTCTTTTGATAAAGGAATCGGGAGACATTGTCTGTGATCAAGCCTTTGACATAGTCAAACTCGATCGGCCACATGCCTACTGTTTCTTTTTCAATTGTGTTTTTAATAATAGTTCTAGATTCTTGTAAAAGTTCTTGAGCTTCCTTCAGATAAACGAAGCCGCGCGAGATGAGATCTGGAGATTTTTTAAGTTTTCCTGTTTTTGAATCGATCACCGCCATCACCACAAACATACCGTCTTGGGCCAGTGCTTGTCTGTCGCGAATGACCACATCTTGCGTTTCACCCACGGAAAATCCGTCCACCATAGTCAAACTAGACGGCGCTTTTTCCTTTCTCATTCTAATTTTTTGCCCGCCGTCGTAGATTTCAACAATTGATCCGTTGTCCGGTATAACAATATTTTCTGATGGTGTGCCGGTAGTTGTAGACATCTCGCCATGCTGACGTATCATATAATGATGTCCGTGAATTGGCATAAAAAAACGGTAATTAATTTGCTGATGTATCCATTTTAATTCTTCACGATTACCATGGCCGGAGGCATGAACATCTGAGTCAAGATAAGTGATGATTTTTGCTTCTGATCTATAAAGATTGTCTTTGAGTTTTGATATTGAAGATTCATTTCCGGGAATAATGGAGGAAGATAAAATAATCGTGTCAGTTTTCGTGAGTTGGAGCTGCCTGTGTGATTTATTGGCAATACGTACTAGTGCAGCAAATTCTTCACCTTGACCTCCAGTCACCAACATCAATACTTTGTTTGGCGGATAGTCATTGATTTCGTCCAATAGGATTAGGTTCTTAGTTTTAATAAGGCCAAGCTGCTTGGCGATTTCAGTATTTGTTTTCATAGAACGGCCGTCTATAGCGACCTTTCTGCCCAATTTGTCGGCAATTTCAATTATAGCCACCAAGCGTTCCACTTGAGAAGCAAAAGAAGCAATAATGATTCTTCCGGGCGCTTCTCGGATAAGTTTTTCCATATTTTTGACCACTGTGGTTTCTGAAAGAGAAAATCCGCGCTTCTCAATGGAAGTGGAGTCCATAGTGAGCAGTAATATTTTTTTGTCTTTAAATCGGCTGTATTGCTCAACCTCTTCTTCAGTTGGAATACCATCAATATTGTCTACGCGTACATCTTCAATGAAAGCGATTTCACCGAGTGGGGTTTCAATTAAGAGGCCCATTGAGTCTGGGATAGTATGGGAAATTGCAAAAGAACGCACGACAAAATTTTGTCCTGCTCTGATGACATCTCCATCCTCGACAATATTCATTTTTAATTCTGGTAGATGAGGAAATTCTTCATGTCTTTTTTTTATCATGATTGCACCAAATTCTCTCGAATAGACCGGCGGATTGCCTATTTTGTCCAGAACATAAGGCAGGGCGCCGATATGGTCTAAGTGGCCGTGTGTGATAAATATTCCTCTGATTTTATCTTTTCTATCTTCTAGGTAGCTAGCATTTGGAATAATGAAATCAATCCCGGGAGTATCATCACCGGAAAATTCAATTCCCGCATCGACTACTATAATATCGTTGCCGTATTCTATAGCTGTCATATTTTGACCAACTTGTTCGACTCCTCCGAGTGGAATAATTCTAAGAACGCCAGATTCCACAGGCGGTACATCTAGAGAATTTTTCTTTCTCATTCTGTTTAAATTATAGTCTGGCTTAGGTGATGATTTTGGCGGTCTAGATGAGCGCATAGAATTATGACGCCCACCTGTAGATGGTCTTTTTGAAGGTTGATTTCCTTGGCGCGCATTTTCTGCACGGCCAGTGTTTATGCTTCTAGGTTGCCATGGTCCAGATCTTGAAGGTCCACTATTACTTGGCCGTCCTCCTACACTAGAGACTCCTGCAGGGCGAGGTTTATATGGAGCATTTGGTCGAGAAGTTGAAGACCCAGAACGAAATTGAGGGTTAGTTTGACCACCTATTCGATTAGGAGTTGAGGCAGGTCTCATATGAGGATGCCATACTCTTGCTGGTCCGCTTACGCCAGAGGTTCCAGCGTGACGAGGTCCGTTTACACCAGAGGTACCAGCGTTACGAAGTCCGCCTACACCGGAGGTTCCGGTACGGCGAAGCCCGCTTACACCAGGGGCTCCAGAGTGGCGGGGCAAAGGTGCACCGCAAATTCTTCTTTTTGAAGAATAATTTCTTTTATTATTGTCTTTTTGATACATGATTGATTAACATAAAGCACAGAAAGCAAATGATCACAGAAAGTAAATCATAATGCTTTCGTGCTTTCATGTTTTTTGTGTTTTTTCTACTATTTAGTTATTAAAAAATGACCAAACATTATCTTTTTTTAGATTCCATTGGTAAATTTCTGCGAGACGATCGCTGGATGAGCGAATATTGCCGGAAGAAATTCCATCTAATGATTTTTTTGTAACATATATGAATTCTGGAGAGTAAATAAATACAGCTGGTAAATCTTTTTTTATTTCTGATTCAAATTCTAAGTATTTTTTGGCTGTTTCTTTTTTGTCCAGTGATGTTAAAATTCCCTCTAATAACTTATCAACTTTAGAATTAGTATACATGGCAATGTTTAGGCCGGGGTCATTTCTTTGCGAAGAGTGCCAAAATGCAAAAAGATCCGATTCATGATTAATAATCTGCCCAAACAGCATTGTCTCATATTTTCTGGGCCTAATGATCTCTTGGTTCAAGCTTCCTGTTTCATATATTTTAATTTCCACTTTAGCGCCGATTTTTTCTAAATCTTCTTTGATAAACTGGGCCGCTTTTTGAAGTTCTGGAATATCACTTGTAGCAAGTGAAAATTCAAGCTTGATTACTTCTTTTTTGGCAACAGTTTGACTTTTTACAGTCTTCTTTTGTTGTGTTATTTTTTGGACTACCGCAGAAACTTTTTCTTTTTCCATTATGCCTTCTTCGTTTAACTTCCATCCGCTTGATTCTAGTATTTTTTTAGCTTCTTCCTGTGAATTTCCTATTTCCGATTTTCCTGAAGAAGAATAATTTGCATATTCTATTAAATTAGGAGGCAGTGGACTTTCGATAGAAACTCCATAGTCCAGCAAAACTTCTCTGATTATTCTTTCTTTGTCTATAGCCTTATTGAAAGCTTCAATAATTTTCTTGTCTGTAAAAATTGGCGCCTCATTTTGATTGAAAAATAAGCTGAATACTCGAGGCAAGACAGTTGTAGAAATATTAAATCCGCTATTTTCAAGCATTTTTGCGTTTTCCGGAGAAATAGAGTTAATTTGTTCCACTTCGCCTTGTTTTAAGGCATCTACAAGCTCTGTTTCATTTGAATAAAATTTTATAACAATATTGCTAATATATGGCTTGCCTAATGAGAATTTACTGAATGATTTAAGTTTGTATTGCTTAGGCAGACCTGATTTTTTTTTGATCTGTGATATCTTATATGGTCCTGATCCGACTGCATTAATATTAAGATCACTTAAATTCCATCCACTATCAGGAATTTCTTGCCAAAGATGCATCGGCAGAATGCCAAGTATTGTATTTTCTAAAAATGGCGCATATGGCTGTTTTAGTGTAAATCTTAAAATTTTCTGATCTATTTTTTCAATTTCTACACCTTCCCAGTTTACTTTTTTAGGGCTTTTTATATCTGTGTCTATTGCTTTCTCAATTGTAAAAATCACATCATCAATAGTGACAGGTTCATTGTCATGAAAATAAATATTGTCTTTTAAGGTGAATGTGTATGAAAGTCCGTTTTCTGAAACTTCATACTTCTCAGCCAAATCGCCGATCAATCTTCCGTCAGGCAGCCTTCTTAGAAGTCCGGAATAAACTAATGCAGTTAGATCCTTGTCTGTGTCGGAAAATTGCAAAAGGGGATTAATAAATCTAGGAGAACCAACCACACCCTCTATCAGTTCGCCGCCATAATCTGGCACTTCAACTAAAAATTGTTGATTTATTTTTTGGACAATTGCCACCGTACTAATAAGTAAAACTATAAAAGCGGCAATAAAAATAATATACTCTTTTTTTGAAAAAGAATTTATCGCTTTTTTAGTTTCATCTTTGGTGGGAATTTTTAGTTTCCTTGAAATAATATTCCAAATTCTGTTCATAATTGTCTCGAATAAATACGCGATACTAATTCCTGCCTGCCTACAGGCAGGAATAAATTAATCATAATTAATTTATTCGGATCATTAGGATCGGATTGTTGATTTTTAGATAAAGATTGCAATAACACTGGAGAGGGCAAACAAAATTGAAACAGTAATTGAAAAAATAAAGAGGAATTTTTCGAAGCCTCTTTTTGTATGATGGAATCCGCCATCGCCTCCTCCCAGTGCGCCACCTACTTCCGCACCTGAATGCTGAAGCAATATTGCCACAACCAAAACGGCAGAAAGAATAATTTGGATCCAAGGTAGTAAATTAGCTAGAATTTGCATGGTCCTTTTATAGCAAATTTTTGAAACGAATGCAACCTTTTAAGTAAATAAAGCGAGGCAAGCAAATAAAAGAAATTCAGGAAGACCCCCGGGGTCAAGGGCAGCCCGACCCCGGGGGTCGAGGAGAATTTCTTTTATTTGCTTTCTTTCTATTTTTCCCCTTGACCAATAGTTTCTTTTGTATATAATGGTTTGGCGTCTTAGGAAAGTCATAAATCTCTATAAAACTGAGCTTTTAAGCTTGGTCTGTTGTGAGGTTGTGCAATAAGGCGATTGAGAGTTTTAGGAAAGCACTTTGAAAACTTAAATTGTGTGAGTCTAAAGTAATTTAAGGATAAATAATTTTAGGAACAATGAATAAATACCGCGCTTTAATTGACGTTGCGCGGCATGATTCCGACTGAATCATATTTTTTCTTTTGTTCCGTTTGTGAGCAGGTCATATTTCATTTATGGAATGTGATCTTTTAGTAGAGTTTGATCCTAGCTCAGGATGAACGCTGGCGGCGTGGATAAGGCATGCAA
>CAZVEC010000017.1:0-15232 GCA_964626035.1 uncultured Candidatus Saccharibacteria bacterium
ATAAATAACGGCACTAAAGGAAAAACTAATAGTCATAATGATCAAAAGATACCAAGCGGTAAGTTTAAGCCGGGCTTGAGTAAACATATTAGTTATAAAGTTATAAAGTAGAAAGTTATAAAGTAATGAAAACAAACAAATCATACACAAAAAGATTGAAAGTAACTAAAAATGGCAAAATCTTAGGACGTAAGCCTGGTTTTAATCATTACAATGCCAAGCAGTCTAGGACTTTTCAGCTTGCAGGCCGAAAAATGACAACCTTTGTTATTAAAAATAAAGCCCGCAGTCATTTGATGCCGGGAATGTAAATTAACTAATAACATATAACTAATAACGAATAACTAATTTTTCGTACTTTCGTAATTTTTAGTATTTCGTAGAGGAAATCATGTCACGAGTAAAAAGAGGAAAAATTTCATTAAAAAGACGTCGCAATGTCCTTAAAATGGTCAAGGGTTATCGCTTTGGCCGAAGCAAAAAAGAACGTCAAGCAAAGGAGGCTATTGTTCACGCAGGAAAATATTCATTTGCCCATCGAAAGGATAAAAAGGGTGATCGCCGGGCCAACTGGCAAATTAGAATAAGCTCCGCATTATCTGCTTCCGGAATTTCATACAGCAAATTCATTAATATGCTTAAAAATAAAAAAATATCTCTTGATAGAAAAATATTAGCAGGATTGGCACAAAATAATCCTAAGGTTTTCGAAAAAATTGTTAATACTGCAAAATAGTAAAAAACTCTCCGCTAAGTCGGAGAGTTTTTGCTATTGATAACAAATTACATTTACTTAATTCGCTTGATTTACTTGATTTACTTGTTCTAGATTCCCAGCACAAAAGTAGCGACCTCAAGATAAATTATAACGCTTGTTAAATCTCTGATTGTTGTCGCAAACGGCCCTGAAGCGATTGCCGGATCAAAACGAAGTTTTAAAAACAAAAGTGGCAGAAATAATGCTATGAGTACTGCGGAAATGATTGTAATAAAAAAAGAAAATCCAAGAATAACACCAAGAACCATTGGTTCCCACAATACGAAAGAAATTACGCCAACAACGATGCCTAATACCGCCGCAAGCGCCACACCCACTAATATTTCTCGCACAATATATTTCTTAAAATTAAAAGTTGATTCAGCGGCAAGACTTCGTATTAAAACAGTTTGAGTCTGCGTACCTACGGCATCACCCATATAAACTATTGCCGGCACAAATGCAGCCAACGTCAAAAGCTGCTTTAAAGTATCCTCAAAATAACCCACGAAGTATGCGGCAAGTAATCCGCCGCCAAGTCCAAAGATAAGCCACGGTAATCGCTTTTTAAAATATGACTTTCCTCCGGCTCGAGCGATATCTTTAACCATACTGCTTGTAATAGTAAATCCGCCAGATCTTAACGCATCCTCAATATGTTCCTCATGCAATATATTTAATATTACATCAGAAGGAATAACTCCCAGAAATTTGCGATCCTTATCTATGACAGGTATGGCTTTAACATTATATTTTATGGCAAGCATAGCCGCGCGTTCCTGGTGGGAATGCGGGTAAACAGATACATAATCCTTTTTCATGAACTCGCTTACCTTTCTTTCTTTAGGTGCGCTAAAAACTTCTTTGACAGACATCACCCCAGCGAGCCCGCCCATATTATTTAAAACATAAACATATATTATTGTTTCAAAATTATTAGATTTTGAAGTTATCAATTCAGCTACTTCAGAAATTAGAGCATCCTCTCCTACCGTGGGAACATTGTTAACCATTCTGGAAAATACAGCCCGATTTTTTGATGTATGATTTTCTTTAGTATTGCTTGAATTCATATACTTTTCGTAAAAAATTATTTGACGATTTTATATTCATCTACCTTATCTTTCTTCACTAGCTCTATGACTCGCTCGACAAGCCTCTTTGGGTCCTTATCAAAAACAATTTTATCGTTTGGCCGATGGCCTTTTTCAATGATCATTTTAAGAACTTCATCAGTTTCCCATTGATCATCCTCCAATATTCCAATAGGTTTATTGTCTTCAAAGGCCACAGTAAATTCATGTATTGTGCCGATTCGCCCGCATCCCAAAAAAACAGCATCAGTGGAACGCGTAAGTAAAATATCACGCATGGTGTAGCCAAATCCGGTATAAATAATCAAATCCATATAATCAACCGGCAAGCGATAAACACCAGTATGTTCTTGTTCTGTAGCGGCAGGAGAAAGGCCTACAGACACACCGCCCTCTTCTTTAGCGCCTATAGCTGACCAAAAAGGAAAACCGGTGGTCGCGCCAGTTACCAAAACTCCGCCCTGACGCACTATTTCACGGCCAAGCTCTTTTGCCTTATCGAGTGCGTTTGGACCGCAATGTCCAGTCTCAGCAGCTCCAGAGACGCAAAACTTAAATCTTTTGTGTGCGTGTTTTTCTTCGCTTGAAATCATAGTTTAAGTATAACAGAAAACATAAAAGCATAAAAGCACAGAAAGCACGAGAATTGGAGTAAGAATTATTTATTAAGAAAATTTTCTAATTTTGTTATTTCTGACCACAGCATAGCACCTATCTCATCAGCAACAAATATAGCGTCCCGGAAATCTTTTTCATTTACAAAACTCTCATCTTTTGAAAACTCAAATAAATACTTAGATTCCTTCAAAGAACCAAAAGAAATTTCATAAAAATTCAATTGAACTGCTGGTCTTCTTCTTGCATAACCTTCTATGTAATTTAATATTACAGATAATGCAGCCCTCCTTAATTGAGAAGTTGCACTATACATCTCTTCTTTTGGAAAAAACCTAGTAACCCTGTACACCAAATGAGCATATTCATCCATCTTGCCCTTTAATTTATTTTGAAATTCTGTCATGTATTTATTTTTTGCTTTTATGTTTTCTGTGCTTTTTTGCTTTATGTGTTTTATAGCTCTATCTCCACACTCTCTCCCTTTTCCGGCACATAAGCATCTATACCCAAATTATCCCTTAATTTCTGAGCTAAAAACATCGAAGATTTAGGTTCGCCCATGACCACGAAAACTTTTTTAATCGTCTCGGAAGTATTTTGCACGAATTTAAGCAAATTATCTGAATCCTTATGACCAGAATAGCCATCGATTCTTCTAACTTCAGCTCTAACTGTAATTTCTTCACCTGCAATTCTGACCGTTTTTTCACCATTTTGAATATGCCAGCCTAAAGTGCCGGGGGTTTGATAACCCGTCAGAAGCAGCATATTATTTGAGTCCGGCAAATAAGCCTTCTCGTGATGCACAATTCTGCCACCAGAAGACATGCCAGAACCCGCAATAATCACTTTTGGCTTAGCCATTCTTACAATCATCTTAGACTGTTCTGTCTCCTCTGTGGAAAGAAGTCCGGGAAACATAAAAATATCGTTACCTTTTTTAATCATTTCATTAATTTTATCATTAAAACAATAGCTAAATTTTTTAAACACTGAAGTTAATTTGATGGCAAGTGGAGAATCCAAAAAAACAGGAGTTAAAGGAATTCTGTTGCCTTCTATCATTGAATCAATTTCAAAAAGCAGCTCCTGACTGCGCTCAAGAGAAAAAGTAGGCATAAGAAGCACACCCTTTCTTTTCACAGTGTCCTCTATAGCATCTTCAAGCATATCTTTTCTTTGATCGCGCGATTCATGATTACGATCGCCATAGACGCTCTCCATAATCAAATAATCCGTATCGGATAGCATTTCTGTATCTTTGAGTAAGGGTGATGGTGAATTTCCCAGATCCCCAGTAAAAACAAATTTTTTGCCATCAACATTAAACTCTGCCATAGCTGAACCTAAAATATGCCCAGCGTCTCTAAAAGTGACAGTAACGCCTTCATCTAATTTAATAGTTTCATGATATTCAAAACCCTTCCATAACGAAAAAGCTTTTTCAAAATTTTCTTTAGAATATATTTTATCTAATCCGTCTAATTTATCCTTACCTAGTATATTTCCCGTATCTTCAATCATGAATTTTGCAATTTCTCTGGTAGGCAAAGTTGAAAATATTTGACCTTTAAAGCCGTCATTGATAATTTTTGGTATTCGTCCCACATGATCAATATGTGCATGAGTAATAAATAAATAATCTATCTGAGTCGGATCATATGAAAAAGGCTCCCAATTTTCACGTTCAGCCATTTTAGAACCTTGTATAAGACCACAATCAATTAAATATTTTCGGCTTGGCCGTCCTGAGCCTGTCGAAGGATATACTTCAAATAAAAAATTAGCCCCTGTTACTTCATGAGCTCCTGAACAAAAAGTTATTTTTACTTTGCGAGACATGTTTAAATTATACCTTATTATTATTTATTTTAAAAATAAAATACATCGATGCGACAAATGAGCCAATCAAATCCATGACTAAATCAGATAGAGTATCAGTGAGATCCTGAGGATTAAATGTTATCAATGTATCAATACTAATTTCAAAAAATTCCCATAAAATTCCAACTAATAACACCGATAAAAAGGAAACTATAAAAATTGGCAATAAACGCTCTAAAAATAATGAATTAATGACCTTAAATCTTAAAAATATAAGCCATAATGCAGATAAACCCACCCAAAAACCGCCTAAAAAATGCATAACGAGATCAAACCACCAAAAAGTGTAATACCAGTGGAATTTCATGGCCAAAGTATTGACTATGAAAATAAAAATAATCAATACTACTATTTTTTTTAGTGTTTTATTTTGCATATAAATTCAACTATACAGTATATTCTACTACATAAAAGAAAAAATCCCTTTTAGGGATTCTTTTTTAGGGCCATTTGAGAGGTATTACCCTAGTAGATAACTAGGTGGGTGCCCTGTATCCTAGGCCTAAACCAAAGATAACTCCGAGCTCCCAAATACGTGTTGTTCTAGGTAATACTCTCAAATGACCCTACTTACATTATAGCGAGCTTCTTCATTTAGGCAAATGTGGATAAAAAAATAAAACACAAAAAAAGTAAATTAGGCAAGCAGATAAATAGTAAGTGATCACACCCATGAAAAAGCGTGCAAATAAAAAAAATTCTCCTCGACCCCCGGGGTTGGGGCATCTTTAACCCCGGGGGTCCTCCCGAATTTCTTTTATTTGCACGCCTTTTGCTAATAACTAGATGTGAGCAGATACGATAAATAAAATATGCTTAATTTTTATCCTCCCAAATGTTCTGAGTATAAATAATATATACCCTCTTTTTCATAATCAAAAATTTCTTCAGATTTAAAAAATCTTTTTATTTCAATTTCTCCATTTTCGGGAGAATCTGAAGCATGAACAATATTTGACTGTCCACTCATGGAAAAATCTCCTCTTATGCTTCCAGCATCAGCTTCATAACCTTTTGTAGGGCCCACAATCAAACGAATAGCAGAAACAGCATTAACACCGGCCAGAGCCATTACCACCACAGGCGATGATTGCATAAATTTTTTCAAATCTTTAAAAAATGGTTTTTCTTTATGATGAATATAATGTTCCTCCACTATCACGTCACTAATTCTCATCATTTTAAGCCCGACAATTTTTAAACCTTTTCGTTCAAAACGATGAATAATCTCCCCCATCAAGTTTCTCTGCATGGCATCCGGCTTAATTATTATTAATGATTTTTCTTCATTTAATTTTGTCATGTTATTAGTTATTAGTTATTAGTTATTAGTTAAAGGTTATATTTCGCCATAATTTCGTCTTCAATTTCTTGCCGATCGCGGCCATACTTCAAAGATGAAAGTTGTTTTAAGTCATCCACAGTACTTTCATTATTTTGAGGCCTCTTTTTGTAATCAGAAAACATATTAAATGGCTTAACCGGCACTCCGCGCACCAGCATATTAACATATGAAGTAAACATATCAAGCTTCATTATATCTGAAGCATGAAATGTCGGTTCGTATCTTTTGGCCAAATATTCAGCGTCTTCAGTACTGACACGATAAACTGCTGTTGATCCAACGTTACCAAACACAGCGTCTTTAATATTATCCTGAAGTTGAGCAATAAATTGATGAGCAACATTCAAAGATAAGCGATATTTTCTGGCTTCAGATAAAATTGAAGCAATCGAATCAGTAGTCACATTTTGAAACTCATCAATGTAAAGATAGAAATCACTCATCTTCTTGCCAAACATATCTACGCGAGAAAGCGCCGCCATTTGAATCTTACTCACAAGAATTAGACCAAGCAAGTTGGCATTAATTTCACCAAGTTTTCCTTTAGCTAAATTAACCAAAAGAATCTTTTTATTATCCATAATTTCACGTATATTAAAGGATGATTTTTCCTGAAGAACGATCGGCCTCATAATATCATTGGTGAGAAATGAGTCAAATTTATTTGTGATATACGGGCCATAGTTAGCAAGCGCTCCTTCGCCCGTTGTTTTCTCAGCCATTTCCCAAAACTGTTTTAAGATTGGATCTTTAGCATTAGCAAGTTTCATAGCTCTAAATTCATCATCTGTGAGAACTCTCGAAATTTCAAGAAGAGTATTGCCGGATTCAGGGTGTTCCATGACTAAACGAGTCGAATTCCTAAAATATTGCTCAAAAGCCGGACCCATTGATTCAGGGCTGCCTTTTCCATAGAGTTGCTTAAAAATGGAAAGAAGTTCGTTAATCAAAAAACCTCTTTGTTCCGGATATTTTGGATCAAATTCCAGAAAATTAAGGCCAAAAGGACGCTCCAGTGCCGTCGGCTCAAAATATATAACATCATCAATTCTTTCCTTTGGAATATAGCTTAATATCGATTGAACATCAGATCCATGCGGATCAATAAAACAACAGCCGTCTCCATTTATTATGTCTTGTATCATCATATTTACTAAAATAGTCGACTTACCGGTACCAGTCTGGCCGATCACGTACAAATGACGCATTCTGTCATCCGGAGTCATTCTAATTTCTTTTCTGACTCCGCGATATTCGTTGTAACCCAAAATAATTCCTTCGGTCGGCATATCAAACGGAGCCGGCGCAATACCTGCTTTAGCCATTTTCAATTGATGCTGGCCCACGCCTATTGGGAAATGAAACACTGTTGAAAGCTCTTTCAAATTCAAAGCAATATTCTCTTTTTCAGATGGAAGTCGGAAAGCAAATTCATGCAAAAGATCCTTAAGCTCGCCGCCTTTTATTTTACTAAATGTAAAACTATTGCCGCCCGGCTCTGAGAATTGATTAAAGGATGATTCAAGTTCCGTAACAATTTGATTAGCCCTATCTTCGTTTTCGGCTGAAGCAATTATTCGAATAGTTGAATTGACGATTGTGCTTTTTATTTTTTCACTAACCTTTTCCACTGCAATATCGTCGATCTTTTTTTCTTTTTCTTCTTTCTTTTTGACTCCAAAAATAAGCTCTTTGACCGCTCGGCCAAATTGCCTGTCAAAAGCGCTAAAAACCTCCATTGATTGCTTAAGTGTTTTTCCTTCCTTCAAGCTGCTTAATACTTTAGTAAAGCCTCTCGTAAATTTATCTCCTGCCGGCGTAACTACAAATTGAATAGCCGCTCCTTCACCTTCATGTTTTAATTTTGAAAAAATATTCAATATTGAATTTATCGGATCATGTTCTAATTTGTCATAAGTGCGAATAGGCAAAACCGGCGCTTCATAAAGCTTGGCGTATGCGCCGACTGATCCGCCACTCTCGTTAAAAATATTATAATCATCCACTACTTCATGCACTTTAGCATCCGAATAAAAAGCTAGAATTTGTTTTTCAAATAAATCTTTTTTAGCTGTAGGCACGGCGGCATAAACCACCACCTGACTGGCATTATTTGAAAGAGCAACCTCTAATGTAAAATAATTCTTGCCCCAATTATCACGATTGTCCGCCATGGACTGCATGCCGGCATAAAATTGCTCCATTGCGCCTAGAAATTCTTTGAAGCCTTTTTCTTTATCCGGGGCCTGTTCCGGCAGGGTAATTTCAAAAAGAGTCATCTTAAGAGCTTTATCCAAAGGAGTGCCCTCTTTTAGGCCGGGAATATTTCCGATTGTATGCAAATATTCCACTAAGAAACGATGAAAATCATCATCAATGTGAGGATTATTAAATCCCTCAGCCAAAGACATGGCATTTTTTATTCCCTTTTGCATAAGGACTGCCAAAAGCTCTTCCATTTTCTTGTCATGCGGTTCTGGGGTAAGGCGAAGCACAATTTTTTCAGCTTCAGCTTTTGGTATAATTTTTTCCGCAGGCAAGACCTGTTCAGGCTTCACTTCTTTGTATGTTTGAATCACCTCTTTGGCCACCTCTTCTTTAGTCTTTATAACTTCCTCTGCAGTTAACTCCTTTTCGCGGCGCTCAAGCTCCCCACGTAAAAAAGAAAGCTCTTCTTCGGGGCTCTTAAACTTAGGTGTTTCTTTAAAAGTAAGCGCTTCAGGCATTGATGCTATTATATCAACAAGTGAGGAGTGAAGCAAAAGCAAATCTTGCTTGATTTTGGTTCATCCGAACGCAGTTGATATATAGTAATCTATATATCAACAAGTGAGGAGCATAAGCAAATTTATTTGCTTAATGTCCGACCTGCCCGCCAATGCCAGAGCGATTACAGTGATTGTATAAATTAAGTAAAGAATTTTACAATAATCTTTTTATCGAGGAATCAGCATTTAGGCGATGGCAGGCGGGACGCAGTTGATATATAGTAATCTATATACCAAGCACTTGTTAATAACAGAAATATTTCAAAGCTTGACAAAGCAAGAATTTCATTGTTTTTTGAATAATTACATTGACAAATAACAATAATATTGGTTTAATTTAAGAGAAATTTAACATTCTTTGTCATGAGAACACTACTCAATATGATGAAGACAATGTCGTTCACCGAACTTGATTGCGTGCATCGATATTGTCAGGAATGTGGAGATTATCATTGGCACCATAACCTTGTTGCGTTAAGCAAATATATTATCAGAGCCAAAAACATCGATGATGCAAAGATCATCTATAAGGCTGATTATTTAAATGATAATAATGTCAATTTTCAACAAAACGGAGTTGAATCTAATGACTTTAAGCATTTTCTTATTGCTTTTCCCGCCTTTGCCTGCAAAAAATGCTACGAAATAAATTCAAAGTTGAATTTCAAAGAAGCAGAAGCTGAATTTATTTCACTGGAAGTAACAGTAAATTGCAATTACACCCTTTTGAATCCTGATCCGGGTGGGCAACAAATGGTTAAAAACAATTGGTATAAAAGAATTGTTCAAAAAATTAAGTTATTCTTCTCCACAAAACAAAAAAGTCCTGCCTAAGCGGGACTTTTTTATTTTATAATTTCAGGCTCACTCTATTCAGCTGCAACTTTTTTTATATTTTTTTTCATTTCTAAAAGTTTCCTGGTGATCTCTTGTTCCTCCATAACTTCAATGATCTTGCCGACAGATACTTGGTAAGGTTTAAAATTTATTTTTTTTGCTAAATCCGGATGTTCATCTATAAACCGGTATTGATAACCAGAAAGCTCCAAAGCAGCATCAATTACTTTTTTTGGTGAAATATCTTTCTTGGCTAACATATTTACTTCATCTTTCAATCCTCCAGTTAATTCCTTTTGTTTAGTCTTGCCAATTTCTCTTAAAAGCTTGTCTTCTTCCATTAGGGCAATTTCTTCTTCTAAAAGTTCATTTTTCTTAGCTTTATAAATTTCAAGTATTTTTGCATTATCTGCTTTTGCAATTAACTCTTTTAAATCTTTAGAATCCGACAAATGCTTTTTCCATCTTTCTTCAAAATCAACTTTGCTTTTTATTATTTCTTGAGTAGAAGCAAGTTGTTTACCAACCTCAAGAAGATCACCTGAATTCAAATATAGAGGTAAATTTTTTTTCAATTCTCTTAAATATTCCTGTCTTTCTTTTATCTTATTTAGATCTCCAGCAAAAAGATTATCAATTTTATCATTAATTGATTCTTTGGATACTTCCTTAATAATTTTAACTTCTTTTTCTAATTGCTTCTCATAGTCCTTAAAAACTTGCTCCTTTTGTCTCATTTCTTGCTGAGCCGGAGAACCCTTAATATGATGCGGATATGTTGGATCAAATTGTCCTTTTTGCTTTTTCATAATTTTTTTATTTAATTTAATAATAAATCCTAATGATCGTTAACTGCCGATAGTATAAGCATTTTTTATCAAAATGTCAATAATTTAATTTTTGGTCAATATTTGAGGGCCCCGTTCTGTGATGGCAATAGAATGCTCAAAATGAGCGGACAAGGATTTATCAGTTGTGGAATATGTGTACTCATCCGAATGAAGCATTACGTCGTCCGTGCCTAGAGTGAGCATTGGCTCGATGGCAATGGTCATACCCTCTACAATTTTAGGCCCTGTACCCTTTTCGCCATAATTCGGCACATAAGGATCCTCGTGGATCTTTTTCCCGACACCATGGCCGCTTAAGACTCTTACAATCCCATAGCCGTGCGGAGCGACAAATTTTTCAATCGCCTCGCCGATATCGCCAATACGACCTCCAACTCGAGCTGCTTTTATACCAATATACAAAGCCTCCTCTGTAACAGCGATTAGTTTTTTTGCTTCTTTTGAAATTTCTCCCACCGGCACCGTAATGGCATGATCTGTAAAAAGACCATTATGTTTTAGCCCACAATCAATCGAAACTATATCTCCTTCTTTTAAAATTCGATCTGGGCTTGGTATGCCGTGCACTACTTCTTCATTAACCGACACACACAACGCCGCCGGATAAGGACGCTTTACTCCTGCCGGTTTATAATTAAGAAATGCTGGCTCATCCTTCGCCTCGCCGGATCCTTGTGCGGAGGCGGGCTGCTCGCCGTCTTTAATAAGTTCACGAGTGTAATCGTCTAATTCTTTAGTACTCACGCCCGGCTTAATTTTTTCTTTCACATTTTGCAAAATAGCGGCCAGTCTCCTGCCGCCTTCGCGCATAATTTCTATTTCTTCTTTTGTTTTAATAATAATCATGCCTTATTGAATTAATTTTGGGCGAGTTTTTTGATTATAACTTTTTAACATTTTTTTAATATCAATTTTCTTTAAAGCTCTTTTTCTTCCCTGTTCAATAATAATTTTCCCAGAATCTCCACTCACATTAACTGGTTTGCCGACATAAAAACCCAACTTGTCAGACAACTTCTTTGGAATCTTAATCCCTAAACCATTACCCCACTTTTGAAGCATTGTAGTCATATATATTATTCTATATCAAGGCCCGGCCTTGATATAGAAATTCTTTGCCATAAGAAAGCCATTCGGAAATTTCTTTATCAAAATTCTTCATAGTTTTAAAATAATTTGGAAATTCATTTTTTTTTAAAATTTTATTCTGTGGCCTTTTAATTCCTATAAAATCAAAATAACTTGAAAATTCATAATTATCTAAAAATTTTTTGGTTTTTGAATAGTCTTTTAGTCCACTTTCTTTCCATTTGGAGTCTATCAGTTTTGCTGGGTTTAGATGAATGTATGAGTATAGATATTTTAGATATCTATCTTCATCAGCATGTTCAGCCTTAAATCGTCCTTCAAACAAGGTTCCTTTTCTGTGGTTTTTAATATTAAAATACATACTGTAGGCTGTAAGTAATTTATTAATAAACTTACCAATTCCTCCTTCTTTTGTTTCCTTAAGTAATAGATGAAAATGATTCGGCATCAAACACCAAGCGCCAATAGCTACCAATGGCTCACCCCGTTCAGCATCAAACAACTCAATTAGAGATTTAGATTTATTATTACTAATATGGATCGCTTTATCACTGTTACAAATATAGAGTAATGCCACAAAACGAAGATGGTCTTTATTGGTCAAGAATATTTTGCGCTTATCGGTACCTCTATTATAGCAATGATAATATTCATTCGGCGCAATAATTGTTTTTCTGATCGGCATATAACCTAATAATATGCCATCCATATTCCATGTCAAGGCCGGGCCTTGACATGATATTCCAATAAAATCCGAGCATGTGGAGTTAATTCAAATTCCAATGCATCTTTAGGAAAAATCCATCTATATTCACCATGTTCCCAATTAAGTTTAACCTCACCAGAAAATTGACACTCATAACCAATGATTATGCCAGATTCATCACTATTTGAGTTACTAGTATGTATATAATAAACTTTGAAATCTGAACAATCAAGATTAGTTTCTTCCTTAATTTCCCGCTTTATAGATTCAATAGCCCCTTCACCTTTTTCAAGACCGCCCCCGGGAAATGACCATTTACCACCTGCAATTCCTGAACGTTTTAAGAGAAGAATTTTTTTATCACTATTCCAAATAATAGCCTTTTGTCCTACTTGGAAGTAAACTTTCTCTGCAATATAATTTGGATCATATTCTTTTTCCATAATTTAATATAATTTTGAAATTATTTCTCTATGCACTTCATCAATTGTCTGATCGCCATTTATATCTAAAAAATACACAGCGGGGACAGTCCCTCCATCCTGCGGAGCTAGGGACAATCCCTTAAGATATTCCACTGTCGGCATGACATCGCGATCAAACCAATCCAATCTCCTTTGTATGTCTTCTTTCCTAATATCATCAGCTCTGCCCCTTTTAATAAGTTTGTCTTCGGCCCAAGCACGGGAGACATTCATATAAACAACCGTCGGCTTTCTGCCGTAAAAATTCAAAGCTTCACTCAAAATCTTGGCTTCATCTAACTTTCTTGGACTGCCGTCTATAATGACATGTTTATTCCCTTCCATCTGCTCGATCATAAGATGCGACCAAATATGGACTGCCAAAAATGCCGGCTGAAGTCCGCCTGTTTGAGAAATTTCGCGCGCAAGCGAGGCAGTATGTCCGGAAGAAGAAATAAATTCGCGAAATTTATCACCTGACTCCAAATAAAAAACTGTCCGTTTTTCCGGATCATTTTCTTTGATATATTTTTGCAGAAGCTCGGATTGAGTACCCTTGCCACATCCGCTTCGGCCGATGAAAATGTAGGTTTGAGGAGGCATTTTATAATATAAGCACAGAAAACACCTGAACACATAAAGCAAAAAATTCATTCTCTGTGCTTTCGTGTTTTCTGTGTTTTTATGTTTTCGTAACTAGTACTCCCTCATCGAGATCTGGGCCTCGACTTTTTTAACAAGATCAATAACCACAGAAACGACGATAAGGAGTGCTGTGCCGCCGATAGCCAAAGTATTCACTCCAGTAATAGACTGCATAATAAGCGGCAAGATAGCGATAGTACCTAAGAAAAGACCGCCAACTAAAGTGATACGAGTTAAAATTTTTGAAATATGCTCGGCAGTTGACTGGCCCGGCCTTATACCCGGAATAAAAGCTCCATTTTTTTGAAGATTAGTAGAAAGAGACTGCGGATCGAATGTAACTGCCGTATAAAAATAAGTAAAGACAAAAACAAGCAAGAAGTAAAATATTCCGTAAAGCCACTGTGTCTGAATGAAACCTGAAAGAAAAGCACCGATTTTTTGAAGCACAACATTATTTACACCAGCCAAGAAATTCGCAATCATCTGCGGAAAAAGAAGAATTGAGAGAGCAAAGATAATTGGAATCACACCGGCCTGATTTACTCGAAGAGGTATATAGGTGGAAACACCGCCATACATTTTGGCTCCGCGTATCCTTTTGGCATACGTGACAGGAATCGGACGCTCCGCTTCAGTGATATAAACCACAGCCGCGACAATAAGCACAGCCACAACCAAGAAAGCCAAGTAAAGAGGAATTTGAGATTTATCAAACGTAAAGAGCAACTGACTGATATTTGAAGGAATACTTGCCACAATACCGGCAAAAATAAGAAGAGAAACTCCGTTGCCGATTCCAAACTCAGAAATCAATTCACCGATCCACATCACGAGCATCGAACCTGCCGTTATCACGACCAAGTTCAAACCTTTATCAAAAACTGAAAGATTGTCTATAACTCCCTGATTTGAAAGCAAGACCATCAAGCCAAATCCTTGAATGAGGGCGAGCGGGATCGTGATTAATCTGGAATACTGGGTGAATTTGCGGCGGCCGATTTCTCCCTCCTCGTGATAAAGCGCCTTAAGAGACGGAACCATGATGGTAAGAAGCTGCATGATGATCGAAGATGTAATATATGGTCCGACACCAAGCATTATAATGGAAAGATTAGACAAACCACCGCCAGAAAAAATATTCAATATTCCCAAGAAATCGTTATTAGTCAAAAATTCTTGCAATTTAAGCGGGTCGATTCCCGGAATCGGAATAGCAGCCAGTAATCTAAAAATAGCCAAAGCAGACAAAGTAAAAATTGTCTTCCTGCGAAGGCTTGGGTCCAAAAACATTAATTTTAGTTTGCTAAAGAAATTCATGATATTTAACAAAGACACTTAAATTATCTATTCACAGAAAATAAAATTACTTTTTTTTACTTTTTGTTTGCTTTTTTACAGGCTGTGTTTTTACAGGTTGTGTTTTTACAGGTTGTGTTTTCTGCTTTTTTGTACTTTCTTCGCTTATCTTTCCTCCTGCTTTCTCGATCTTAACTCTAGCGCTATCAGAAACTGAGACTCCTTTTACAGTAATTTTTTTAGACAAATCACCATCAGCCAATATTTTAACATTCGGGATAGTACCCTTAAACTTTTTCACTAAACCTTTTTTGTGAAGAGAAATTAAATTTACTTCTTCTTCATCTTTAAAAGCCTTATCAATTCTTGCTAAATCTATCAAAGCATATTTTTTCTGAAAGGAAGCAAAACTATAACCTCTCAATTTTGGAAGCTTCTTAATAATATCACGTAGTTCCGGACGAAGTTTTCTTCCAGAACGGGCTAATTGACCCTTGGTGCCACGGCCTGAGGTTTTTCCACGCTTACCACCGCGTCCAATATACTTAGACTTTCTATTTGGAGTATTTCTTTTTAGTTGATGTAATTGCATAATTTTTCACAAAAGCAATGAAAGCACTTGAGCACAGAAAGTAAAATTAATTCTTAGTGTTTTCTGTGTTTTTATGTTTTCATGACTTAGAGTTGTTTCAGTGCGTTAATCGCCGCTCTTGCAATGTTTAATTTGTTTTTACTGCCTGATAAAATCTTAGCGGTAACATCACGAAGTCCGGCTAATTTCAATATATCACGAATAGAACTGCCTGCCACCATTCCACTGCCTCTATTTGGCATTATTATTAATCTTGCGCTCTTAAACTTTGCTTCAACTTCAT
>CAZVEC010000018.1:0-5542 GCA_964626035.1 uncultured Candidatus Saccharibacteria bacterium
GAAAACTCCGAAAATATAAATTCCGCCAATTTTCAATATACTTGAGCGCATTCGCCCAATGGAGAGAAGAAAAGCGATGGTCAAAAGAAGAATAGAAAACGCGCAAGGATTGATGCTGTCTACAAGAGCCGTAATTCCGATAAGCGGTAGGAGCCATTTGCCTCCATCACTAATATTCCAAATTATTGATGCAGCGCCGGAATAATTCTTAAGTAGAACCGCTAGTCCAATCACTATAAAAGCGGCAATAATCAGCCACCATATATTTTTTGACCTTGGTTTATTATTATCTTCTAAACAGCAATTTTTGTTATCTTCATTTTCCATAGTTAAGGTTTAACGGTGGCTTCAAACTTTAATGTAGTTTTAGCGCCAGCATCGTCTTCAAGATAAATTTCTCTTTCTATTCGACCTACTCCCGCAGGACCATGGGCATTCGGATCGAATTCGGCTGTAATTATAGCCTCTTCGCCAGCACCTATCAGCATATTAGCCTTTGGCACTGCCGCATGTCCCGGCATGCCGAACGGTCCTTTTTTATTTTCACCGACTGTAATTGAAGCAGATGTGCACATGCAAGAAGTATAAAGTTTGGCAATATTTATCGGATTAACTGTGTTATTTTTAACTTTAAATTCATGTCTGACTTTTCCGTTTGCCATTGAAACATCCTCAAAATTGAAAAAAGTCTCAGCTGCTTCAAGAGCCGATGCTGACGAAACAGCTATTGGTGCCGCATCAGCTTTTTCATTCTTATTCTGATTTGGTTTGGCAATGAATATTAAGCCGGCAAAAATTATAATTATTGTGATAATTGATATTATTGTATTTTTATTTTTCATGATAATTTTAGAAAATTAAATAGTAAAAAATCCCTCAAATGGGATTTCAAAAGTATAGAAAAAATCTTGCTTCGAAGGGAAGATTTGTTCTATACCGTATTTATATTAGACGGGCTATTTTCTAAAATCGAAAGCCAACGAGTGAATTTGCTTCGATTTAGCTTTGAATTATCATTTATGAAACGAAAATTAAATGCTGGTAGGCCTAATGTTGCAAATAAATCCTTCATTGAAGACCTGTTTATGACAAATAGCATTGTTGCGAACAGTGAAAGCAATAACATGTTTTGAAAAATAGCTACAGAAAATTTTGCTAGCGCATTCGAGTGAAAATTTATTTCATCGATCGGTTTCATGCCTTCAGGACAAATCAGACCATTGGCAGATTTTGCCCAGCAGTTATCATTATGATCTGTCATTCCAATCATGGTAAAAGCCCCAAAAACAGCAAAGGATACAAAAATGGCCAATATGATTATTGATAAGCTTTTTTTCATTAGTTTGAATATATCATTATTATTATTAATCAACAACATTAAAAAAGCCACTAAACATTCCCATAGTACAAGTAAAAACAATTGGTCCTGTTCGTTCGGGCGTAAATTCTATTTCATTGTCGCCAAGTTTAAGATTTTTATATATGCCCAATTTAGGTATAGTCATTTGTGATGCGCAGGTGTAAGTATTGGTGGATGTCACAATAAGCTTCACGGGAATATTTTTCTTGATGGTAATTTCATTTGGATAATACCCACCGGCGTATTGTTCTATTTTTACAATTTGCTTCCCATCAATAATCTCAGGAATAAATGCTTCGTTGTTATTTTGCCGTGTTTCAAAGTTTATTTTTGGCAGGTTGATTCCAGCCAAAGTAAGGCCTCCTTGAAGATTAAGCAAACCTAAGGCTATTACTACAACACCGGCAAATTTATAAAAGTGTCGCCCGAATGAACCTTTTACCCAAGCGCTTAATCCACCAATCCCCAAAAGCCCCGGAGTTGTGCCTAATGCAAAGACTGACATAATTAAAGCTCCTTGAATGAAATTACCAGTTGAAACAGCATAAAGTTGCATAGCCTGAGTAAAACCGCACGGTAAAAAAAAAGTGAGAGCTCCGGCTATTATTGTGCCGGTATGCGAATAATGCTTTTTTGATTCATGAAGATTAAATTTTCTAGCTATGCCGATCGGCAAAGTAATCCCAAGTCTTTGGATGCCGGGAATAATATCTATTAATTTTAGACCTAAAATGAGCATGATTATGGCTACAAATGCAATTAAAAGACCGTATAGTGAACTTGAAAACGTAAACAAGCTTCCAAGTATTCCGATTATTCCGCCGAAGATTCCAAAACCGATGATTCTACCTAAATTAAAAAAAAGATGTGGTTTGAATTTTTCTAGTGGCTTGGAGTTTGGATGTTTTTCAGAAAAGCGCGCGGCGACTCCAAGCACAAGCCCGCCGACTAATGCCATGCAAGTAGAAATTCCCGCAGTGAGACCTATTAAGGCCACGATAGGCAGTTCAGGTTTGTCTGAAAAAGAAAAATTAAAATCAAGAATTCCTGATTTTTTTAGAATGACATATAAAATGAAAACAATGCCAACTGCCGTCAGAAGCTCCACATAATCCTCTTTATTTTTTGAAAAAAAGGTCCTGTTCATATGGCTTAATTTTCTTTCTCGACTATCAATTTGAATGAAGATTTTTTACCGTTTACTTCGATAGGTACTTCAAATTCGCCAATTTCTTTAATTGCATCTATTTTTATAGCTTCCTCATTTAATGATATATTGTAATCTTTTTTCATTTTTTCTATCATGTCTTTTTTATGAATACTTGAAAAAAGATGTCCTTTACCTGCCTTGCCGGCAGGCAGGTCGGATGCTTTCGCCTTCATTATAAGCTCGATACCCTTAATTGCCTGCAGAGATTTCACAAGTTCCTTTTCTTCAGCTTCTTTGCTTATTAGCGTTTCTTTCTTTACTTTTTCTAATTTAGTAATTTTTTCCGGTGTAGCTTTTTCAGCCAATTTTTGGGGAATAAGCGCGTTTAAAGCATAGCCATCGCTGACCTCCTTGATATCATATTTCCTGCCAACTTTAGGCACGTCTTTAAGTAAAATAATTTTCATGTTCAGTTATTTTAGTATTTCTATAGCTTTATCCATTTGGGGATCGCGTTTTGCATCGATGTCCTCTTTCGTGATTTTGACTTCAATATCCGGCTTGAGACCCTGTTCGGAAATAGATGTTCCACCTGGCGTGAGCCATTTTGCAATTGTGATTTTTAAGGCTGTATCAGGCGTAATATCAATTAGTTCCTGCACGGAACCTTTGCCGAATGTTTTTTCTCCTACCAATAATCCAACTCCATGATCTTTGAGCGCACCAGCTAAAATTTCAGATGCCGAAGCAGAACCGCCATCCACTAAGACAATTAGCTTGAAATTTTTATTGAATATATCGTATCCTTTACTTCTGTGAATTTTTTCCGGTAATTTGTCTCCAAAATCCTCTATTACCACTGATTTACCTATTGGAAGGAACCAACTTGCGATATCTATAGAAGCTTCAAGGAATCCACCCGGATTGCCTCTCATATCTAAAATCATTTTTGTTGATTTTGATAATGCAAATTCTTTAAGAGCTTTTCTAAATAGGGATGGAGAATTTATTGAAAAATTATAAAGCTTAATCACAAAAATTCCATCACTCCTTTTTTCCGTTTCAAGAGTCGGTATCTTTATTATTTCACGGATTATAGAAATTTCAAGAGGCTCACTTTCCTCATCTCGAATAACAGTTAAAGTAACTTTAGTACCCGTTTCTCCCCTTATAAGTGAAACAGCTTTATCTACACTCATATCAGCGGTGGATTTGTCGTCAATTTTGATTATTTTATCACCGGATTTTATTCCGGCGCGAAAAGCCGGGGTATCCTTAAGCGGAGCGATTACTGTTAGGATTTTGTCTTTCATGCCCACTTCCATGCCGACTCCTCCAAATTCTCCATTAATGCTTTCTTTGAAGAGTTTATTTTCCTGCGGAGGAAAAAAAACTGTATATGGGTCATTTAATGATCCTGCGAGTCCGGAAATTGCACCCCAAACTTTATCTTGTCCTGAAATTGGCTTAACATTAGGATATTTTTCATTTATTATATTCCATGCTTTCCAGAATGGATCAAAATCAATATTTTCACTTGATGCGATAGCTGTAGGAATTTCCTTGTTTGAAACATTATTAATTTTTGATATTTCCGGTTGTTTAGCAACACCTACAAATACACCAAGTAGAAAAAAACCGGCAAATATAACGAGCGCAAAAAAGGCATATGTAATTTTTTTAATTATTTTTTGCATATATTTTCAATTTATCAAATTTTTCATTCAATAGCCATAGCTTGTTCACCTGGCTCTTTTAGTAGTGCATCGCGGGTGTACGTATTTTTTGGATCCCAAAGCATCCATGAATCTAGCCCTGCATCGTATGTCGCTTGTATCTGCTTTCTGACCATATCGGCCGTATAAATAGCGCCCAAATTGAAATCCTGAAGCCATGGCACAAGCTTCTTCGGATCCTCGCCAATCGCCTTTAGTCTTTCTGCACCCTTTTGCATTGAAATTTTGACAACCTCATATGGATATTTTGCGGGCTTGTCGATGCCGAGTGCACCGCTTGCCCAGTGTGACGGATAGACCATCGGAGCGATGTAGTCGAAGTATGGTGCCGCATTTTCTAGAATCTGACCAATGCCGAGATCATCGGGGTTTGTCATCGTCATTCCAAACAAATCTGCGGAAGTTTTCATTCCACCACCCGACAAGTTCTCATGAAGATAGACAAAAAATTCCTTTAACGCCTCAGCTTTAATCCTGCCATCTGAATATGGATAATAAATATCCTTCATATTTCCATCTGATGGAAAACGGATATAATCGAAATTTATTTCATCGAAGCCGAAGCGATAACCTTCGTTTGAAAGTGAAATAATATAATCCCAATACTCCTTGGCGCCCGGATCGATATAGCTCAAGCCTTTTTTATCCTTCCAAATTTGAGTTTTGTCGCTTGTTTTTTTTACAGCCAACTCCGGATTCTTTTTGGAAAAGTACGGATTTTGAAAGACGGTGATACGGCCTATTACATAAATATTTTTGTCGTGTAGAGTATTAATGAATTCAATGATGTCCGGAATGCGTTTTTCGGCCGCTCCTGTCTCAATAAGAACAGGATCCATGACCGGAAATGAAATTTTACCTGAGTAATCCTGCACATCGATGATCACCGAATTGAGTTCAGTTTCATCAATCAAACTTAATATACTTTTTCGGAAGCTGCCTGTTCCGGCCGCCCACCCAGTCATATATACGCCCTTGACTGCGCTCGGTCTTTCTAAATGTCGGACAGATGCAAGGAGTGATTGCTTTCTTTCCGCTTCAATTTGCGCTGGGTCGGGAACAACTTCCGTTTCCGGCAGAATGTTTTCTGTGGCCTGTTCGTTCACATCACTCGCAGTATTGTCTATAAGTTGCTCTAATCCGGAAAGAGATTGTTCGCTTAGAGCCAGATATTTGGATGAGTTTTGATCATCTTGTTCACGGATTCGGTATCCCCGAGCATTCTTAATGCTTCTACAAAAATCCGCTGGTCGCTCATTTGCTGATGGTGGTGTTTAACCCCTTCGGTACTGACAT
>CAZVEC010000018.1:5552-14763 GCA_964626035.1 uncultured Candidatus Saccharibacteria bacterium
TTTTGATCGTTTTCAGTTGAAATATCTTTAATAGGCTCACCTGAATCATATTTTATGCGCGTTATTTTTGCATAAGCGTTGTACCCTATTATGACAACAGCAAAAAAAACCAAAAAAAAGAGGAATTTACTTTTTGGAGAAAAATTAAATATTTTCATTATAGAGGATTACTGTCCGCCTTTTTGGCATTATTTTGCATCATTTTCTTCTCTTTATATAAAAGATATGCAGTATATGCCAGACCAAGTCCAATAATAAGGTAAAAAAACTTTTTCCAAGATACCGGAAAGCCGGAGTATGATAATATGGCGATTAAAATGCCAAGTATAAAAACTAGCCGTTCTTTATTCATGTTTATATTTTACACTAGCTGCTAGTTACTAGCAACTATCACCACAAACTCCCCTCTTATCTTATCTTTATTTTGTTCGAAATATACAAGAATCTCTGATGCTGTACCGCTTTTGTATTCTTCATAAATCTTCGTTAATTCTCTTGCGATGGTGATTTTTCTTTCTGGTGTGAATTTAACCAATGATTCAAGTGTTTTCATAATGCGATGCGGAGATTCATAAAATGCATATGTTCTTTTTGTTCCGGCAATTTCCTTAAATAAAGTTTCCCTGCCCTTCTTGTGCGGTAGAAAGCCAAGGAAAATGAATTCAGATGAAGGTACACCGGATGCTGACAGGGCCGTGATTAAGGCCGATGGCCCGGGAATTGGAATTATTTTAGCTTCATCTCCAAATTTTTCCTTAATTTGAGAAATTATTAAAACACCTGGGTCAGAAATGCATGGCGTGCCGGCGTCTGATACTAGTGCAATGTTTTTTCCATCTTCTAGAAGATTAAATATAAAATCTGCCTTAGCTACTGTGCTGTGCGAGTGATAGCTCTTGGTTGGAGTTCTGATCTCATATTTATCCAAAAGTATTTTGGTGGTCCGAGTATCCTCGCATAGAATCAAATCAACCTCTTTGAGCACTCTCAAAGCACGAAGGGTTATATCCTCCAGATTTCCTATTGGTGTAGCAACAACATAAAAATTAGACATAAAATAGTATTTAACAAAAATTCTGGAAGACCCCCGGGGTTAAAGATGCCCCAACCCCGGGGGTCGAGGAGAATTTTTGTTTAACCAATAATAACATAAAAAATACCCCGCTTAAAGCGGAGTATTTGGGTAGATTCTAAACAAAATTTTCGGGCAAGCATTCGATCTCGATTTTGAGTCGAATTGCCTGATCATGTTCCCATTGTGCGCCTTTGGAGCTCTGCCAGCCGTGGATGAAAAAAAATTTCTTTATTAGGCCGGATTCAAAAATAGGCAGATAAAATTCATCAAAAATAGGCTTGCAATATTTCTCGCTAGGGTGCTGGGCAAGCCAGTCTTTTGCCAAATCATGCATAACGGGCTCAAATGGCATTTGGTCAAGGACAAAATTATTATTTTCTCCATTCAGTTTATGAATAGTTTTGCTGAAAATTTTAAGATTCTCTTTTATTGACCCCTTGCCTCCTCCTGTGATTGGCCCACAAACTTGGCTGATTTTATTTGACATTTTTTCTTTCTCCAAAGCATCAGAAATTCGGCTGATTATGCTTAGTGCCAGTTCCCTCATTTGTGAAAAAGTTTTTACTTCATTTTCTAAATATCTGTAGTCATCCTTTGTCCAGAAATAATGACTTGGCACATAAATAATTTCAACGGGAGTATAGACAAAATTTTGTTCTACTTCTTCCTTTGTTTGACCAACAAAGATTAAATCAGCTGTATAATTACTAAGAGTTCTTCCACAATTGTAACTAATAGCTGTTCCTCTGGTTTCATTTGTTTCAGCAAGAAGCACTATATACTCATTCCATAATGTATGCTGCTCATAATGCAATTTGGATTTTTCAAAAATTTCATTTTGTATGCGAGAGATTTCCTTGCTTGTCTGGTTGTATGGGTACATACTTATTTAGTTTTAAATTACAATTTCGTGTATAACATTAACATAATAATAAAGCACTGTAAATATGGACAAATATTTCAAATAATGTTATTATGTAACCGAATCATTTTATATATCTTTAAAAACAATAAATATGGAAAGAAATGATGCCTTAAGGCTTTTACAGGAAAAAAGAATATTTCCTGTTGGTAACATTGATCAAAAATTGGCAGACGAATTGCGTGCAGGAATACTCTTGATGGCAATATCTGATCCAAAAAAAGAAATTCATCTTATTATTGATTCAACCGGTGGAAGTGTAAATGCAGCACTGAGTGTTTATGATTTTATTAGAGGAATTTCGGTACCAATTATTGGAATTGTAAATGGAAGATGTCATTCATCGGCATTAATTATTTATGCTTGCTGTACTAGACGCCTCTGCCTTCCTAATTGCCTTTTTTTATTTCATGCAATAGCTTCTGGAAATGAAATAAAAAGCACTAATGATGTGGTATTATCCGCTCAAATGCTGGTTAAACGGAACAAAAGAATTATTAACGATGTTAATAATATTTATTCTGATAATTTTGGAATAAATAAAAATGAATTAAAAAAGATGGAAGTGATGGGAGAATTGTATGAAAAAAAATTATTCAGCGATGAAGCTAAGAAATTAGGCATCGTCCATGAAATAATTGATAAATTCCCTTTTCAATTCTAGTATACAAAAACCCCTTTAAATAAAGGGGTTTTAAATTTTGCTTGACAAAAAATATGGATATGCTATCATACGATTCAAGCTTGCTTTGGTGGGACTAATAATCTTTTGTGGCGAGAAAGTTCACAAAAACCAAGGCCATGAAAAAAGCTTCCTAGTCAGGATTGCTGAAGGATTTAAACCGATACGGGAAAGGGTCAATCTACTTAAAGTATAATTGCCGACCCGAGTATGTAGATGAGGAAATGACTTGCAGAGCTATGCCAGCTGTATAATGGCGTTCCGACATGGTTACACTTCCGTTAAAAAGTGCCATTTGTTGTAGTTTGAATCAGAGTGCCTCATTGCTTTGATTCAAACCTTGATTGTTCTTTCCGGATTTAACCGGATCAAAATATAATACTTTTATTTGTTTATTTTTAGGTTTAGAAGTTTTTCTATACTCATTGTTTATTGAATCCAAGTTGATTACAATATAAGTAGGATATGGTAATCGCGTTTGTCAGTAAACAATTACCTACATAACAAGCCCCGCATAAATTGCGGGGCTTTATAATTAATATTTATTTTTTATTATTAAGATTAAGTATAAGCTTCTTAACTTTTTGAGAAATATCTCCAATCACTTTTTTCCTTGAATCTATATCAGTTCCTACAACATCCTTGATTTTCCAAATTATTATATCTTTTTTGTCATTTTCTTTTATTTCTTTGAATATTTCAGGTGGGATATCATCCGCTACAATTATGATCTTACCAGCCCACATTAAGAGGCTGTGGGGCATTCCCTGCTGGGTGCGGTCAATCCTGAGCCCAAGTAATTCACCTGCTTTTACTATATCATCTGAGACAGGCACTCCCGGAAAAAGACCGGCACTTTGCGCCTGATTTTCTGGATTTCTATTGAAATGTTTAAAAGTAGCTTCCGTCGCCTTGCTTCTAAACCTGTTCCATTTGCATACAAATAAAATATTCATTCAATTATTTAATCTTATTATATCTCCCCACTAGTTCGGCACGGGCGATGATGTGGCCCTGCATAGCGGATTCCAATTCTTTTTTTGTGGCGCCGGGTTTGAGATCAAGTATGGCGTCTAGTGCGTAAAGCTTGAAAAAGTATCTGTGTTCCCTGTCCGGCGGACACGGGCTTCCGTAGGCCAGATTACTTCTTGTGTTTACTCCTAAAACTCCGGGCGGATTAATTCCCTCCTTAATTTCTGTAGTATTAGGCGGGATATTGAATAGAACCCAATGATCCCAGACCTCGATGCCGAAGCTTTGTTTTGCAGTCTCCGGAATATCTGGATCATCCATGATTAGGGCGAGACTTTTGGCTTCAGCTGGAATATCACTAAAAATCAAAGACGGGTTGGTTCCCGCTCCATCACATGTATATATTGAAGGAATCGAATTATTATTTTTAAATGCAGGACTTTCTATTTTCATTTAGTTAAAATTACTAGGTATAGCCAGGCCTAGCCAATTATAATCGAATATGCCCACGGTTCAGGAATAGAAAGAAACATTAAATTTCCGCCTAAGAGCGCCATGTTCGTAAAGAAATTAATCATGTGGAACATCCTTAAATGCGGATCAGCTACCGACCAAAAATTATGCACAGTAAATGAGGTTATAAGCAAAAAAACGGCAATAAGTATTACTGATGCTTTAACAAATATACCTGACACAATTCCAAGACCTCCCAAAAAAATTAAGAAACCTAATACCGCCAATACTACTTTAAATTTTTTATTAAGTTTAGTTTGTGAAATAAATTGATCAAGGTTATTACAGCGGAACATATGATTATAGCTCATCATGATAAAATATGAGCCAAACAATATTCTTCCAATTAAAAAAAGTATATTCATCCTAAATGAAGTAGAGCGCGAACTAAATAATTCTACGTTTTACTTATTAATTAATTTTAAAATTATATGAACGCATTTGACCACATATTGTCGTCATAGGCGTTGGAAATATTATACCACAAATTAAATGTCAATTTATACCTCAACACCGAGGTATTTTTTTATAATGAATCCAATACCAAAATTAATTATTGCTACACTTAAACTAATTACTGCCATTTTGACAAATTTTGGCGCAAAATTTATTCGTTTTGCCACGGCTGCATAAAATGTAAAAAGAGCTATTACTGCTATTGCAAGAATTAAAGTAAAAATAAGCGCGATAATTGATTTAGTAAAAATAAAAAATGGAGAAATTAAAAGAAGAACGGTGAAAATATAGGCTGTGCCAGTTATGCTGCCAGCCGATAGTGCATCCTTTTTGTCATCTTCCTTAGCGGCAAGATAACTTGAAACTGCCATCGAAAGAGATGCAGCAATACCTGTAATAAGGCCTACCATGGCTATAAGATTGGTATTATTTAAAGCGAGGGTAAGCCCTGCTAGAGCGCCTGTTAGTTCTACCAGTGCATCATTTAAGCCCAAGACGAACGAACCCATATGCTCAATCCTTTTATCATCAATTAATGAAATTAATTTTTTTTCGTGTTCCCTTTCCTCCTCCATCATCTTTAAAGCATCTGATGAATCACTAATGGATTCATAAAAACTTGAAGATACTCTTTCGCCTCGTTCCATTAATTGAAGTGAAAAATTCAAGCCAAAAATTCTAGATATTAGAATATATAAACCAATGGTTAAATTTGATGGTTTAATTTCACGCCCTGTAATGCTTTTTAGAATATCATAGTGCTTTTTTTCTTGATTGGCTATTTCATTAAGAATTTTTTTGGCATCAATACTTTTTGACCTTTCGGCTAGTCTTAAATATACAAAATACTCAGTAATTTCTTTTTTCTGAGCGGATAAATATTTATGTATATTATTATTTGCCATTAGATTTATACATTTAATTTCTATCTTGAATTTTTATAAAATAAGAAATATAGAATGCCTGTCCAAATGGAAATCAGTCCTAGTAGAATTATGAAGCCTGAAAATGCATAAGTTAATATTCCCAAATTTAACGCCGTTGTAAGGGTGGTAGCAGTGATCCAGATATCTCGCGCGGTGTTTGGTGTCATAACTTCTTTGCCACCACTGTCTAAAATTGGATTACCTTTATCGTCAAGTTTTTGAATTTGACGCGGCATTTCTGCATATGTTTTTCCACTAGTTGTGCCTAAGGCATGTTGGCGAATAATATCTGCCTGCGCCTTTAGAGTAAATGGGCCGCGAACAGGCTGTTCCGGGATAGATGCATCGGCTGGCGTTACTATCTTTTCCTGCGAAACATTTTTATATGTAAAGTATATTCCCCAGATTCCGCCGGCAACAAGAATAATTCCAGCTACTATCGCTAATAATGATGATATTTTAAGTATTTTTTTCATAGCATAATAATATAATATTAATATAAATAAGAAAAGCCCTGTAAATCAAAAAATCACCCTGAAAACTCAAGATGATTTCTTGTTTAATAAATTAAAAATTAAAACTTTACATCTCCGCATGCTACATAAACTCCTGCCTCATCTTGAGATTTATGCACATTGACCGCTAACGGAAGTTCGGTTTTTAATTGAGCGAATGTCATGCCAGTTAAAGTAGTCTCCGACTTACCGTTTACGACTGAAGTCAAAGGATATTTGACTGCATCGGGATTCGGACATGCGCCAAGGTGGATATGCGCAGGTTCACTAATATTTTCTGGAAAACCTGTTAATTGCAATTTGACGTCTACATTACCATCTTCTTCTTCGAATGTGGCAATACCGGAAACGCTTGAATCATTTTGAGCGGAAAGAATAAAACTGATTTTTCCATCACCACGTTCCCCTTGTTCGCCTTGTTCACCTTGCTCACCTTTATCCCCCCTATTACCTTGTTCTGTAAAATTATTCTTACATGCTTCCTTGTCAGCTTTAAATGTTTCTTTAGCCTGAAGCTTGACTTCCTTTCTTACTTTCCTAGCTTCGACTTTTGCTCTAGACCAAGGCCACCAAGTACTTTCTCCGTTTTCCTTAGCGCTTTTTATTACAGCTAAGAAAGCATCTTGAGCGCTCTTAAAAGAGGTATTTTGCTTTTCTGTAGCAGCTTGCATACAAGCAGCATTTTGCGCTTTATCTGAGGCGTTATCAGACTGAGCATTTGCTCTAGAAATACCTACGACCATCATAAGCGATAAAACCATCACACCAATAACAAATTTCTTAATCATTTTTTTTATATAACAATTATTACTAATTTATAAAATTTCGACTTTTAATAATAAACTAATTTTACCACCATACCTTTTATGTAGGCAAGTTGATAAATAAACCATTAATTGAGCGGGTTTTTACCGCGAATAATACGCAATAAAAACAAAACAAGAGCCACCACTAGAAGAATATGAATAAATCCACTAAAATAAATGCAAATATCAAATACATTTGTTCTAAAAGTGTATTTATTCCTAATTAAAAGCGCAAACCTGCACATTGCATACAAACAGAAAATATATTGCTATTAGTATGAATAATATAACCCCTAAAATTATCAATAATTTTTTGCTCATACGATGTATTATTATAACACTTTTAAAATTCAATAAAAGGTGCAAAAAACCCGGTCGATTTCGACCGGGTTTAGTTTGTTATAAAGGACTTTTACTTATGGGTGGTGCATTTCTGTTTTTTTCGGCTTCTTCAAACAATTCATCATTAGAATACTTCTTTCTTTCAATTACCGAAAATTCATCTTGCAATTCTCCGCCACCGGATGGACGAATCATCCTGACCCAGTTAAACTTGTTCCATAATGGAGAATATTCATCTTTCGGATCCTGTCTTGTGTATTGGATTATAGAGCAGTTTGGAACCTTGGCCCATTCTTCGCCTGAAGCAAGCAATTCAGCGCTTTTTTGCAATGACATCCGCTCTAGAATAATTCGAAAAGCACGCATCACATGGCCATGGCAAACAATGATGACATTCATGCCATCACACTCTCTCGCCAGCGTATCAAGAACAATTTTTATTCTTATGCATACATCGGCTATGCTTTCTCCTTGCGGTGGTCGAAATAAAAATGGCTGCGTATCAAAAAATTTCTGCTGATCTTTGTAATTAGAATCTCTTTCTGATGGCTTAATGACATTAAACAATCCACCATCTCTTTCTCTTAAATTAAAATCAATCATCCATGAAGCATCATCCACTTTTAGAAAGCAAGCAGTTTGCATGGCTCGAACATTATTAGATACGAGCATTCGATCAAATTTATAAAAATGATTATCAAAAAGCCAACGACCGGCTTTTTCAGCCTGTAATATTCCAAGTCCAGTAAGTTTATATTGTGACTCGTGAAGATTCATGAAACAATCCGAAAAGGAAACCTCATTATTGGTTTCTTCAAATGTTTTTCTGACAAGATTTCCCTCAGACTGCCCGTGTCTGACTAGGAATAAATTTTTTTGCATTCCCATATAGTATGTATTTAATTGTTAGTAAAGAAAATTATCCACTTTCAATATACCATAAAGGGCTTGTTTGTCAAATCTTTCATATATAATCAAGGGGAGTCCTTGATTATTTATTCTCTTTTTTACTGAATCGAATATTTTTTATGCAGGGCAACTGGTATTCCAGCCTCTGTTGCCTTATCAATAGTATGTTGAGTGCCAGTGCTATCGTTTACCTGAAACGCCATGACTTCATTGGCATACATTACTTCCTGCTCATTTCGTAAATTATAATGCTCCTGGGTAATGATTGTATGAGGCATTTCTAAAATACTAGTTGGATTAACTTCTTTTATTTTATAGAGCAAATCGGATAGAGATTTTACGTCGCTTTTGGTAATCGGTGCCAAGCACCAATTCCTATCACAATCATCAATATACGATTCAAGAGAGGCAGGAATAATGATGCGAAGATGAGTGGCTGAAGGATTTAATTTAATAGTTTCATCCATTGCATAATAATCCACACCTGTCGTGCCGCCCGTGAGAACTCCATCGCCACGCTCAAGAACCTCACGCACCGCCTGCCTGACATCACTCTCAACTTTTTTATTAGCTAGCTTCCACGTACCTGTAAATAATACCCATTTCATATTGAAAATATCAAATTTTAATACAAAAATATTTATCGAATACCAGTATCTATATCGAAATCCACTGTTGTGGTCTCAAAAGATGTGACAGTAAAGGGTTTCTTTTCGCCTGGACCGATGCCCGCAGGCTCAATTTGCGCAAAATAATTTCCAGGACCGAGGGTGATTTTATAATTTCCATTTTGATCAAGATTTACTCTTTCTTTCTCCGTTGAGCCATTATTTTCGTATATGATTACCTCACGCGAGGTATATGCCTCAGGCGGCGTATCGCACGGCTCACCTTCCCTTTCTACCGGGCAGAAAGGTCCGATAGTTACATGCCCTGAGACATATCCGGCAGTAGTGTTAGATGAAGAATTTTTAGGACATTCAGAGAACTCACAATTTGGTCCTGTGCGTCCGACAGCTGAACCGTCAGGACAAAGCTTAGCTTCTTCCGTACAAGCAATATTATTGTTCCCGCTATTATCCGAACTTTTTAT
>CAZVEC010000019.1:0-3954 GCA_964626035.1 uncultured Candidatus Saccharibacteria bacterium
CCCATGATGCCCGAGTTTTAATACATCGCTCCTTAAAATAAATGAGGAAAGGTTGAAATCATCGGAAAGAGGCCAAAATTCGGAAGACCCCCGGGGTTGGGGCTTCTTTAACCCCGGGGGTCGAGGAGAATTTTGGTCCTTAGAAAATGATTTCGACCTTTCATATCCTAAATCTTCAAGCGCCACCAAATACTCCTCAATCTTCTCCGGCGCGTCGCCCATCAAAAGGAAACTTTTTTCTCCATAGACAAGCTTGCCCACGATCGAGCCGTCATTGGCAGCCCAAGTGCTTACATCGCGATCCGGAAATAAAACTTCAAAATAAACCCTTTTTTGCGAATCCAAGACTATTCTCATCCCTCGTCGAGCTATATTTTTTTCCGCACTCTCTTTTTTTACAGCCTTCTCAAAATTCTGGTAAATTATCGTATCTTTCTGCGTACCCGGCTCAAATACTTTTCCAACTTCATATTTATCCATGACATCTATAAATCCAGCCATATGGTCTTTGTCCGGATTAGTCACCAAAATCGCATCAATAGTATTATCTCCCCATGGCATTACTTTACTAAGCTCCAGCAATATTTTTTTGTCAGGACCGCCATCAACTATCATTTGGTTTCCATTTGGCGCTTCGATGTAAATAGCATCTCCTTGACCAATGTCGAGAAATGCCACTTTCAGAATTTCATTGTTCTCGCTCGCTAATACTCTTTGCCAAATAATAAAATTAAACACTAGAAGTGAAATCAGAAAATAAAATGGCGCGAGCCTTAAATGATTAATTTTATCCTTCTGCATGATATAATTGTAGCATGTTTACTTTGCCTAAATTAGAATACTCATACGACGCCCTCGAGCCATATATCGACACAAAGACGATGGAAATTCACCATACCAAGCACCACCAAGCCTATGTGGATAAATTAAATAAAGCGCTAGAGTCAGAAATTTCAGGCGGGAAAACCCCGGGGGTTAAAGATGCTCCCGATTTGTCCAAAAGTGGAGCGATTGGATACAAATCGCAGTCCTTTAGGGCCCCAACCCCCGGGGTTGAGGAGCCTGAAATTTCTGACTTCGATAATATGAAAAAATTAGAAACCCTCCTCGCCAACCTCGACAAAATCCCCGAGGAAATAAAAACCGCCGTGCGCAACAACGCCGGCGGCCACTATAATCATTCTTTTTTCTGGCAGATTATGACTCCAGCCGACGTAAAAAAGCCAAAATCATCGGAAAGAGGTCGGTCCTCTGATTCAACAGAATCATGTCGCGCAGTGTCAATTGAAGCGCGACCCGAGGTCCGACCTCAAGGAGATGATTTTGGCCTTGGGAATAATCTAGAAGCAGCCATCACCAACTCCTTCGGCTCTTTCGAAAACTTTAAAAAAGAATTTTCTGAAAAAGCCCTTTCTTTCTTCGGCTCCGGCTGGGTCTGGCTAGTTGCTGAGGAGCCGAAATTCGGGAAAACCCCCGGGTTAGAGGTCGGTCCTCAAGATGTCCCGAGGTCCGACCTCTTGAATTTAACCCCGGGGGTTGATGAGAATTTCGGCACAAAAAAACTACAAATCATCACCACCCCAAACCAAGACTCTCCAATCTCCCAAAATCTTAAACCAATTCTCTGTCTAGATTTATGGGAACACAGTTTTTATCTTAAATGGCAACATCAAAAAAATAAATATATCGAATCATGGTGGAATATCATAAACTGGCAAAAAGTGGAAGAAAATTATCTTAATTAAAAAAATAATACCCCTGCCGCATTAAGCGACAGGGGTATTTGTTAATAAATCACAAATTTTCCAACAGCACCGGGTAATTTATAAATGAAAATTCCGCTTCCTAAATCATCCCTATTTACAGTAAGTAATCTGTCATTCTTGTGGAAGTTTTTTACTTCCCGACCGATCGCATCGTAAATTCGAACAATTCCAATTTCTGAACTTTCAAGAATAATTCCATTTCCAGTGTAGGAAATTTTCACGCCTTCTATTTCAGTCTCGGTTTCTTTTTTGGGGTCCAACGGTTCAATACTGGAGGAAGTTTCTGTTAGACGAGCAATAAAAGAAACATTATTCACACCGGCATTCTGAAAAATACCACCGACATAAATTTCACTTTTGTAATATGCGATTGCACAAACAGCGCTATCTATAGCATCCTCTTCAGAAATCCAATTACCCTGTTTTCTTTGGGCAAAAAAAGAATAACTTGTGTTATCAATATCTGTAAAATCTCCACCGACACATAAATTTGTGCCTGATGAATTTATTGCATAAACACCGGTATAATTTCCTCCACTGATTTCCCCGCTGCATGAAGACCAGCTATTGCCGTCCCATACTGCAAGATACGGAGAATATAAATTTCCGACATATTGGAAAAATCCTCCCACATACAGAAAGCCGTCAGTTGAATTTGTGTAAACTTTGGCGATCGCATCATCGGGACTGCCGATTATTGGAGACCAATTATTGCCGTCCCACATTGCAATCATCCGAAGCGCGCTGTTGTTGTCCATCATTGTAAATGAACCTGCGACAATAAGACGACTTTGGTAGACACACATTGAGCTGACCAAAGTATTCGCGCCTTGGCCCATAGCCGTCCATGAACTGCCATCCCATTTTGCAATGCGAACAGCAGATGATCCACCGGCTTCGGTAAACCATCCGCCGGCATAAAGCGAGCCGGAATAAGAAGCCAAAGTGTAAACAGATCCATTCATTCCGCTTCCTAATTGCGACCATGAGCTGCCATCCCATTTTGCAATATGATTAACAGCCAATGATCCAGAGAATGTGAAATCACCACCGGCATATAATTCACCATCATGAATCGCAAGACATCTCACGACTCCATTCATTCCGCTTCCTAATTGCGACCATGAGCTGCCATCCCATTTTGCAATATGATTAACAGCCAATGATCCAGAGAATGTGAAATCACCACCGGCATACAAAATATCATTTACTGAATCATGAAGAAGAGCGTAAACTTCACCGTTTAAACCGGCACCGACAGGTTTCCAAACCTGCGGATAAATTTGCTCTCCTAATATAAGAAAAGCAAATAAAACTAAGATTCTTTTCATATTTAAGAGATTTATATTGTTTTTTTAAAATACAAATAATCGCTTAAATACTACAACAAAAGAATGTTTTTGTAAAGAGATAAAATAGTAACTGTCCACACCTCTGAAAAGGCGTGCAATAAAAGAAATTCGGGAAGACCCCAGGGGTTAAAGATGCTCCCGTTTTGTCCAAGAGCGAAGCGATTGGATACAAAACGCAGTCCTTTAGGGCCCCAACCCCGAGGGTCGAGGAGAATTTCTTTTACTGCACGCCTTTTGCTAATAGCTAGGTGTGAACAGACACATAAAATCTTTATTCAATTATCTCTAAATCTTTAAGCTCTGCTGGGCTCACACTAGGAGGCAATATATTGTTTCTAATTTTATTTATAACAATTTCAGCCACTTTCCGCGCATCTTCTTCAGTTTTGAATCCGCTATCGCCGGGCATAGACGGAATATTCGGCTGATGGACATATAACTCACCGTCAATTAACACATCATATCCCCAATCATTTTCTATTTGAAATGTTTTGACTTCAATGTTTGAATTAATAAATGGATTTGTTTCTTTCGACTTATTATTTAAAACAATAAATAACCCAATAACTAATCCTATTATTAGGATACTAAAAATTTTAAGATTTTTTATCATAAAAAAACTTGCATTAAAAATTTAATTGACCGGGCAATATTCCCAGAAATCTTTTTTAAATGAGGTAGAAGAAGTTCCTGCGCCGGCTGAACTTTTACCTATTCCAATGTAACCTTTATTATCAATCGAAAAACCAACAGCCTGCTGTCTAGCGGTTCCTCCAAAATCAGCTCTTTTAGTCCATACATTATTTTGCGGATCGTACTCCCAGAAATCTTTTTGA
>CAZVEC010000019.1:3964-8382 GCA_964626035.1 uncultured Candidatus Saccharibacteria bacterium
TATGTACCCCTTGTTACCAATAGAAAAGCCGACTCCGTTAGCCCTAGGAGTACCACCGAAATCAGCTTTCTGAGTCCAGGTGTTAGTTTGCTGGTCGTATTCCCAAAATCCTTTGGTACGAACACCAGTAACAGCTAAATATCCAGTGCCAATATAACCTTTGTTGCCTATTGAAAAACCAACTGCACCTGCTTCTATTCCTCCAATAAAATCACCTTTCTGAGTCCATGTGTTATTTTGTTGGTCGTATTCATCAAATTTTTTGTGGGCGACCTTAGTTGGGTCTGCCCCCGCTGCAAGATGACCAGAACCAATATACCCTTTATTGCCGATGGAAAAACTGATTTTGTTATAAAGCCCTCCAACGGTATAAGCTCCACCTGTTTGTGTCGAGCTCATAGCTGGTATTTGTGTCCACGTATTAACTGAAGGATCATATCGCCAAAATTCCTTTGTCGGGCTATAAGGAGCACCTCCTGAATAAATATAATTTGTCCAACCCAAACCAAGATATCCCATATTGCTGATAGAAAATGCTGCTGGCTGATTTCTGGGGACATTAAGACTGGCCTTTTGAATCCATGTACCACCCATAAGACCGGATCCGGGAGTGTATTCCCAAAAACCATCTGAGAACACATTTGCCGATATAGTTCCACCACCAACATATCCCTTATTACCAATAGAAAAGGCAGCACTCCCTACCCTGGCAGCACCGCCAAAGTCAGCTTTTTGAGTCCATGTATCATTTACACATGGTTTTGATTCTGTTACTGAAATAATATTATTAGAATCAATGAAAGCAATACTTTTATTAAACTGTGAGTTAATTGTTTTATCCATATCCATTGTCACCTGGCATGATCCTGTACCACTGCACCCACCACCACTCCAGCCATTAAATTTACTTCCTATAGATGGTTGAGCAACAAGAGTCACAATTTTACTTGGTGTGCTAATTGAATAAGATTCAATACAATCAGATGACAAACCACTTGCACAGTTTATCCCCGAAAGTGGGTTGTCTTTAACTGTTCCATTACCAGTTCCTGATTTTGTGATAGTCAATGTTGGTCCTAAATCAAATTGTGCCGTAACAGTTTTAGTGGTATTCATAAATACTTTGCATTGATTTGGATTTGTAGCTACAGGCGTACAATTTCCACTCCAGCCCATAAAATTGGAACTAGAATTAGGTATAGCTTCTAATAATGCTGTGTATTGATTAGGGCTTTGAGGAAAATTTGCCGTACAAATAGGATCACATGAAATATTTTGAGTTATTGTTGGTGGAACTGGATAAATACCATTAACTGTTCCCCCACCAGAACCTATTTTACTAACCGTTAATATATTAGGACCATTACCGGTTGTTAAAATAGGAGCAAAATGAGCAAAGACTTCCATACCACCTGGTGAGCCAGGAGTAGGCGTAACTACACAAATAGGACTAGATAAACTTGGAGTAGCAGCTGTCGTACATGTAGACACTGATATAAAACTACCACCTTCCTGTACCTGCCAACCAATAAATTGAGATCCAGGATCTTCATATGCTTCCAGTGTTGGTGATGGATAAGAAAAAGTATTAGACTGACTCTGACATAAGGTGTCACAATTAATTCCATTAGGTGAACTTTTCACTAAACCTGTACCTCCCGGTGTTGAAATTTTTGTTAAAATTAAAAGAACTGGTGTTTTAGGAGATCCATCTTTTTTGGCTTTATTATTTACTACACCAACCAATCCAAATCTGTCAGCCACACCACTAAAATAACTCGGTGGGATTTGAACCATTCTTGTTTTAACTGAAAATTCTTTTGACGCAGTTGGGACACTAAAACCAACACTATTGCCCGCAGAAACTGTAAACGAGTATTTTTCACTGGGAGAAAAACTTTTTAAAATTTCTTCATTTAAATTAAGGTAGGGATTATTTAAATTATATTCCTTAAATAATTTACCTTCTTTGTCATATATTTTAAATTTATACTTTGTAGCTCCAGTTGTAGTATTAACAGAAAGCTTCAATGAAACTTTTTCTTCACGCATTTGTGTCTCTCTTTTTTCAACCATCACCCCGCCCGTCACCGCCGGCAAGGAAGCAAATCTTACTTTTACTGCATTAACCCAATTCATAAAAAATCCTTTATCATTTTTTGGTAGGACAACTGTGTCCCAACAAGTTCCACCAGACACACCACCAACCGAACAACTTGTATTTCCATCGCCACAAGTACCAACACCACCACATTCAGTTGGACCACCACCAAAACAGCAAAGAGTTGATGCATCAGCCTTAAAAGAAGGAAAAATGATAGAAAAAAGAATTAAAATAAAAACCGGCAAGATAAAAAATTTCTTCATCATAAATTAAATAGAATCATTAACTAGTAATGCTTAATAAATCAACAAATATTACATTTATTATACATTGTGCGCAATAAAAGTCACCTAGGTAAATCAGATTTAAAGTTCCGATAAATATATAGTGCAAAAAACAAATAAATCAGGAGAATTATCCAGACAGAAAACTCAGGAATTATTTTAGCGGCAAAAGGCAAGTTTCCGCCTAATTGAACAACTTTTAGTTCATAAGAAAGCAATAACTGGCTCACATACGCAAACGGCAAGCTCAAAATTGGCCAAATGAATCCCAAAATACCGGTCAAAAAACCAAATATGGTCGTGATTGGAATTAAAATTAAAATAAGCAGATTGGCCGGCAAGGCGACAAGTGAAAGCGTACCGATTTTATACAGCAAAAAAGGCAAAACAAAAATATAAGTGGCCAACGTGGCTGAAAGAATTTGTCTAAATTGAAGAAAGTTCGGCAGCTTTTTAAATTTTCGCTCAACAATCGGCGCAAGATATATGATGGCTATCGTCGCCAAAAATGAAAGCTGAAAAGAAACGTCAAACACCAAAACTTTTGGATTCACGGCAACCATGAGCACCGCTGTCAAAACTAAAGCCCTAGTAATATCGCTCTGCCGCCCGCGCAATTTTGAAAACAAAACCAAGATGGCCATAATTCCCGCCCGCACCGCCGTGGCCTGCGCTCCCGTCATCAGGACAAATAAAATAATAGCAATAATTGAAATTATTAAGCTTGCGCTCATACCCAAAATTGCACCTAAAATTATGAGAATATAATCGGCAACTAAACTCACATTAAATCCGGAAAGGGCCACAATGTGAATCGTTCCGGTTTTCACCAAATCTTCCTTTAGATCCGCCGGCAAGGAATTTTTAGCTCCGACAGTGAGCCCGCCCAAGAGCGAAGCTTGCGGCTCCTTGATATACAAACTAATATTTTTGATAAATTTTTGCTTGATTTTATATAAAAAACTATACACCATATTACCCTGCCCACTCTCAATAATTTCAATTTCCTTCGGGTAGCGCATGACATAAAAAATATCATCATTGTCTAAATAATTTACATAATCAAATATCCGCCCAGTGTCCGTCTCAAAATTTTCAGGCTTTAGCAAACTCCCGGAAAAAGAAATGATATCTCCATACCGATATTCCCCATATAACTCAGTTGTCACCAAAACATTAATCTTGTCATTAATTAATGTAAAACTTTTTTCATTTTCTAAACTGATTTTTTTATTCGCATGACCGACGTTCGTAGTGTCGGTATCCAAACCAATTTCTTTTATTCTTACTGTTAGCTTCAGATTTGTCTCTCGTTCATCCGGCTCGTCCACAATCATACCGTGAATAATCACATTTTCTTCGACAAAATTATCAACATCAGGATTGCCACTTCTATCTGCAATTTGAAAACGCCAAACACCCAAACTTAACGCAAGCAAAAAAATCGCAACTAATAATAGATGCGATTTTTGTCTAAACATGACACAAAGTAGTATCAAACCAAAACTTATTAATCCAAAAAGAAGAATGTAGGAAAAATCAAAATAAACAAAAGAGCGAATTAAGACGCCAACCAAAAACCCAGAGGAAATTGTATAAAACAAGGAAGACATTTAATTAATTTTCAATTATGGAAAATTCGAATTATTTATGAGTTTCGAAATAGTGTTCCGAGCAAAGCCTTGCGCAGCGCGACGGCGCGAGCAGTGAGGCAAAATTCGGGAAGACCCCCGGGGTTAAAGATACCCCAACCCCGGGGGTCGAGGAGAATTTTGGCCTCTAGCTGCTTTGCGAGGAATATCTATTTCGCAACTCATCCATAACTATATCAGTTTCCCCCCAAACATTCTTTCATATTCTTCTCTTGTGCCGTGAGCAAAAGTAACATCATTTCCTTCCGCATATGAAGTAGCAATAGTATCTGCACGCTCATTGCCCAAATATCCGGAGTGACCGGGAACTCTTTTCCATGTGATTTTTCCATATTTCTTTTCTCTTTCCTCAGTCAAAAGCAAAAGCCTTTGCCATAA
>CAZVEC010000019.1:8392-10561 GCA_964626035.1 uncultured Candidatus Saccharibacteria bacterium
AAATCTTGATTTAGGACTTGTTTTTTATCTGCTGTTCTCCAGCCTTTTTTTATCCAATTAAAAATCCATTTCGTAATGCCGTTTAAAAGATATTCGGAATCGGTATATATCACAGCCTCACCGGAATTATCCTTGATGGCAAGCAGGCTCTCGATAGCCGCCATTATTTCCATTCTGTTATTTGTAGTCGTACCTTCTGATTTTTCTCCAATTTCAATTACTTTATCAGTATTTGTAAACCATATGACCGCACCATACCCGCCCGGCCCAGGATTACCTAGTGAACTTCCATCCGTATATATAATTATCTTGTCTATCATGTTTTAAAATATATCATATATAACATTAATTATAAAATCACATTTTACTAACAAATTCCGCTATCGCGGAATTTGTTAGTAAAATATTATTATGATATTATTAAAACATGAGCTTAATTGGAGACATATTAGAAGAACTTATGGAAAAATCTCTTTCATACAAGGGAGCCAGAGTAAATTTATTTGGCGTACCCAAATTCAAAAATCGTTCATATGATTCTATTTCTTCTACACTATATAGACTAAGAAAAAAAAGTTTAGTTGAAAATTCGAGCAAACAATGGTATTTGACTCCAACTGGAAGAGAATATGTAAAGAAAAAAACTAATACATTAAAATATTTTCTCAATAATTTTCCAAAAAACGCGCCGAAAAATTTAATGGTCATGTTTGATATTCCTGAAATAAAGAAAGCAGAACGAGAATGGTTTAGATGGCATTTAAAAAAGTTCCAATATTTAATGATCCAAAAAAGCGTCTGGATCGGACCCTCTCCTCTTCCGAAGGAATTTATGGACTATATAAAAGAAATAGGTTTAAAGGAATCAGTCAAAACATTTAAATTGTCTAAGGGGTACAAAAAATAAATACTAACAAATTCGGCGATAGCGGAATTTGTTAGTAAATTAGTAAATATCGACAATTCTGAGACGGACACTTTTAGAATATCCAAAATTATTTAAATCAAAACTTGCCAATAAATTTATAGTTTTGCCTTTAATGATTTCAACTCCATAACTTTCTTCGTTCTTAAAAAATTGCATGGCACGAATCTCTCCCCCTTGGCAGGGGGAGAATGAGAGGGGGTCAATTAGTGTCAATTCCAAATGATCTTTATTTTTGCCAAATTTTTTTATTCCATTAATTATTAGGTTTTCAAACAGAAATACCGGCTTTTGATTACCAACACCAAAAGGCGCAAGTTTTTGGATCGCCTCGTAATTTTCCATAGTCACATCTCTTAGGCTAAGTTTTGCATCAAATTTATTTGGCGAAACGGCCTCCTCAAGGCCGGACCTTGGGACATCTTTAAGGTCCGGCCTTTTCCCGGTCTGATAAGCTTTTAAAAGCTTATCCTCAAGAAAATGGATCTGCTCATGCGAGACTGAAAATCCACCTGCCATTTCATGCCCGCCAAACCCTAACAAAGAACCCTCTGGTAAGCTCTGCATAAGCTCAACCAAATTCATTGCGCCAAATGCCCTACATGAACCCTTAATCAACTCACCACCCTCTCTACCCCAAACAAAGCATGGACATTTATATTCTTCAACTAATTTTGAGGCAATTAAGCCGAGTACACCCACCCTCCATGAAGGATCGCCAATTACAATCAATTCCTTTTTTTCGCGTTTTTCTAAAGTTTTTTTAATGCCCCTAAAAATTTGCGCCACTAAAATTTTCCTTTCATCATTAATCCGAATTAATTCATCGGAAAGTTCATTTGCTTCCACTTCATCTTCTGTTTTTAATAAATTATAAGCAATTTTAGGTGAACTCATTCTTGAAGCCGCATTAAGTCTAGGAGAAACCATAAAAGTAATATCATCTTCAACTACATTTCTCGCATCAATATTCATTTTCTTAAATAACTTTTGAAGTCCAAGCCGCCTGTTTTTTCTAAGCACTATTAAGCCATAATAAGCCAGTGTTCTATTTTCTCCCACAAGCGGGACCATGTCAGAAAGCGTTGCAATTCCAACCAAATCCAAAAGCCATTTTTCATAACCTGCAGGAATATTATAAAATTCACCATATTTTTTTATAAAAGCTTGCACTAATTTAAAAGCAACTCCTGCTCCGCAAAGATTCTTATCCGGATAATTATCATCATCTTGTTTTGAATTTA
>CAZVEC010000019.1:10661-14481 GCA_964626035.1 uncultured Candidatus Saccharibacteria bacterium
TTCGCAATCTCTTTCACAGCCGTGATGCCAAGATCAACAGTGATCAAAAGTTTAACTTCATTTTTAATAAATTCATTTATCGCTTCTTCACTTAGTCCATAACCTTCGCTTTGTCTGTCTGGAATATAAATTTCATAATTTTTATAATTTATTTTTTTAAAAAGATCCTGCAAAATAACAGCACCCGGTATGCCATCGCAATCGTAATCGGCAAAAATTACAATCTTTTCATTAATATCAATAGCTTCAAATATGCGCACCACTGCGCGCTCCATATTTTTTATCAAAAAAGGATCATAAAGACCTTCTTCGTATGACGGATTTAGAAATTTTTCTTTTTCAGCATTGTCTAAAATACCCCTATTTTCGAGCAATATATTGATTAATTCATCTTTTACCATGGCTTCAATTTTATCACAATTTATAAATTTTCATTCACTAATTTCATTGACATATTTGTAAATATGAGTATGATCCATTATTGAATCCATGTACACTTTTAAATTAAATATTTATGCCAGCTGAAATTCACACACCAAATCAAACCAAAAGCGCCAGAAAATTATCATGGCAATTAAATAAAATTGACATTGATAAGGCCTCACATTTTTTAGGTATTAAGGAAGAAGAATTAAAAAATGCTTTTAAAATCTTGCCGCGCAACAGAGCGGATATTAATAATAAATTTAATAAAATTATTAAAAACAAAGAATTTAAAATTCTTTATCCCACCAGAAAAAACAGTGACGAAAGTAAATTATTAATTGCTATCCGAAAACGCAATATAATCAATACTGAAAATCAGCTTGCGATCTTTCGTTTAAATGAATTAATTGAAAAAGAAGCTCTTAAAATAAATTGTTGTAGCGAAAAAATGAACCCTGAAGAAAAAGCAAAACGGCTTAAAGTGCTAACCTCCCTATCAGAACCTGGTACTCGTGCCAGAAACATTTCTATTCGCTTTGCAGCTCAGCTTTTTATGAAGTAAAAAACAAAAAACCCTATCCTCTTTAAGGAAGGGTTTTTTATATGGAATACAATATATTAACTATGATATAATCAAGTCATGAAATATTTAAAATCAATAAAAAATATAAAAGGTAAAAAGATTTTGGTTAGAGTGGATTTTAATGTGCCAATAGTTAAAGGAAAAATTCTCGATGATTTTCGCATAAAAAAAGCTTTGCCAACTATAAATTTTCTGAAACAAAAAGGCGCTAAAGTCATATTAATCAGCCATCTGGGTGAAAATGGCATTGAAACATTGGCCCCTGTAGCCAAGGCTGGCAAATTTAAATTTATAAATAAAATAATTGGCCCCCAGGTGAATAAAGCTATCGAAGAAATGAAGAATGGTGATGTGCTTTTATTGGAAAATTTACGAAAAGAAAAAGGTGAAAAAGAAAATGGTCTTGATTTTGCTAAAAAATTAGCTAAATATGGCGATATATATGTAAACGATGCTTTCCCTGTTTCCCACAGATCACATGCATCTATTGTACTTCTGCCTAAAATCCTGCCGGCGTATGCAGGATTTCAACTTGAAGAAGAGATTAAACAATTATCAAGAGCTATAAAAAATCCTCCACACCCTTTCCTTTTTATTTTAGGCGGAGCCAAATTTGAAACTAAAATTCCTTTAATTAAAAAATTTCTAAATAAATCTGATGCAATCTTCGTGGGCGGAGCTTTGATGAATAATTTTTTTTGGGAACAAGGCCTTGAAATTGGAAGATCAATGTATGAAAAGAAAAAATACGGCTTAATAAAATTACTAAAAAATGACAAGATAATTTTGCCGATTGATGTTTTAGTGCAAAATAAAAAAATACAAAATAAAATTATAGAGGCCGTAAAAAAAGATGAAACAATTGTCGATGTTGGTGAAATATCTACAGATATCGCAATTAGCTTAATAAAGAAAGCAAAATTTATATTACTAAACGGGCCTATGGGTAATTACGAAAAAGGTTTCGGAAAAGCAACTGAAAAAATAATTAACGAAATTATTCACAGCAAAGCAAAAAGTATTATCGGCGGAGGCGACACGGTAACTCTACTTTCTAAACTAAAAGATAAAGGATTAAGGATTAAGGATAATATCTTTATTTCTTCCGGTGGCGGTGCCACTTTGGAATTTCTATCCAAGGGCACTTTACCGGGAATAAAGGCACTTAGATAAATAGTGAATAAGTTATGATTCTAAAACTTGGCGGATCTTTTCAGCGTTTATCTCAAAATCTCGGTCATGTTCAGTAGATTTGTTTGGCCACAGCCAAACATGAGCATGGGGAACCTCATCGCCAAACACTTGCGATCGTATCAAATCTTCCCCAAAAGCTTTCTGCTCCGCTAAGGCGATTTTTTGTACGATTTCAAAATATTGGCCAATATTAGGCACATCCCAAACCCATCTATAATGTTTTTTGGGAATGACTAATGCATGCCCCGGTCCGCGCGGATTAATATCTAAAAAGGCCAAAAAAACATCATCTTCATAAACAATGTGTGCAGGAATTTCCTTATTTACTATCTTGCAAAAAATACAATTTTCCATACATACTTTATTTACCTTACATACTTACATACTTACATACTTACATACTTACATACTTACATACTTACTACTTACTACTTACTACTTTTAGTATTTCATTAAACTTTTCCGAATCCAAACTTTCTCTACCCACTAATAAACCGTCTACTCCCCCATTCTTCAAAAATTCTCCGGCATTTTTAGTATTAACAGATCCGCCATAAAGAATACCGACATTTTCGACAGCTTTTTGGTCATAAAGATCACTCAAAACCTTTTTAATAAATATCGCCATTTCATTTGATTCAACCGGCGTAGCCTCGCGTAAAGCAGATTTGCCAATTGCCCAAATCGGCTCATAAGCTATCACTATTTTAGAAAGTGCTGACTTTGGAATTCCGGAAAAAATTTCCTCAATTTGAGTTCTTATAAATGAAAGATAATTACCGGATTCATCCCTTTTATTCTCTCCGACACAAACAATCGGCGTGATGATATATTTGATGCAAGCTAATATTTTGTTCCTCACAACTTCATTGGTCTCGCCGAGTGCTCGCCTTTCTGAGTGGCCGATAATAACGTATTTCACTCCAAGATTTTTAAGCTGAAGTGGTGATATTTCTCCAGTGAATGACCCTTCAGGCTCATAGAAAACATCTTGAGCACCTAGATTTATCAGTGTTGATCGTTTTTTAATCCGAGTTGATCTGTAGTCCGCTAATGCGGACAAATAAACAAAAGGTGGGCAAATGACAACATCGGCTTTAATTTTTGATTTTTTATTTTTAGGCTTTATTGCACTAAAAATAGCCTTTGCTTCCTTAAATGAAGCCGGATTCATTTTCCAATTGGCTACTATGATTTTTTTAGATTTAGACATAGCTACATTCTATCAAAAACTCCCCTCCTATGTAAGGAGGGGAGAGTTTTAGTGAAAAACAATCGTTTTTAGGTATTCCATTGTGATGAAAACGTGTTCTATGCCATTAATTTCGTCAGTTTCGCCTCTTTCATTGATTTTTTTTATTTTAATGAAAGGGTTAGACCTAAGCGCTTCATTTATTTTTTTCATCTCCCATTCATTATTTACTATCAGCTCTAATGTGTTTTTTCTGGTGTTTATAACTATGAATCCGGAAAGATAAAACTCTTTATTTTGACCAAACTCGAACATTTTAATCTCAATGTGCCCCATGCGGCATTCATTGAAGGCAAACGAAATAAAGGCGAAGATTTTTTCTCTATCCTCGCACTTTGAGCAGTCTATGCTGGTAAAGTTGTCGT
>CAZVEC010000020.1:0-1388 GCA_964626035.1 uncultured Candidatus Saccharibacteria bacterium
GATTTAAATAAGTGAATCAAGCAAGGCAAGCGAGCCAAGTAAATCAAGTCATAACTCAAATTTCAGAGTATATTGGCTTAATTTACTTAATTTACTTAATTTACTTAATTTACTTTTATATATTATGGCTTCTATGATATCAGTTTGTTAAAAGTGAATCAAGTTTTCGAATTATCTATATCTTTATCCGTCCAGATATTGGATATGGATATAGATAGCTACTGATTTATGGCAATAATTGCTTTCCAATATTTGTAAAAAAATTCTTTGCATTTTGAAATACGCGCTTAATGGAGCTATATGAGGACGAAGGTACAAGGGAATCTTTGCCGGCTGCGCACAACCCAAGTGCAACAAACCATGCAGAATTTTTAATTTTACCTTTTGTAAACGAATACATATCGGGATGCACTGCTTTGGTTGGAATCTTTAAAATTTCCCTTGCCAGATCTTGAATCAAGGCATTACTTGATCCGCCGCCTGTGAAAATAATTCCAGCAGGCAAGAGTCCGTTTCTTTTTATTTTTTTGAGATGATTTTCAATTAGTTCGAAAATATCCGTAAGTCTCGCTTCAATAATTTGATCCAGTTTCTTCTTTGAATAGTCTTTTACTAATAATCCGGTCTTTACGGCTTCGGCCTCTTCTAATGGTATTTTTAGTCCCAGAGCGATATCGTTTGTGATATCAGTGGAGCCAATTGAAAAAACATGCAAAGAAACAATGTTGCCATTTTCAAAAACAGCCAATGATACTGTCTCAGCTCCGATGTTTGCCAAGATACATCCTGCCGCTTTTTGTTTTTCGCTCATGACTATAAGGCTTTCGGCAAAAGGTGAAGCTATAATATCCAGCACTTCAATATCACATTGACTGATGGCCATCAAGAGATCATCTAAATGCTGTTCAAGTGTTGTAATAAAGAGTGTTCGGATTTCTAGTTTTATTCCTCGCATGCCTTCCGGACGCCCGTGTATTTCCTTGCCATCAAGCTTGTATTGAATGGGGATAGTATGAATGATTTTTTTATTTAAAATTTGAAGATTATTTTCGCTTTCTGCGATTGCTTTATTTACGTCCAGCACAGTCACTTCTCCGTCGGCTTTGGATATAATAGCCGAACCATAGCCGATCTCTGAACTCAAGCTTATGCCGCCGATGGAAACGATAGCTTTTTTTATTTTCACTCCGGAATTTTTTTCAGCCTCATGAACAGCTCGCCTGATGCTTTTGATTGCATCATCAATATTTGCAATATAACCATGTCGTACGCCTTTTGATTCACTTATACCGGTGCCTAAAACACGCGGAAAATTTTCACCTTTAAAAAACTCTGCCACCACGACTCTGGTGGCATATGTGCCTATATCTATTCCGACTGCAATGTTT
>CAZVEC010000020.1:1398-14258 GCA_964626035.1 uncultured Candidatus Saccharibacteria bacterium
CCATTAAAATAGCTGCTAGTTACTAGCGTCTCCATTGACAATACTCAGGATAAATAGCTTCTAGCTTTTGACTTAATTATAATAAATTAAATTAGTTAAAAAATTTCTTAAAATACTTTTCTTCTGCTTTCTCCATTTTACTACTATGTTGCAAACCTTTCAAATGCAAGCAACCGTGGATAACTAATAGCCCCATAAATTTCTTATAGCCTAGATTAAATTTTACAGCATCAGCCTTAACTACCGCCGGAGTAATGAATATCTCACCCTCATTCTTTGAAAGAGGAAAACTTAATATATTTGCAGCATAACTTTTGTTTCTATACAGTTTGTTGAGTTTTTTTGAAGCAGAAGGCTCAATAAAGACCAATGAAAGATTATATTTAAGCCCTAATATTGTATTCTTAATACTTTCAAAAGGCACCCCGACTGGGGTCGGGGTGCCTTTTGTTGTGTTCGTGATGGTGATATTTCTTTCTCGTTTCGACATTTATTAACTGTAAATCAGTTATTGACTGATTTAGGTGTCCGACTTTTGCGGATTAGCTCATTTTTCCAAGTTTTTGCAATCTTTCAACTTCTTTTCTTTTTCTTAATTTATTTAAAGTGTTTACTTTTTGCGAGAGTTTTGATTTTGGTCTTTCATTATATCTGTCATTTCTAACTTTTCTTATTAGACCGGACTCCTGAACGCGCCTAGAAAAGCGCCTAAGCAGGCTGGCATTGCTTTCATTTTGATTTTTCTTAACTTCAATTGTTGTTTTTTTTCTCATACGTAATTAAAGATATCACAAGTTTTTTAAACATGCAACACTCAGTATGTAATTTTCTGTTTTGGCTTTATAACATATAAACATTATAACCTTATGACTATCTAAATAGGGTCTTCCGGGTCAACCTGAATACTGAAAGCAGGGGAGAGATTTGCTAATAATTTGCGCAAACCTTCATCTATATTTAAATTATTCAATTTAAGAATTGCTTGCAGAATGTATACCTTTTTTATTTTTGGTATAAATGCCATAAAAATATTTGGATTATAGTTTTTAAAAAGATTAGTCAAGTTATTTTTTTCTTTTTCCACAGCTTCACGACTGCCGCGATAGCTTATTTTGATAAGAGTGGAAAAAGGCGGATATGATAATTTTTTTCGAACTTCTATTTCGCTTCTGTAGAATTGAATAAAATTTCTTTCTTTGAAATCAATCAATAGTTGCTCGTTAATATTTTTTGATTGTATTATTATTTTTTCATGAGTTATTTCATCAAGAGCCACAAGCAGTCGGATAATTTTTTCATTAATTTTAAAGCTAGGGATGCTCCAGAGGGAATCAAAGGATACTATAGCTCCAAAACTAATTTTTTTTCGCAGATAGTAGAAAGCCATTTCAGTGCCCACTAAAATGGCGCCGGGTGTTTTATAAAAATCATCAATTATTTTTTGGGCTTGCTTATGGTTTTTTGCAGTTTCTTTGTCAATTCTAAAAATTTTTGATTTGTTGTATTTTCGATCTAGCTCAGTAATTACCCGTTCTATGCCTATACCGAGCGGCTTCAGGTTCCAGCTTCCGCAGACGCTGCATTTGACTTCAGCATCCTTTTTTTTCTTGCATTTATTACATATAAAAATTCTGTTTTTTTCTAAGGTATTATAGAGCACTAGCGGAGCGCTGCAGTGGTCGCAGAGGAGTACTGTGCTGCAATCCTGACATGTCGTGATACCGGAAAGGCCTTTTCGGAGCGTAAAAAGAAAAATATGTTTTTTTTCGGCTAAATTTTTTTTAATTAATTCATGAATATCGCGTCCTAAAGCAAAAAATTCTTTATTTTTCATGCCTAAATCAGCTTTCGACTGATCGGATAAATTATTATTTTGTGATGATGTTAGCCAATCTTTCTTTTGGTCCACTAATATTATTTCAGATTGCCGAGGTAGTTTAAAAACTGGCGGCCTCATTTCGCTTAGTTCTTTTTGTTCCAACCGATACAGAGTTTCAATCCTGAGAATAGTATCAGAATAAACAAGTCTAGTTTTGAGCTCACTTGATGCCATTTCTGCAAAGAAACGATAATCTATATATGGCCTAATCATTTCTTTGAAAGCAGGGGAGCCCTCTTTTTCTAGGATAATATCCCCAAGATTATCTATTAGAAATGATAGAAATAGGAAAATCGGCGTTACGATTATTAATGCCGACCGTGATTCATTTTTTAATAAATTATATCGCCTAAGAAATTCTTTTTTACCTAGTTCGCTATGGAATGAATATACATGATCTTCAATTCCTTTTTTAAGGGCATTTTCCCAAAAATACAAATCATGGATTGTGGGTACACAAAAGATTACATTTCTTTTTCTTGCTAGTGATTCGCGTATGGAACTTTTGAAGAATGAAATTCTTTCTTCAAGAGGCGCTTGGAGTACAAGTTTTTCCGGCTGCAGCTTATTTTCAATTTTTGTCTTCTCATCATTTTTATTCTCCAGCTTTTCATATGTCTGCCAGAATATTGTTGGTAAGAGTGAAAATGCAGTTGCTCCGACGGATGAAATGAAATGCCTGGCTGTTTTTTGGACACTCGACCAAAATATATCGGGCAGCACTGAAACACCCTTTACATCAATTATTTTTTTTAACTTGAAATCTGAAGCTTTAATTGATCCCTTGGAGGCAGAAATATCTTCTGAAGATATTACCAAAGCATCCACGATTTTTTTTCTGATAGATACGGTCACAATCGTCCCAATAGGAACATCCCTTAGGCTGAAATAACTCAAGCTTTCAAACGGCAGTCCCTTTGCAATTGGTATGACTTCTAGAATTCGCATAAAAAAATTATAGCACATTAAATATATTCGGTTGACTTTGATTTTATAACTCTTATACTTAAATTAAGTCCGGAGTTTTTTGAGTAAGGTCAGAAAATCGTTCGGCACTGAGAGTCAAAAGCCTCAGTTTCAATGATCTGTTCTTTACAGTAAGCTGTCTTTCGCAATGATAAGCGCTTCCACTCACCGCTCATGCGATGAGGAAAAAATGTCTTTTTATACACATTATGTTGCTTAAAGAGATATTTTTATTTTACCCTCCCGTTTTTTCAGCACTGAAATCCGGGATACATGCTGTATCTTCAGTAGTTATGGACAATTTTTCCATTTTTTTTGCAAATCATTGTTAATTCAGATCTGGCCTTACTCTGAACTGAAGAATTTTTTTTTAAAGCTCGATTCAATCGGGCTTTTCTTTTTGCTATTGATGTGGTATGGTTTTATCGAAAATACATTGAAAATATATAAAATACACACCTATGATAGACAAACTGACATTCGGTATCGATATCGAAAATGCCACTTTTAAAATTGTCGTCATAAACGACAAAAATAATTTAAGTGGGACAAAAAAGCGGAGGGTAATACACATGCCGTCTCCAGAAATGAGGATTATCCACAAAAGATTAATTCGCTGGATAAGGGGACAAAAAAGATTAGTGCCGATCAGCGCATCAGGATCGCGACCCGGTGATTCTGTTTTTAAAAGCGTATTTATTCACAAAAAAACAAGGAAGCATAGTTATGTATCAAATGGGTATACTCACATTGATACCATTGGCTGGTTTCCACGACATTTTTTTTGTTTGGATATAAAAGATGCCTTTCCTTCGGTTTCAGTTTCTAAAATGACTGAAGCGCTTTTGTTTGCCGGGCTTGATCCTAATGATTATTCCTATAACAAGGTAATTTCTATTTTAGAGCGTTATTGTTTCACTAAAGAAGATGGTCTTATTGTAGGAGCGAATGCATCACCAGATCTCTTTAATATTTATGCCGAATATTTTCTTGATCGTAATTTGAGGCGCTACTGCCATGAGCATAGCCTCGTTTACACGCGATATCTTGATGATTTGATTTTTTCTTCAAACAAAACAATCGGCAAAAGAAAAAGAAAATCAATCTATAAATTTATAGATGAATCTGGACTTAAGGTTAATGAGAAAAAGACCAAGATTTATGATTTGAGAAAAGGCTGTGCTGTGATCAATGGAATAGGTGTCAACGAAAAGGGAAGAATGTTCATCCCTCGTCAATATCTTGATACCTTGCGTGGATACATGAATTTGTATTTGAAGGGTAAAATTGAATTAAAATTCAATTGGCTTCGAGGTAAAATGAACCCCCTGTTTCAATGTCAGGAACAATCTGATTTACTTCCAAACCGAACCGAAGGGAAAGTATTTGATCTTTTTGAAGAAGTTAAAGTCAGATTGAAATTTCCAATTAATACTTCTTTGGATCATGATGATCTTGACGATTTAGCTTATGAGAATACAGATGATCTGAATTTTTAATTTAAATTTAAAAACGCGCCTGAAATAATTCAGCGCGTTTTTTTTATTTTTTTTGCACCCAGTGTTCTAGGAACCATTCGTACGAAAGGTAGAACAAAGGAAATCAAAACTGTGGGAAGTATGTCATGATTGCCTAAAGCAGTTTTATTATATTTTCTACTTCAGGGTCTTTTCTAGGCGAAAGTTCATAGACCACCTCAAATCGTACTTGTTCCTTACTGACAATGTCTTGTGCAAAAAGTATACCAAGATGCTTGGATGTGGACTTGTATGATAATCTTATTTCTTTTGCTATTTGGCCAACATTGGCGGACATATTGCGCTTCAGGTATTTAATAATTTCTAACCTTCTTTTATTTGCCAGAGCTTTTAGATTTTTCTCAAAATTTTTCATACAGCATATTATATCATACAATTTTATCATTCCACCATTCGTACGAATGGTGGAATGATAATACGGACTGATTGATGGGATGTGTGTGAATTGAATAAGGAAATGGGTGCGTTTTTCCTTGATTAATATCAACGTTATGATATAAATAAAATGACGTTCTTTTCGTTCCACATACCTGCGGCTCTAAGCCGCGTCTATGTCCATGCCCCTTTCTTTTCGATAAAGAAAGGGGCTTTTTAATATCTTGACAAAACTGTTGAATATGTTATACCTTTTGCACCGAATTAGGAACCGATAACGAGAACAAACTTGTTACGTACACTCTTAAGCGGAAGTTCTATGACAACTACATATATTTGGTTAACACCTGAGTCTCAAACTGCTCTGAAAGTTTTACAGAAAAAGGGGATAAGTAAAATTGAGCTTGATGAAAAAAGTGGTGATTATTTTATTAAGACCGATATCATTGATCCCACTATCAGTCTTCCAGAAATTTCTGATGAGCGAATTTTAAAAGTGACACTTACAGATTATATCTATAAAGGTCTGCGTATTGAGGGTCTATATAAACATGGTGAAACTGAAATCGCTGTAGATATGGCTTCTCAAGATAACGGAAGAACGGTAAGTCAAATAATAAAAATTTCCGGTAAAACGATTAAGGGAGTCAAAGAAGCGTATTCATTAATACGACAAGGCAAACTTTATCCAGTAGAAAACTGGGAAAAGAAACTTGATGAACTTCCCGTACCGAAAGCAATTCAAAAAAAAGAATTCTTTTTTGCGCGATTATTCAAATACTGCGATATTAAACTTACTCAACTGGCAGTGTTTACGTTGAATAATACACGTTCAAAATTTTCAAAGTGTTAATAACCATTTGGCCACAGACCGACCAGCTGCAATATTACGCAGCTGGTTTTTTTATAACTGTAATGCTAGAATGTTTTCACATTCGTTCTTTGACTCCGGTGTAAGTACCCTGATCTGTGGAATTGATCAATCTATGGATTTGGCGGGACACCAATGCTTAAAAAAGATCTCAGGTCCCAACGTGGGACCAAAACCTAAAAACCTGCTCGAAATGAGCAGGTTTTTTTCTTGCCTAAATTTGGTATTTGTTGTAATGTGAATTTGATTATTTGTTGTTTAATAATTCTAAATTTACAGTTATGAAAAATCTGATGAAAAATGATTTATTTCTCCGTCACCTGTTGATGGCTGGTAAAATAAGCGATTCTCAAGCTAGGGAATTGCTGACAATGCAATTTGATAAGCTGGAAAAAGAAACAATTGCCCAATTGGCTAAAAAGGTGGGTCTGCCAGATAATGATCTTCTTACCTGCCAGCTCATTTACCAGCTTCAGTCAGACGAATTGTTGTATGGGTTGTTGTGTGTTTTGCGTAATTCATCTTATCCCAATCCCGTGTATTTATTTCTTGAGGATTTAGTAAAGTCGTCATGGCCATCTGAAAGAAATATTGCAAATATTTACAAATTTCTCATTCCAGTTTCGGATGAAAGAATTGATAAAATAGTTGAACAACATGGTGGAAAATCATTGGATCGCCTGATTGGAGTGACTATTGCAATTTGCAATCAAGCTGACATTTCATTTTTTGACAAACTCAATTTCTGGAGTACGGCTTGCGAGTTTATTAAAAAAGAAAGTAAAAAACAAGATAAAATACTCGATCTGAATGAATTTCGGAAGGCAATAGCCAACGCTGCGACAGAGGATGCAATATCCCAGATAATCATTGATGAATTTTGGATCCTTGAGTTTTTGCGAATCAAAAACTATAAATTTTTCGAAATTGTTGTTACTTCAAAGTGCTGGCAAAAAGCTCGGCAAAAACAGCGCGAAAAATGGGTTGCTGAAGCGGGTGTGTCATGGAGTTATTTAACGCGCGCCAATAAAGGGCTCGGTGCTATTTGCTGGCAGGACATTCATCCAAAAAAGCGCAAGGAATGGATAATAGCAAAGGAGAGAGAAGAGAAGGATAAAATCAAAAGTTGGGAAGTGGGTCATTCCTTTTATCATTCGCTTTTCATACATGAAATTAATCGTTTGGTGAGGCTGAAAACATTCTCTAAAGAATCAGTATCTTCATTTATCAGTTTTTTGACCATGTATGATTCAAAAGGTACAGAATCGCTTAAATTTCATATGGATCAGTGGTATTTTGGTCGCGAACTTTTTCAAACAATGCCACACGAGAAGCAGTTTGAATTGGTTTATGGTGATAATCTGCCATTTAAGATTGCCTATGAATTGAAGAATTACTGTATTCTGACCTTTAACGAATGGGTGAAGTTACGGAGGAAAACCTTTAATTTCAGCAATGAGTTGATAATTAAAAATACGAAGTGGGAAAATGAATCACCGCGAATGATTAAAAGAGCCATGAAGGAATTTAATGTATCTATTTAATTATTCATTACTAAAATGCGCCGAAACATCGGCGCATTTTTTTTCTTGCATAAAATAAGTTTTTGCCGTAATATAAAAACGAAATTTGATATTTAACAAATAAAAAGCTAAACAAATGGAAACAAATAAAGAAAAGTTACTGCAAGAGCTTAAAGATGCTAAATTTGACCCAGAAATAATTATTAGCGATGATGAAATCCTTAAGAAATCAATTGAGGTCAAAAAAGAATTGGCTGAAATTAAAAAGAAGAAAGAAAAAATTGATTTGGAGTTCTCTAATCAACCATTGAATATTTAGGATATTCACCGCCCACTACGGATAAGAGTAGTAACCACCATCATGAAATAAATTGTATTCGCAATTTAGTAACAGATGGTGGATTTTTTATTTCATTAATTTATGAGGGTTGTGATTTGGACAGCTTTTATTACTACAACGTTCTGGAATCGTTTTTGTGCCTTCCATCATTAGGCTTCCGCAGAGGTCGCATATTTTACCCGTTGGTTTTGCTTTTATGGCAAATTTGCATTCAGGATAACGAGAACAACTGTAGAAAAGCCCAAAACGGCCACGACGCTCCATTATTTCACCTTGCTTGCAAAGTGGACACTGAACACCGGTCATTTTCTTTTTCTTTTCTTCCTCGCTTTCTTTTATATATTTACATTTTGGATATCGTGAACAGGAAATAAATTTGCCGAATTTCCCTTCGCGCTCTACAAGTTTACCCCCGCCTTTCTTTGATGCTTCTTTTGGTTGTCCTTTTTCATCTATTCCACAAAGTGGGCACATCTCGCCGATTTCCTTTGGTCCTTGAAGTTCCTTGCCTTCAAGCGTCAAAGCGCCAGTGCATTCCGGATAGCGTGAACATGAGTAAAACTTGCCTCCGCGGCCAAGCTTTATGACCATTTTAGATCCACATTTCGGGCATTTGATATTTTCTGGTGCGTCGCCTAATGTCGTAGCTTTTTCTAGTTTATCTTTTTCCTTAATTTCCTTTTTGAAAGGATTATAAAAATCTTTCATGGTTTTAATATATTCTCTTTTGCCGAGTGCGATTTCATCTAATTCATCTTCCATTTCTGCCGTAAATGTATCGCTGATATATGAACTGAAATTTTTCTCTACGAAATCTGATACAACTTCGCCGGTGTCAGTAGGAAAGAGTGTGCGATTTTCTTTTCGCACATAACCTCGCTCTTCAAGAGTTCGCATGATCGCTGCATATGTAGAAGGCCGGCCTATTCCTCTAGCCTCCAATTCCTTAACAAGACCTGCTTCGGTATAACGTGGCGGCGGTTCTGTCGCTTTTTCCATGCTTAACAGTTTTACCAAACCTAAAGGTTCGCCAATTGCAACTTTTGGCAGCTCCACATCCTCTCCGCGAGCATCTTGGTCTACAGCAAGCCAGCCAGGAAAGAGAACCCTTGAGCCGTTGGCTGTGAAGTCTGGCACCTCACCCCGGCCCTCTCCTGAAGAAGGAGAGGGGGTAATGTTTGCAATAATTTTTGTTTTAGCCAATTTTGCATCAGTCATTTGCGATGAAACTGCTCGTTCCCAAATAAGTTTGTATAGCTTAATTTGTTCTGGATTAGATCCTGCCGAAAGAGCGGCCACAAGGCTCGGCCTGATGGCTTCGTGCGCTTCCTGCGCATTTTTACTTTTAGTTTTGTAAACATGAGCTTCCGCATATTCTTTGCCGTATTTTTTTTCAACAAGAGACAATATTTGATCTTGAGCCTGCTTGGATAAATTAGTGCTATCAGTACGCATATAGGTAATATGTCCTGCTTCGTAAAGCTTTTGGGCGATCTGCATTGTTCGCGATGGTGAGAAGCCTAGGCGCGAGCTTGCTGTCTGCTGCAATGTAGAAGTGGTAAAAGGCGCTCTAGGTGAACGCTTCTGATCTGATTCTTTAATATCCTTGACCAGCCAGTTATTATTTTTTCCTGCTTCAAGAATATCTTTTACAATTTGTTCATCACGAGGCTCCTCAGTGCAAAATAACTCAAGGTCACTGCCTTTTTTTGTTTTGAATAATCCTGATAGTGTCCAGTATTTCTCCGGAATAAAAGCGCGTATTTCTCTCTCTCGTTCCATGATGATGCGGAGCGCAGGGGATTGTACACGCCCGGCAGAAAGGCCGTAGCGCACTTTTTTCCAAATGAGGCCCGAAAGATCATATCCGAAAAGTCGGTCCAATACTCGGCGAGCTTCTTGGGCCGTTTTTAAATTATCATCTATTTTGCGCGGATGCTTCATGGCTTCCTCCACTGCCTCTTTTGTAATTTCATGAAATGCGACTCTTTTTGGATTTTTTAGCCCGAGCGCCTCGGATACGTGCCAGGCTATAGCTTCTCCTTCGCGGTCCGGGTCAGTAGCGAGAATCACTTCGCTGGATTTTTTTGTTAGATGTTTAAGTTCATCCACAACCTTTTCTTTTCCTTTTGAAATTTCATAATGCGGAATAAAACCGCCCTCGATATCGATGGCTTTTTTGTTTGATTTAGGCAGATCTCGAATATGACCCACAGATGCTTTCACAGTGAAGTCCTTGCCCAAATACTTTTCAATTGTTTTCGCCTTTGAAGGCGATTCGACGATGACAAGTTTCATAAAAAGTAAATCAAGTAAATTAAGTAAATCAAGTAAATTAAGTTCTAAATTTAATTAGCTTAACTTGCTTGTCTTGCTTGATTTACTTATCTCGCTTGACTAGCTTGTTCATATTAGTACTATAGTTTGTTTTTTTTGGCAAATTAGATTTGACTATTATATACAGAAGTGTTATATTCACACAGAATTTTTTGTTTAATTTAATTCTTTAAAATATGAAAAATATGATCGAATGGCAGAATAAATATAATACTAAAGAGGGTATTGAAATGCTTGTTAAAACTCTAGAAGGCTTGAACGAGTTAAAGGATGAGCGTAGACGGGTTGGCGATGGAAAATTGCTTGATCAGCCGCTAAAAAAATTTGTAATTCATAAAACATGGGTCGCTGATGATTGCGGTAACATGCATAGAATTATGGATCCAATTAGAATAAAATTTCCAAGCATTCCTGATGTTCTCGAATGGCATGAATTTTGGGATATTATCTCTCAAAAATCAATAGGGTTATCGGGAGTATGTTTGGAAAATGCTGATCACATTCCTCCAAGCAACATGCGTTGTGCGGTGTGCGGGGAGCGATTCACAATAGACACATGTTTTGATGTTGTGGATTACCATAAATGGATTAATATTCCTCTTGTGGACTTTGTAGGCTGGACACTTGGAAATGTGGAAAAATGTTTTGAGGAACGGTCCGATGCAAGATGTTATTTGCAGCCATATACCGGAAATGAAAGTTTGATCAGAAACGATAAACACATTGACTTGAGACCAAATCCCGAATACAAAAGTTTGAAAATTAATGAAGAGGGGTGGCGTTCTGCAAAAGACGGTATTACTCCTTCATACATTATTGAGCCCGGTGATGAAGCCTTTTTAAATGTCGTGCGTTACAAGCATTACAAATGTCACTGCAGCAAGCGCGATAAGGATCAGGAAATATCATTCCGAAACATTTTTAAGGAAGCAGGAATCGAAATTCTACATCTTAAAGCTATTCCCAATGAGTATTGTCGCTGCGTTCTCTGTGCCCCATGGTTTCTTGTGACTACTCCGATCGGTACAATAAAAATCGGTTGGCGCAAGAGAGTCATTAATATTGACTGGAGCCAAGCTAAGCTCAATGTAGGAAATATGTTTGACAAGGAGGATGTTACGAAATGGAATGATGGAATTCACGCATGGAGCAAAGAAAAGGCGATTGAATATTTGAGTAAAATTGGTGAAATGTTTACAAAAAAAGTAAAAGTGTAATTTTTCTGCCAATAAAAATCCCTCAGACAAATGTCTGAGGGATTTTTTATATTTCTTTATGATTATATCACTCTCATGCTTCGAAGTATGGGAGTGAAGAAAAGTTAGACTAAAAATTTCTTTGGATTAGGCCGCCGGATTCTTTTATCATATCCTTTATTTCCATGATGGAAAGAAGGGCATTGGCTGTGGGAGTGGGAAATTTAATTGACAAAATTTTTATATATGATAAAGTGTTTTAGGAAATAAGTCCCTAAATCGAACAGTTTTTGATTTTCAATAGCTCGTTCACAAAACCAATAAAAATATGAAAAAAATAGCACTTTTGTCAGCTGCACTTTGCCTGATATTATTTTCGGCTTGGAAAACAGCCGAATACCTGACTGAACAACAAATTAAGGAATATTCCAAAATAGTTGTCGGGGCATACAACAAATCGTATAGCTTTCATAAATTAAACTTGAATTCTGTAACAGGGCCAGACCTAGAACTCGCTCTTGAAATAAGTAGCGAGAAGTACAGTAATTGGGTTATAAATACTGTCTTAAGTAAAAGAAATTTCATGATCAATTTGATTACTGAAGAGCGCACAAAAAAATTCCTTAATAATATAAAGGAATCTGCGATCGAAGCAAAAATGTCTCCAGAAGCACAGGATAGTTTATTTAATGAAATAAAAAGTTTGAACGACTATTACCTTATCCGATTAAAAAAACTTCAGTCACTCACTCAGTGCCAGCGTGAAGTCATATTTAATGAAATTGCTAAGATTTCACCTCGCTCTAATTCATACGGGTTACAAAAAATAGTAGATGAATCATATCCTGGTTGGGATAGGGAATGGAATGCTATTGCAGACAAGGACGGCTGGAATCAAAGCTACAGAGAAGTAATAAATGCTGCTGTAGGACTGCATCAACTAATGGCCGAAGCAGGAATTATTGTTGAAAAAAATTGCAATGATTTTTCTTCAGGATATCACTTTACGCGATACAGTAAGCAATACGATTATCTCTTCTCTATTCTGCGATGGGCCACTTATCTTGACAAGGGTGTAATTACAGAAAAAAGTATCTCAGGGTGGAAAGAACCGACAATCAAGGCATTGATTGATGACGGAGTTGTCCTGCTTGAAAAAACAAAAAAGGTTGTTGATTCGTACCAAGTGAAATGAAAATTGAATACGAAAAGTAATCTCAAAATTTAAAACTCCATCGCGTCTGTCGCGGTGGAGTTTTTTGCTATTTTCTTTCACTCCCAAACTCCAGTGTTTGGGAGTGAAAGAAAAATATCCTAAAAATTTCGCTGAATCAATCCGCCGGATTCTTTTATCATATCTTTTATTTCCATGATTGAGAGGAGGGCATTGGCTGTGGGAGTGGGAAGCCCGAGCTCGCGGACGAGATCATCTCGGGATTTTGGTTCAACTAGAAACTCGAGGATTTTTTTCTCATCAGTCGTACAATCAGCAAAAAGCCTTTGCTGTTTTTCGCCCTTGTCCGGAATTTTTAAGCCAAGTGCTTCAAATAAATCGTCCACGCCGGTGATCGGTGTCGCACCTTGCCTGATCAGAGAGTTTGTACCTTTTGATGCATGCGAATGAATTGATCCGGGCACTACTAGGACATCTCGGTTATAGTCTAATCCAAGCCGTGCTGTCACTAGTGTGCCGGATTTTTGCTCAGCCTCAATAATGAGCACAGCTTTGGAAATCCCAGCCATTAATCTATTACGCTGTAGGAAGCTCCAGGGAGTTGGCTTAAATTTTGGATCAAATTCTGATTTATCGTAGGGTGGTCTGAACCAAATACCTA
>CAZVEC010000021.1:0-5483 GCA_964626035.1 uncultured Candidatus Saccharibacteria bacterium
CACGAGATTTTCCATATAATGAATCTGTGTATTTGATGTATGGGTGCGCAGGACAAACCCTGGCTTATTTTTTATAAAAAAAGTGTCCTGCATGTCGCGCGCCGGGTGATCTTTTGGAAAGTTCAAAGCATCGAAGTTGTGCCATTCATCTTCCAGCTCCGGACCAGTGGCCACCTCAAAACCAAGATCATTAAAAATCTTGACGGCTTCATTGATTACAATACTCAAAGGATGCTGTTTTGAATTATTCTGTTCTATAGCCATGTAATAGCAATAATACATAAATATTCATATTTTTTCAACAAAAAACACTTTCATTTTACTGAAAGTGTTTTTTATATTTTACAATAAATTATTTGCAAATTTCTTTTCTTTTTTCTTCGTATTCTTCTTTGGTTATTTCTCCTTTAACATATCGCTCTTTTAGAATATCTGTTGGAGATTCTTTCGTCATTCCCATCATGCCGGCCATGCCTTTTTTGCCGCGTACCAAGAGCATGACAATCTTTATCACAACAATCAATATAATTATACCGATAATTAATTTAATAAACCAAAAAAATATTCCAAAGCCGGACATCATCCCCCAGCCATATCCGCCATATCCATATGGTAATTTAGTTTTACCTGTATCGCCACTGGAAGTGTTTAACAATCCGGTTCCAGCCGTACCTGGTACCGCACACGCTGTAAAATATTTTCCCATCAAAGTTGAAAAATCCTTATCATTCATTGTTCCCTTATATTGATCTATATAAACATTCAAAACACTTCTTTGAGCTTCCGGTACTTGTTTTAACACATAATCACCAACAGCAAAGAAATCGGCGTCATTCAAATCGGCGCATTTCATCTGCCCCATAATAAACTTTTGATAAATTGCCATGCCATCACCCACTTGTGCATGGATCTTAATTGGCGTAACGAAAGATACAGCTAATAAAAACGCTATAAAACCAAAGGTAAAAAACTTTTTCATATAAAATAAAATTCTAATTGATTATTGTAATTTTCGACTTGGTTAAAGTTTATGTATTTATTAAACTCATGTCAAGCAATCAATTTTCTCAAACCACAGTATTGACAATCGAGGTTTTCACAATATTTATCCCAAAACTTTAGATTTATTATTTCGTCTACAACTCGCACAATAACCTCTTTTAATTCTACTATTTCAGAATCTTCAATAAAAAACTTTTCTTTTTTATACTCACCCTTGTCGTTTGGTTCGATAAAATCCAACTCAGCTGAAACAAATTTATACTTACCATTTTCGTATTGATCGAGAAGTAATTTATAAAACGTCAACTGCCTCTTATAATTACTCATTTTTTTATGTTTGGTTTCTTGCCCCGAGCGAAGTCGAGGGGTGCCCTCTATATCATTTCGGCTTTTTGGTGCGCCTGTTTTATAATCTACAACATTGACACTATTGCTTGAATCAATGAATTCAATCTTATCCAAATTACCATTTAGGTGAATTATGGCTCCTTGAGGTCGGACCTCGGGCTCCTTAGAGGACCGACCTCTTCCCGCCAGAATATCCACCCCTTTAATCTCAAACTCAGTCAAAACATTTCGCTCCCAAGTCTTGTAATACTGATCGTAATAACCAGACAATGATTCTCTGCCTTTCTCGAGTACTTCCTTGAGGTCGCGATCGTTGAGTGGTTGCTTGTTCAAATACAATTCAAAACTATCAATAAGATTTTCTTTTGGGATTTCACGATTCTTAAGCTGTAAGAAAAAATCTTTGAGCGCGCGGTGAATAGCTGTGCCATACATCATATGTTTATTCTGCGCTTTTGGTAAACGAAGTAAATTGGAATAGAAAAAATTCCATGGACACTCTAAATAATTATTGAGCGCTGTGACAGAGAGACCTTGCCGCTCAAAAATATTGCGGATGAATTCCTGATCTGCCGCGAAATCCGGGATGACCCCCGGGGTTAAAGATGCCCCAACCCCGGGGGTCGAGGAGGATTTTGCAACTGAAAACAAAAGATGCTTCTTTTCTTCGAAATCTTTTTCCCAGCCAAAGGCTGGTCCGCCTTCGGCGGAAAGTTCTTCAATCAAGTCCTTTTTGATCTCACCAATAAATTGACTTGGTAATTGTTCTCGTCCATCTGCACCTTGTTTTGCATAAGTAATAGTCACTCCTTTTTTTGCTCTAGTAATTGCAACGTAAAAAAGACGTCGCTCATCCGCCTCCGCTCCTTCAGAGCTATGGCGTGACAAGTCATCCTCAATATTAGGCTGTTTACTAGATAATTCATTATGGCCCAAATTATATACCGAATTAACTAATGGTAAACGCTCGATTGATCGACGACCACCAAAGTGCCCATCGTAAGCGCCGATAATATAAACATGATCAAATTCGAGACCTTTGGAGCGATGGGCGGTCATAAGACGCACACGCCCCCTCGACCCTGCTCGGGGCAAGCCACCACGTTTCTTGATGAATAGATTATGCTTTTCGATAGTTTCCAAATATTTAAATAAGTCTGGTAACATCGCTTTTGGATTCGATTCCACCAAACCCTTGAGCTCACTGAAGAAAGCGTTTATCGCATCAAATCGCTCAGTAATACCGGAGGTCCTGAGCATGGTCGAAGGATTTCCCCCCGACATAATTGCTCGCAACATGCCGGATTCTTCGAAAATTGTTTCAAAAACTTTCAATAAATTTTCATTTTTGGCGAGTCTGGCCCAGTGGGAGAGTTTTTTTCCCAGCTCCTCAAGGTAAAAATCCTCCTCGACCCCCGGGGTCGGGCTGCCCTTGACCCCCGGGGTCTTCCCGGATTTTGACCTTTTTCCGCTGGCAATTAAATCGTAAAGTGGAATCTTTTCATCTTTAGACTGGCGAATCAATTTATACACATCAAGTGGAACAAGACCAAAAAAATCTAAATGGAGAGCGGCGGCTAAATATTCATCTTCGCCGTAATTATTAATGGCTCGGAGTAAAATAATGATTTTTCGAACATCTGAATCAGAAAACAAATCTTGATCTGATTCTATTGTGTAAGGAATATTGAATTTCTCGAGCATTCGCGCAATTGGAAAAGCATCTTTATTGTCGCGATACAGCACTGCAATTTTATCGGGCTCAATCAGCTCCCCAAGGTCAAAATCCTCCTCAACCCCGGGGGTTAAGGATGCCCCAACCCCCGGGGTTTTCCCGGATTTTGACCTTTTTCCGCTGATTTTAATCTTTATATCTTGCGCCAAGAAAAAATGTTCCGCGTCCTGACTAGAAAAAGCCGCTAAGTGAATTGGTTTTTCGTCATAGTTTACATTCGAACGAAGCTTTATTGAATCTTCATTGTGCGAAGCGGGGACAGTCCCTCCATGCTGTGCAGCTAGGGACAGCCCCCCGCTTAGCAGACTGTGAGCTGAATCTAGAATAGTTTGAGTAGAGCGGTAATTCTCAACCAGCAAAATCAACTTAGCCTTGGGATATAAATTTTTGAAATACAAAAAATTCTCAAGTGAAGCACCCTGAAATCTGAATATTGCCTGTTTCTCATCACCTACCACGAAAATATTTGGATTATCGTGATAATTCATCAAAAGCTCTATGATCTTGTTCTGCGCATTATTCGTATCTTGATGTTCGTCTACCAAAACATACTGACACTCCTCTTGAAGTTGAAGAAGAAGGTTTTCATTACGACGCATTGTCTTAAGTGCTTCCATGATCATATCGCTGTAATCGTATAGCTTCTTTTCTGTAAGAACTTTCTCGTAAGCCTCATAAATGATTGAGAGTTCATTATTTTTATTTATCTGCTTTTCTAATTTCTGATATTCCCCTTTCATCTTGCCTTTGTGCGCTCCTTTCTCATGGTAAATATCCGGAATTTGTTTGAAATTATTTTTTTCCTTCTCGACAATATTTATAAATTCCTCCGGACCAATACCTTCACGCTTCAATTCATTTATTGATGACAAAATATCTTTAACATAAAGAAAGCGGTCTCCAAAAGGTCGCAAAAGATCAAGCCCCGGCTCCTCAAGGACTCTCCTTGAAGAAGCCCCAAAGGAGAGTCCTTTTCCCGCCGGGGCTTTATCTACCAGCTCCTCAAGCACTGCTATTTGATCAATCTCGCTAATTTGTTTGGAACCAATTATGCGTGGAAATTCTTCCGGATAATTTTTGATAATGTCATTACAAAATCCATGAAATGTTTTAATCGCTACACGGTAAGCCGTCGTGCCAATAATTTCGGCAAGTCTTTTGCGCATTGAAGCCACTCCGCTCTCAGTGAAAGTAATAGCCAAAATATTCTCGGGACGAACATCGGCCTTGTTCAAAATATTAGCTATTCGAAGCGTGAGGATTTGCGTCTTGCCCGTACCTGGACCCGCCACCACCATGACCGGCCCCTCGATAGCATCCACTGTCTCCTTTTGCTCCTTATTTAGCACTTTATAGAGTTCATTAAACTTATTCATAATGAATGGATTATAGCCTAAAATTAATAAAGCAAAAACCACCCCTCTTATGATGGGTGGTTTTTTGAATTCATAGCTTGTAGTTATTAATCTATTTTTTCCGTATCTGAAAGCATGTCGTCTTCTTCTGCAACTTCTTCCTTAGTTATATCTTTCATCCCGAGCTTAAAACCGCTGTATGCTAAAAAGCCGGCAATAATAAATGCGACCACAGAGACACCTACAGGTATTTCAACACCTCCAATATTTGCACTCCAACCTAAAATTGACCTTATTAAATGCAGGGCGGAAATAATGATAAATATAATGCCTACTATGTAATTAAATGTTTTTTGTGACATGTTTATATATTAACCTTAATCTTCTAAATTGCAAACTTAAATTTGCGAACTATTAACTTTCTAGCTTCCTCAAATACTACCACAGATAAAGCTACAATAATTATATATAACCAATCACTTATTGAAAGTACAGAAGTGTGAAATATTTTTTGCATGAATGGATTATAAACAACCAGAAGCTGCAAACCAATAATCAAAACAAACGCACCATTTAAATATTTATTTGAAAAAGGATTAGAACTGAAAATTGATTCTCGATCATGGCGGCAATTCCAAGCATTAAACCATTGGAACACAGCAAGCACTGTCAATATTACAGTCCAAGTATGACTCATGGTTGCCGGAGCAAAACCTGGCATTCCCACAGAAACTAATCCATTAAATAAAAAGAAAGTTCCCAAGGTCATAGGTACTGCCATAACAATCATTCGCACAACCATATGCAAATCAACTAATCTTTTTGACCGCTTAAATTTCCTAGTTAATAAATCGCGTTCTTTAGGATCCATGGAAAGTGCAATAACTAAAAAAGTATCCGTGACTAAATTGAGCCAAATAATTTGCGCTGGCAAAAGAGGGATTGGCAAGGCCCAAAAAAGAGCTAGAGTAATAACAAGTATTTCGCTTATGTTTGTCGAAAAAAGATATAAAATAACTTTTTTAATTGTTTTGTAAATATTA
>CAZVEC010000021.1:5493-10106 GCA_964626035.1 uncultured Candidatus Saccharibacteria bacterium
CCGCCACTATGCTCCCAAGATTATCATCGAGTAAAATAATATCTCCTGCCTCCTTAGCCACTTCAGTACCGATTTTACCCATAGCGACTCCGAGATCTGCAGCCATAAGCGACGGTGCATCATTCACTCCATCGCCAGTCATAGCAATTACCTCACCCCTTTCTCTGTATGCTTGAATAATTCTAATCTTATGCTCCGGCGTAACTCTGGCAAAAACACTCACTTTAGGAAGCTTGCGGACGAGCTCGCTTGGAGAAAGGCTGTTAATTTCCTCTCCAGTCAAAATAAGATCTCCTTGATTCCAAATTCCAACATCTCGAGCAATAGATTCTGCGGTCTTTTTATGATCCCCGGTGATCATCACTATCTTTACACCGGCTTCCGTTGCAGCCAAAATGGCCGGTCTAGCCTCTTTGCGAAGCGGATCTCGCATTGCAAAAAATCCGACAAATACAAGATTATTTATATCACTAAAATTAACCTTAGGTCCGGTTGATTCGCGAATACTTATAGCAAGAACTCTATATCCACGACTTGAAAATTGTTCAAAAGTTTTCTCAATTTCAATTTTTTCTTGGTTTGTTAATTTAATATGTTTTCCATCCTTCCAAATCTTATCCGAGGCATTAAGCACAGTCTCGGGAGCACCAACTGAGGTCATAATAGTTTTACCATCAATCTGATGCATTATAGAATGAATTTTCGTAATATTATCAAAAGGCGCTTCTGCCAACCTAGGAAATTCTGCTTCTAATTTGCCTTTTTCAAAACCCAATTTACCTCCCAATACGAGCATAGCAGCATCTGTAGGATCACCGGACACTTTCCATGTTTTTACATCCTCCAAATAATAAACATTTGCATTCGCGCAAAATGTGGCAATTCTGCCGGCAAAAATTAATTCAGGATGATTTATTGGATTAATAATTTTATTCTCAAACAATATATCGCCTTTTGGCTCATAGCCTGCTCCGCCTATTTCAAATATTTTCCCATTAACAAAAACACGCTCTATAGTCATTTCATTTTTAGTAAGTGTGCCGGTTTTATCGACAGCTATTATTTTAGTCTGCCCAAGCGACTCTACCGCTTGAAGTTTTTTGACCAAGGCATTCCTGCGGCTCATGCGAAAGACGCCAGTAGCAAGCACTAGTGTCACTACAAGCGGCAAGCCTTCTGGAATCACTGAGACTGCCAAAGACACGGAAAGATTAAACATTTCTATTGCAGTTTTGCCCAGTGAGGTTCCGTAAATGAAAAGTACGACAATCATCAAAAGAACTACAAATGTAACAATTTTTGAAAGTTGTTGAATATTTTTTTTAAGCGGTATTTCCGTGTTAATGGAAGCAATTTTTTTGGAAATTCTGCCTATCTCAGTGGTAAGTCCCGTTGCCACTACAACAGCATGGCCACTGCCAGAGACAGCAAATGTGCCTTTAAAAAGCATATTTGTCTGATCAGCAGAAATTAATTTTTCTCCCAATAACACAGAATTTATTTTTTCAACCGGTTCAGATTCTCCTGTGAGTGCCGATTCGTCAACTTTAAGATTAAGAGAAGAAATAATTCTTGCATCGGCGGCAATTTTATCCCCTTGATCTAATAATAGAATATCTCCGGGCACTACTTCATAATCAGGAATAATTATTTCTCGTCCATCACGCAGAACCCGAGCTTCTGTCTCCACAAACCGGCGCAGTGCGAGAAGAGTATTTCTAGATCGGCCCTCCTGATATGTGCCAATTGCCGCGTTAAATAAAAGAACAAATAATATGATAATGGCATCTGTGTATTCCTTTAAATATAGAACTATCAAATCAGCGGCCAATAATACGTATATTAATGGACTAGCAAATTGGCGTACAAAAATAAGCCACAAGCTGTCCGCTTTGGCTTCCGGTAATTTATTGGGTCCGAATTTTAATAAACGATTTTGCGCTTCGGTAAATGAAAGGCCTTCCTCACTGGACTCTAGCTCTAAGGTTACATCCTCATATTTTTTTTCATACCATTCATTGTCTTGCGCCATTATAATTTTTTATTCGATTACGCTTACGCTCGCCCGCATGTTTGGATGAGGCTTGCAATGATAAGCATAAGTGCCAACTTCATTGAGAGTATAACTATAACTTTGACCCTGTCCAAAAAGACTGCTGTCCGGACCTGCCTGCGCAAGCAAGCCAGTACTGATGTCGACTGTCACTGTATGCCCGACATTGTCTTGATTTATCCATGTAACTGTCGTCCCCTTTTTTACTACAAGATTAGCTGGTGAAAAAGCAAAATTTGAAATTAATACAGATTCAGAAATTTGCCCCGTGATATCAGGTATTGAAGTAGTTGTTTGATTAGACATTTCTTGTTCTATTGGTAAATTTACTTCATTACTTACCTCATTTGTGTTTAATTGAACAGATTTTGAAATTTGATTTTCATTACCTTTTTGTAAAACATAAAACAGATACATTAATGACCCCAAACCTATTATAACCAATATAATAATTGTTGATTTTTTCATATATATAAAAAAAATTAATTTGTAATGTAAATATTATAACACAATGACAAAAAATCAGACTGCCGCAACAATAAAAATAACCGGAATTTTCCGGTTATTTTTATTGTTGGCGGAGGGTGAGGGATTCGAACCCTCGGTGGGTTTCCCCACACAGACTTTCCAGGTCTGCGCACTAGACCGCTATGCGAACCCTCCAATGTTATTATGTACGAATATTAGCCGATTAAGACAATAACGTCAAAGAATAAAAACCGTCCCCCTGTAAGACAAGGGGTGGTTTTTATTCTTTTAAAAATTACATTTGTGGTTGCGATGGCGGTGTAGGTGAAGTAGGGGTCGAACTCATCATTTCTTTTTTACCAAAAAATTCTTTAGCTTGTTTATTGGCCAAAAGATAAAAAATAATTAAGCCGGAAATTATTAGCGACAAAACTAATCCAAAACTGGCTGAAGAAAACATATTAACTAAAGCAGACAAGAATGCTAAAGCGGAAAGCACTATAATAAGTATCCGTGTCCAATTTTTACCTCGCCAAAAGCTATAAGCTGCATAGCCCAAAAAAATCCCAAGCACTAAAAAAATGGCGCCGACAAAACCTGCAACTGCGCCAAATATGCCTGATGCGCCGCCAATCTCTGATGGTGCTGTTTGTATCATTGAAAAAAAGGCGGTTCCAAAAAAAAGTCCCAGTATTCCAAAGATAACCATAATAGTCGCATTAATGTAATACATAATCGATATGATTTTTACTCCTAACGGGGTTTGTATTTTTTGCATAAAATATGATCATTAATAACCAATACAGGCTATTGTGACCAAAATTAATTTATAATTACTTTTATTATATAAATAATCTTAATTTTTCGCAATAAATAATCATTACTAATTTACAGAATATTATATTCTCTAATTATTAAATAAAACTTCTAATTTACTAACAAATTCCGCTATCGCGGAATTTGTTAGTAAATAATTTTGATTTTATTAATATACTAATTTAATATATTAATTATTTAATTGAACCACGCAATGCTTTTATTCTATCTTCAATTGGTGGATGCGTCATAAACATTTTATGCATACCATGAAAAGCTTTTGATCCGAACGGATTGGCAATAAAAAGATGTGCTGTGGCATCATTGGCGCGTACCATCGGCTGGCTATACTTGCCTATTTTTTCGAGTGCGGAAGCCAAACCTTCGGGATAGCGAGTAAGAAGTGCGCCTGTCGCATCGGCCAAAAATTCCCTTTTTCTAGAAATAGAAAGCTGTATAAGAGTCGCAATAATTGGCGAGAGGATTGTGAATATTACTCCAACTATCATTAAGACGGCTTGAATTTGATTTCCACCTTCCCTGTCATTTCTCCTTCCCCCACCCCAAAACATACTTCGCATAAACATATTGGAAACAATTGAAACGAAGCCAACAAGCACTACAACAATAGTTGATAAAAGCATATCACGATTACCGACGTGGGATAACTCATGAGCAATCACTCCTTCAAGTTCCGTCCGATTAAGAATTTGCAAAAGACCAGTGGTCACCGCCACGACGGCATGCCCTTTGTTTCGACCAGTCGCAAAAGCGTTCGGCGCAGGATCATTAATCACATAAATTTTTGGCAATGGCAGGCCGGCCGTAATTGCCAAATTTTCAGTGACGGTATAAAGATCAAAAAATTCATCACGACTCGCCGGCCGCGCGCCGGACATTTTGAGTACAATCTTGTCTGAAAACCAATAAGAAAGAATATTCATGAAGATACTAAAGAACACAAAAAAATATAAAATATTCGGATTCTGGAAATAATAACTCGCCCACCAGCCGAGCCCGATAATCACCACAAAAAACACAGACATCAAAATCCAAGTCTTCCAGATATTCCTTGATTGATGGGTATAGAGAGTCATAATTAAAAAGTAAATAAAGTAAATTAAGCTAATTAAAATCATTTCAAACCGATGTATTTACCGTTCTCGCTGTCCTTGCTGTATTTACTTGTCCATTACCAGCTTCCACCTCCACCTCCGCCCATGCCGCCGCCGGAAAAACCGCCACCACCAGAGCCCGAACCGCCTTTTGAGGCAGT
>CAZVEC010000021.1:10116-14137 GCA_964626035.1 uncultured Candidatus Saccharibacteria bacterium
TGACGAAATTTGAACTTACTGTACTAGAAAAGTTCGATAGGTCATTTGTAAATGCGGAAGCGACAAAAGCACCATGCATCCCACCCGCGTACCAAGTAGGTTCTGGTATGTATATCCCCTCGAATTGTTTTGCCCACTTATTCTCTACACTGAGCGCTATAGCGTATGGAAGGAATTTCATGAATTGTTCAGGTGTGCGTTCTGGGGAGTTATGAAATGCTAATCTATCTTTCTCTGTCACAGTCAAGAAAATTTTGAAACCCAAAATATGATCTTTCGTCTCTGCACCAAGAGGTGTCTTCTTACTCATCAAGCTGCCAAAAATAATAAACAAAATACCACTAAGACCAAAGCCTAAAATGCCAATTAATCCAAAAATAGGCACTCCAATAAAAAAACCAACGGCAAGTATAATAATACCCAAAATAATATATGGAACTTTTGCTTTTTGAGGATTTTGAACAAAAAAACCTCGATCTGTCATGTCTTGATAAAGACTACTTTTTAATGCTTCTACTTCAGCCACAAATGATCTATTATTTTTAAATTCAGAAATATTTTTAATTTTACCCTTATTGGCTCCCTGTCCAAAAAACATTTCAAGAATAGTTCTTTCTGTTTTTGTAGTACAAGAACCAATGTCTTTCAAAAGTTCTAGTTCATAATCAGAACTTTTGAAACCTAAAAATCCAGATTTCTCAATTTTTTTTATTTTTGCAAATCCCTGCTCAGCCAAATAAATAAGACCGGCAGATATATCTCTATTGTCCACTTTTTCATCTACGAGCGATCCAACCATTGTTGGTAATACATCCCTTGGCGGTTCATATTCAGCAATGATAGTGCCACGACCGATCGGATCTTTGCCATATTTGCGCCAGCGCATATATAGCAAAATAAAAACAATAACTGGAAGAAAAGCTATATAATTATCTCGAAGCCACCACCATGTTTTTTGAGATCCGGAAATTGGTATAATCAAACCTTTAGGAAAACCGATTGCTAAAGTCAAACCTTCACCTTGATTCAAATTTCTAGTAGAACTAAAAATTATATTATCTTTATCAAAAGAAGTGATACAGCTTTCATTTGACCCAAAAATACCTTGATAACAACCTGCTTTCAAATTTTCTTTTGGAATTTCTGAAGTTAATATAACACTTGCTTTAGCATTTTCAATCATAACCGGCCATGAATTGCCAGTTACATTCCAATATAATTCATCAAAATCATCAAAATAATTTATAGCACCCAAGACACTGTATTGGATTAAATATTCATGACTACCGTTAATTGTTTTATTAGCATCACCGATTTTAATTCTATCTCCAGAATAGTCATAAGGTTCAGAAACACCATCTCGTTCTACTCCTAAAATATCTAATTTAATACTTCTCTTTCCAACATTTGTGTCATATTTGGTCGGAATATCACGAAAAGTTCCATGTCTTTCTTCAGTACCAAAATCATATGAAATTTTTTCCTCAACAAAAATACTCGAATCTTGATTAATTATTATTTTAGATTCAAATGAATTAATCTTCTCTTCGGCGAGACTTTTGGAAGTCGGAAAAACCAAAAACAGAAAAAATAAAATTAAAAATATTGTAAATTTTCTCATATTTGTAATCATAATTTTCGATGACGCCTGATTATATATAAAACTATAGGAATAAAAATGGGAATTAAAAGTACTAATAAGTATTTAAAATCCCATGATTTGGTCCGAAAACTTTCCTCGAAATAGGAAAGAAGAGATATTATTATGAGCAAATAAAAAAAATACAAACCGCCTTTTCTCATACAATGAGTATTTTAGAACTATTTATGAATTAGGGCAAATTAAAAATCCCCCCGCATTTGCGAGAGGATTTATCTGTTAAAGATGTCTTTTAAGTACAGCAGCCTTTGATCCGTGCCTTAATTTCTTTAAAGCACCTTCTTTAATTTGCCTAATCCGTTCATGAGATAAGTCCAAACATTTTCCGATTTCTTCTGTTGTTATTTCAGGTCTTCCGTTCAGGCCAAAAAAATATTCAAGAACCATTACTTCACGCGGAGTTAATTCAACAAGAACTCGATTAATGTCCTTGATTTTTGATTCAATCATAGACTTTGCATCCGGCTGTTCAATGCTTTCATTTTCCAAAAGATCAACAAATCTTGTCTCATTGTCGGAATCTTGGATGAATTCATCAAGTGACTGGTGTTTTTTGTTGATAAATGAAATAAATTTTACTTCTTTTTTATCAATATCAAAACCAAGCCGCTCTGCAATCTCTTCATCAGAAGGTTGATAATGGTTTTCTTGCTCTAATACATGATGTGCCTTTCTAATCTTATTAATTAAACTAATGCGATTAAGCGGCAAACGAACAATCCTAGATTGTTCAGCTATAGCTTGCAAAATAGCTTGACGAATCCACCATACGGCATAGGAAATAAATTTGAAGCCTCGTGTTTCATCAAATCTTTGAGCCGCTTTTATAAGCCCAATATGTCCTTCTCCAATCAAATCCGGTAATGATAATCCTTGATTTTGGTATTGCTTGGCTACAGACACAACAAAACGAAGATTGACTGAAATAAGTTTTTTAAAAGCTTTTTCATCACCCATTTTAATTTTCTTCGCCAATTCAACTTCCTCCTCTGCTGAAAGCAAAACATCATGCGAAAGCTCACTCAAGTGCATTTCCAGAGATCTATCTTCCCTGTTTGTAATTGATTTAAAAATTTTTAGTTGTCTCATGCTCATAGGAAAACAGTATTAAGTTTTATGTGTGCTGATCCAAATTAATTTAACACATATTTCCAAAAAAGTCCACCTATTACAGGTGGACTTTTTTTAATCATTAAGAAATATAACTGTACTTAGTCAGTACCAAAAGTAACCGGAACCTTAAAAATCTGCGGATTCTCTCCGGAAGGATCTTCATTTTCAAAAATTACGAAACCAGTGCCGGCAGTCGCAGGCAGTTTAGGCGTAAAAGCCGAGTCAAAATAAGCCGGTATCTGCATCCATTCACCTTGGACCGGCACAGGTGTTTTGTTCATAACAACATTACCGTTCACATCCTCTATGCTCACCACAGCCGCCTCAGCCTCAAAAGCCGTCCAACCGCAGCCGTTCACATAGCCCTTCACTTGAAAAGTATTACCAATAACAAGTTCTGCCCCAGATGCCGGCTTCTCCACAAAAATCCCGCAGGTTAAAGAATCTTGAGACGATGTTTCTGATCCTTGTTGTTCTGTTGGTGTACCATTTGAAATACCTTGTTCATCTAAAACCGGTTGACGATTCAATGCCCAATACCCCACTCCACCTATTACCAAAACTAAAACGATAATTAGTAATACATTTATAAATCCTTTTTGTGTTTGCATAAAAATTTTTCTTCGCCCTTCATAGCATTAGCGAAGAAGGGTTAATTAATAATAATTTATTTTACTGTATCAAGAAAAAGTCATCAGACATATCCTCTACAGCTGGTGGTGTTTCTGGTGGTTGAGGTATAGATAATTTATAACTTCCTGGAGGTATTTGTCTACCCAAAAGATCAACATTGAGTGTTACGTTTTCTACCCCATCATCATATGTCCAAACTAAAGGATATGTTTCAGGGTAAGGTATTGTTGCAGGGGCAGGAATAAGTTCTATCCCGACGCTGCCTGGACCAACATTGCATGAAGACCATTGAACTGACATCTGTCCTCCAATCTGAAATACTTCACCTCCATTTGGCGATAGTACGGTAATTGATGGTGAATCAGTTGGTGTACATGATAAAGTATCCTCTACTGGTGGTATTTTCTGATCTATTACAACATCTTCACTTCCGTTCTTTTGCACACCTTGCTGATTCTTCACAACCAAATACCCTGCCCCGCCCAACACTAAAACTATAATAATAATCAAAACTATATTTGCGAACCCTTTATTTGTTTTCATAATACTTTTATTATATATTTTAAAAAAATTTAAGCAAATAAATATTTTTAATCCCAAAGATTCAAATAGTGT
>CAZVEC010000022.1:0-13232 GCA_964626035.1 uncultured Candidatus Saccharibacteria bacterium
GCTATAGCCTGACGTCACCCTTTTTAAAAATCAAATCATACAATTTAAAAGAAATTGACCAGAATTGGAAGGATACCCCGATGAACATCGCGGAATTTGCTTCAATAATATTGAGGAAAAACCCTTATGATATCGAGAGCACTAAATGCAAATGCCATGGTCCAAAAATAACGAAAACTCGTTATATGCAGATAGTAGAAATTATCAAAACTAAAATGGCATCTGCTACTGAAATTCCCTTGATACCATTGCATGAATCAATTTTGAACCTGCTGCAAAAAGTAAAAACGTTCGAATCTCTTGAAATGCTCTGCTTATTGATTATTGGTACGAAAATACCAAAAAATCACGAAAAAATTATCGAAGCGATTGAGCAGGCAGAAAAACGCACCAAGAGCTCAGGTGAAAAAATGATCAGCTGGGCGATAGTAAACCTCATGAACCAAGCCGAGCTTCATGTTAAAAAAGAAGAAGCTGTTTCATAATTTAAAATTTTATTAAAAACTTTAAAACCCCGGACAAATGTCCGGGTTTTTTATTATGAAAAACATGAAAGTTTTTATGCTAAAATCAAAATATGCCGACATTGATCGAAAATAAAAAAGCCAGATTTGACTATGAAATTTTGGAGAAATTTGATGCAGGCATTGAACTCCAAGGTTTTGAGGTCAAATCAATCAAAAACAATCAAGGCAAGCTTGAGGGGGCTTTTGTCATTATCCGGGGTGGTGAGGCGTATCTCATGGGTGTTCAGATTCCCCCATATCAGGCCAAAAATACTCCACCACAATATGATCCTTTAAGAAACAGAAAATTACTACTGACTAAAAAAGAAATTGCAGAACTGTTAGGAAAAGAAAAAGCCAAAGGTTTGACAATCATACCAATTTCAATGTACACTAAGGGTAGAAAAATTAAGGTTTCCCTTGCTGTAGTTAAAGGAAAGAAGAAATTTGATAAGCGGGAAACCATCAAAAAAAGAGAAACGGAAAGGGAGATAAGGAGAGAAATGAGGCATGAATCATGAATAAAGAATAAAGGAAATATTGAACATTAACAATTTGTGTCGGTCGTTCGTGAATTGTTTGGCAGCCCCTCGACTTTGCTCGGGGCGAATTGCTTTGCAATTCGGGGATGATCGGCCTAGACAAGTGATTTCTACTTTTTAGTGCATGCCGAGCTTTGAGTAACTCGCAAAACTGCTCTGAATGGTAAATGCAAACTTTACCGCAAAGCTTAAAGGTATGGTTAGTCCATACGTCTTTAAAGCTCCAGCTTTCGCTTTAGCCTAAGCTGGCGTCTCAACTGCCTACTCCGATACGCAGCTTGAGGTGTTATATCTTCGGATAAGCTATTGGGCCCGCCGAGCTCATTAGACGAAAATTCAGGATCGGCGCTTAAAGGTTTCGTCCGACTTTCAACTTTAGGCGCTTAAACCTCCAAGACGGAACAAGCATGTAGATTCTCTAAAGTAAATCATTTGCACGCGAGTTCGATTCTCGCCATCTCCACATTAATAGAATTTTTTTTCAAATCGTTAAAAACCCTATATAGCACAGAGGGTTTTGCGGTTCGATAAGAAGTTCTGACATCATACAAAATATTTCCGTCAAAAAAGAAATAAAACATCTTCTTTTTTTCTAGTAATTCAAGCGAAGCCCATGATTCATATGGGCTTTTTGCTGTTGCAATGACTTTATCGAGAGCGGTTTGATAAGGGACCGAGAAGTCTATCGCCAGATGACTTTTTTGTTTTAAAATTTCAACCTCTTTTGCAAAGGCTTCTATTTTATCTTCGTATTGAAATCTGACTATGTCGCTCTTTGCTGATCCGGCTAGATCTGTATATTTTTTTATTTCATTTTCAAGATTTTTAATCTTATCTTCGTCTCCGATTTTATCTTTACCAAGATTAGCCAGAGTTTCTCCCCAACACTCCTCAAACAATTCTCGAAAAGTTTCTATGACCTCATTTGTTGGCTTAAGTGCTTTTATTTCTGATTCAAAATCTTTTTCAAGAATATCTCTAGCGATTGACTTCCTATACATAGGACAACCTCTCTTTTGGCAAAGGTAGTAAGGATACAATTCGGTTCGGCCCTTACTAAACGAACCTGTTAGTGGGTTATTGCAATGAATACAATTTATAAGTCTGCGAAGTTCAAATTCAGGATTGTCATCCTTTCTTACTCTAGAAGCATGCACGGGTTTATTTAGTCTCTCTATATTCTTACGATATATATCTTCGGAAATTAAAGCTTCATGGACCCCTTTTCTTTTTTCAACCCCCCAAGGTTCATATTCCACATAGCCAGCATAAAAAGGATTCAAAAGAATTGATTTGACTGTATTAATGTATTTTTCAACCTTGGCATTTCTAAAAATATTATTATCTTTAAGAAATTTTGCGACATCTACTAGATATATAAATTTTAGATTGGCATAACCTTCCAGAGCCTCCTTTAGTATCAATCCTTTTTCGTTCACTGTTGGGACCTTTCCCATAAAACCAAAAACTTTTTTCATCGTATAGCCAAGGGGTGCATGAAATGCCCAATAGCCGGATTCGAGTCTGGATTTTTGTTTCTGAATTACTTGTCTGCGATTCTGTTCTCTTTCTAGTTGATTTTGGGCGGCTAAAATTGTTTCAACAAAATTACCTTCGGGGGTATCTTCAAAATTAAAGTTTAGACATTCAACTTGTGCTTTTCTGACATTAAAAGCGCTACGAAGTTCAATATGAAATTTGGTATCACGGGCAAATCTTTTTAGATCATCGAAGACAACAACAAAATTCTTATGTGGATTTTCATCTATATATTCAAGAAGTTCTCTCATTGCCGGGCGTCTCATAAAGTCTCCGCCACCAGAAAAAGTATCATGAAAAATTCTTTCTTTCTCGACAACATACCCCTTGCTCTCGGCATACTTAATACACCTTTGCTCTTGGCTTATTAGGCCCGATCCTTCCGTTTCTTGTTGGGTCGAACTGACTCGATTATAGATCAGGGCGTATTTTTGTGAGTTGTTGTTTTTCATGTAAATTATTTAAATAATTATTTAACTCGACTTTAATTATATGGGAAATAAGATTTTTTAGTATGGGTCTTACTTCTTCGATTTTTTGATTTTTAACACACAAAGAGGAGCAACGATGCGACTCTTTGTTACGACACAAAAGGTCTCGTTGCTCCTCTTTGAGTGCAAATTTATTATCGCATATTAACCTTTCGTGTCGTGTTTCCATTATAGCATTTTTCGCGTAGTAATATATACTTGCCACATTGCCAATATATAAATAGCCACAATGGTAATGTGGCAATACATTATTAAGAAGTTAAAAATTACCAAGATCATCTTTAATATCCGATTCGTTAGTTTTTTCTTGGACAAGAAAATATAAGTTTTGTTTACCCCTTTTAGCCATGTCTATTTTTCCTTCTTCAAATAATTCTTTCAGCCCAGCTCTTGAATTTTTACTACCAATTTTTTGTCTAGAAAGTACATCAAGAATTTCCTTAGTGGTTTTTTCAGATTCTCTGAGTAACGCTAAAATATTTTCCTTAGCCTCATCTTTTTTTGTTTCATCTTCTTCGATTATGCCGTCATAGCCAAGCGTAATAGTTTCTATGCCATCTTCCGCCACACTATCTTTCATAAGAATCTTGAATGCTGGAATTTCTTTATCTAAACGATTTTTTGCTTGATATACTCGTATTTCATCGCTTCCACTCTCACTAGAAAGCTGTAAAAGAATTTCTACACTGGCAGTTTTATCCTGACTACCGAGTAGCTGTTCTTTCTTTGGCACCTTTCCCTCAAAGTTTAAAGGCTTGCGTCTATGGTCCAACCAGATGATAGCCACCCCTGTGTCCTTAAGAATTTTAAAACGATTAAAAAACATTCGGACATCTTCGGCTTTATCTTCCTTGAGCCCTCCAGCCACAGCGCGAAGTGTATCTACAAAAACAACTTTAATATCGTTATTTACGATGAGTTTGAGAAACTCATTAGCAACTTTTTCCTCATTCAAGTTAAGAGAATCCGGGCGATAGAGAAAGAAGTTTCCATTCTCTTTGATACCGAGCTTTTTACCTCGTCGTACGATATCGCGTTCAGGATTTTCCTGATCCACATATAGGATTTTCCCTTGTTCTGTTTTAAAGATATTTGTACTCAAAAAATCAACTCCTTGAGAAATGCACTTTGCCATTTCAAGAGACACCCAAGTCTTCTTCTCTCCAGAAATCGCAGAGAGAATAACAAAACCCTCCATAGGTATGAGATCTTTAATTCTCCATCTAGCTTCTGGAAATTCTTTTTTTGAGAACTCTCCCCATGAGACTATTTCCATTTCCTTTATATTTTCTAGATTTTTATCTACTGTGTTTTTTGTTTGTATTCCATATACCTCAGTACAATTTTTGATTGCGGTATCTATTGTCCTATCCCGATAGTCCTTTCGTTCCTGTGTCTTTCCGCGTGATCCAAGAGGTGATGCCAGCCAGATACGCTCCATTTGAGTAGGGTTTCTTGCCGTCCAAAAAGCCAAATGGGAACACAAAGCCATATCGGCTGATGAGTCATCTTCTTTGTATATTGAGACATCGCCAGCATAAAGTGCTTTAATTTTGTTTCCATTTTTAGATGAAAACATTTTAGAAAGTACAGTTGCATCATCAAGAGATACGGCGACAGTAGTAGCTAAATGATTTTGTTGTATTTTTTCTTTACCCCATGGATAGCCAATAATTGCCAGAAGTGCTTTCGCTTCGTCCGGGCTAATTATTCGTATTGGTTTTGATTCTTTGTATGGATTTTCTGTTACTGTAAAATACCGGCCGGATGTGTAAGCTTCAAAATCTCTTTGTCTATTTGCGATAAGTTGAAGTGGGGCAGTAAGCGATAGAAAAAGATGCAACCCAGTATTTGATGGGCTGATTTCCACATAAGTATCTGCTTCTTTTATAAGTTGGGTGATGCTTTCTTTTTGCTCATGCATAATCACATTTCCCTCTAAACAATGATCAATATCAATTCCAAGTAGTAATTGGTCCGGCATAAAAACTATTCCAATATCAGCATAATAGTTATTTTATTTTTATGATTCACGCAGCGTTTTTGATCACCAAAAGTGGAAACAAGAACATTTGTCTTATTGTTTTCCATAAGATTATTAATAAACTTTGGTAATTTTCCAGTCACTAAATAAGCCGTATTTCACGTTTAATAAAACGCACACAACCTCTCTTACGCAGTTATGTTTTTTATGTGTCAATGTCAGGAAGATTTTCATTTCTGAATCTATGATCAAGTTTTTTGTTTTTAGAATTCTACTAAAATGATCTTGTATTCGATCGTCTGATGTATAGTTTTTAAAAAGTTTTACAAATCTAAAACAAAGCAGGTAATACCCCTTAAGAAATTTGCTTATTTCTAAACCAATTTGTTCCTGAGTTTTATCTTCTAATTCGACCACAAAATTCGCCCTTCCATTTACAAGAGCTTCTCTGATAAGAATGTCTACATTCACGTCCTTTTTTAATTTTTGCATATTGATACTTGCTGGTTTCCTATTCCAACCTTCTTGAGTAGCAAGTATCAATAACTGTACTAAGAAGATTGGAACAGAAAACGAAGTTAAATTTTTAATAGAGGGTTTTTAGAGCAATAACAAAAAAACACCCAACTTGGAGTGTTTTTTTGTTCGTCCAAAACTAAACTGAAATAACAAAAAACACCTTAAGTATTTTCTCTTATCTCAGTTCAGACTTGCACTTAGTCTGTGCAAAATAAAGCCATATTTATTTTAATGAGGTTAGAGCTTCCTCATGAAGTTTAAAATCCTTCACTTACTAATCCGTGGTAGTATCCAGTTTTGACTGCGTGGTGGCAGAGGTTTGAACCAACCCTTATTTATTCCTAAAAGAATTCTTTAATAAATATACACCCATTAAAAAATAAATCAAATTTTTTGATTAGCATTTTTATACTACTTTAGTTGATATTAGTTTACTCTAGGAAACAATAAATATGACTTATCCACAGTTTAATTAGAATTTCAAAATTCTTTGATTTTTCTAAGGATAGTTGTATGATTAAAATATAACCGAATAAGTAAAAGTAGCCTAAACTTTTAGAAATAAAGGCATGGTGAACAAAGTCCGATCAAAGCAAAAAACCCATCATGGGGGAATGCTTTGATCGGCCGTATCGGGAAACCGATATGGATAGCGCAAGCTATCGCCTTCGTGGTGGGCTTTTTGCTGTTAAATATTAAATGGAAAAACTATATACATTTAAAAAATGTCTTAAAAATAACTGGTGGCTTTATGCTATTGCCGTCTTTAAGTTTTGGGTTTCTGCTAATGATATGCGGGCAGAAGGCATGAGTAATTGGGAGATATTTTTAGTAGGGCTTATCGGTTTTGGAGGAATAACTCTAGTAATCTTTATTTATTGGTATATAAGATATGGGAGAAAATAATAAAAATTATTTTATATGAAAAGAAATATATTCGGAGAAATAGCAGTTGTATTAGTAATGTTAGGAATAGTGTTTTTAATAGCCCTATCCTTTAGTGGCGGGGCTGATTATAATACACCAAGTCAATATGACGAAATAGGTCCTAGAACAATTTATCCATAAACAATATTAAATAAAATTATATGAAAAAAACCTTATTAATATTTGGAACCCTATTACTTTTAATAAATCTCTTACCAAACTTGGCTCAGGCTTCAACCTTGAGTTGTTCTCAGGTTGATGGTATGGCAATTTTCGGGTATGACGGAAGTGAGTGGATTCACATAGGGGCCATAGGTAGTGAGTTTAATAGTCTATCTATTGCAAATGAATTTGGAGCAGGAAGTGAATTTAAATCAACTTCAATAATGAACGAGTTTGGAAAATACGGAAGTGAATTTAGCTCTCAGAGTGCTTTTAATAGTTTTGCAAACAAACCTCCGATCATAGTAAATAATGATTATAAATTTTTAGGGTATATAACAATAAATGATTATAAAACTCCGAGTATTAATACTTACGAAGCTGTAGCTTGTGCAAAGAATTCATTTAAATCTCCCAGCAGAGACATGGAAGATATTACTTTTAAAGACATTTCACTTATTGGAGCAGAAGGCAATCAAATACAATCACAACTTAAAACTACTACAGATGCAATTACAAGTGCATATTCAGACGAGTTAGACTATCATAAAACCTTAAATAATTTTTATGAAAGTAAAGCTGAAGATTTAAATGAAAAGATTACAGCGCTTACAAAAGAGGAACAAACTCTTCAAAATGCCAAGCTGGCGGAGCTAGAAAATAATATAAAAAATATTCAGAACAAAATGGCAAATTTTTGCACAGATACCTATGGGATAAATTCGACTACTTTATCTCCCGGTAAGTGTTCGTGTAGTGTTGGATATGTTTTTGGAAAAGATAATAAATGTATTTCTCTTTCAAGTTGGTGTTCTGAGATGCCAAATACTTACATGAAAAATGGAACATGCTCATGTTTAGAAGGTTATTTTTATGAAGATTCTTTAAAAACCTGCAAAATTTTAGAAGTAAAAAAGGAAATTACACAGCCAGTTATAATCCAACAAGAATCCATAAAAATATCTCCCCAAAAAACCACACCGACAATAAAATCCCCTGACAACTTAAAGAAACCGACAGAAAAAGGATATTTTGAAAAAACTGTATCACCAAAAGAAGAAGTTGTATCTCTAGTTAATTCAGAGCCAGTAAAAAAGTTAAAGTGGTATCAAAAGATATTTAATTGGTTTAAATAAAATTTATGGAAAAATCAAAATGGATGTTTAGGATCTTAAGATACTCTATCTTGGCGATGTTTATCCCGGGTTTAAGTTGGCTTTTGGGTGGTATTTTAATTGAAATTTTTAATTGGTATACCAAACTTTTTTCAAAGGACTTTGGATATTTAAAATACATACTAGTATCTATTATTATTGGAATAATTATTGAATATTTTGTCTCTAGATTTTAGAAATAAAAAAATAATATATGAAATATTCAAAAAAACTTAGAGACTTTCTTTATGGCAACATAATAGGGAATATTATAATTTTAATTATTATCCTATCTTGTGTTTATGGGTTAATATTTCTTGTCAGAAAATACAATAATCCTTTTTGGGACTCCAGTGCTTCTGTGGGTGATTCTAGTGATACTACAGATGAAAATTGCACAGTCCTAGGAATAGAACTGCATGGGAGTTTGTATACATACCTTCCAGAACACGCTGAAGGTGATACTAATTTTGATTATGATACAGTTGCAAGTGAAAATATTATTTTGGCAATTAAACAAGCAAATCAAGACGAAGAAATAAAAGCCATTATCTTAGAAGTAGATTCATCTGGTGGTTCACCAATTGCAGGAGAAGAAATATCTATTGCTGTAAAGAATAGTAAAAAACCAGTGGTGGCATTAATAAGAGAAATAGGAGCTTCTGCCTCATATTTAGCAATAAGTAGTGCTGACAAAATCTTTGCTTCAAAATATTCTGATGTGGGAAGTATTGGGGTAACAATGTCATATTTAAATAATGTGGAAAAGAACAGAAAAGAGGGATATACATACGAGCAAGTAAGCGTAGGTAAATATAAAGATGCTGGATCACCCGATAAAGCTTTAACAAGTGAAGAAAAAACTCTCTTTTTAAGAGATACAAAAATTATATATGAGAATTTTATTAAAGCAGTTTCAGATAATCGCAAGATTCCATTGGATAAAGTAAGAAGTTTTGCTGATGGATCAACAGTGCTCGGAGAGAAGGCAAGAGAAATTGGCTTGATTGATGAGATAGGAGGATTGCCTGAAGTTGAAAAGTATATTGAAGAAAAAATAGGAGAGAAACCGGAGATTTGTTGGTAGAAGAAAATTATTAATAAAGTAAATCTATATGAAAAACGGAATTATAACAGGAGCACTAATTTTAGCAGGCATAGGTGGTTTAGCCTTATATAATAATAATGATAATTCAAATCTTCCCACGAGAAATGATGATCCAAAGACAGAAAGAAGTTTTTCAGAATATGGCGATAAGGATTGTGGCGATTTTTCTTCCCAAAAGGAAGCGCAGGAATTCTTTGAAGAACAAGGCGGTCCAGATGAGGATTTTCACAATCTTGACCGAGATGGTGACGGAAAAGTATGCGAAAGTTTAAAATAAATATATGAAAAAATTAAAACAGTACTCTTTTTTCTTAGTAATACCAGCAATCTTTCTAGTTGCTTCTTTGATAGGTGACTACCGTTCAAAAAAAGAAGCCAATACTTTCAGTTGTAAATTTAATGAAATAACATCCGAAACGGTTAAGGAGCTAGATGGTGACTTTGATGAAGATATTGTAAAACAAGTGAATGACGAAACACCGTATTGTAAAGACGTATGCCTAGAAGAATTAGCGACAGCCAAAAAATACCCAAATGAATGGTATACCTCAAAGGAGAGTAGAAAGTTATGTAAACAGGCTGGAATTATTTTACCGAACTAGTATTTTGATATCAATCAATTTTTCAAACTTGAAAATGAGCCTATTTTGTGAGATAATATGGGCATGACAACACAAAGAGGAGGTAAAAGAGAAGGCGCCGGCAGAAAAAAAGGATTTCCGGCTCTTCAGCATGAGGAAGCTCGAAAATTGCTTTCTATTAAACTAGCAACAGAATTCGGTCCTATTGTAGACAAAGCTATTGAACAGGCCAAGGATGGCGACACAGAAGCTCGTAGGTGGCTTACAGACCGCGCATGGGGTAGGGCAAAGGAGAGCGTGGATATGAATGTCCAGCCTGTATTTTCTCTGAAGGCACTTGCTTTGGAAGCAGATAGACTTGAACGAGAGGGTAAGTTGCCACCCCTTACACCCCTAGAGGATATGATTGAATATGGAAAATGAATTATTAACAATTATTGAAGATAAGTTGGAACGTCTAAGAAGCAGGGATGCTTTTAATTATTCATTGAGTCATCCAAATCACACCCTAGAACAGAAAATTAGAAACAAAGAAGTTGTTTTAAAATTGATTGAGCTGGTTGAAAATTCCTTGCCTGTAATAAAAGATTTAATAACTCGTTTTAGATCTAAAATTGGCTCTGTTTCTGGTCAAAATAAGTTATCAGCTATCTATATTCTTATAGGGAAAACTTATAGCAATCTTGAAACTATTATTCTTTTAGCCAAAGAGGGAAGAAATTTAGAGATGATGGATATATCTAGGTCAGGTCAAGAATCGATGGATCTAGCCTTTTTATTTTTAGAAGAGGAAGATCCTACCCTACTTAATAAATGGTTTAAAGGAGATATCATAAAAAATGAAAAAGCACGAGATTTATTCCACGAAATTATAAACAAAGAAAGAAAAAAGTTTTCGGAAGAAGATGTGTTTCTTCCTGTTGATGAAGTAAAAAAACATATGTATCAGCTATATTCTCAATACACTCACAGTGGGTATGGAGCTATATTAGATTCAATTGATGTATTCAGCGAAGATTTAGATTTTGATAGAAATGCCGGATATCACTGGACAAGAAGAAATTTTTTTGTCATTAAGAATCTTGTCTTAACACTGGCAATACAGTTTAAGGGTATTTTCATAAAAATAAAAGACCGTGGTAGTTTTGTTGAAGCTGACAAGTTTTTGAAGTCCTTGAATTTCACCGAAGCGACAAAAGAAGAAATGGACGTAGTTACCAAAAAATATAATTCTAAAAAATAATACAAAATTATTTCCTAAATTTTAGAATTTTCAAAATTTTTATAAATACGACAAACGTGGCTTTACATTAGTTTCGGAATACAAAAAGGGGGCTGGCACCTTTAAATTACGATACTGATAATGTTTCCCGACTGAGACAGATTTGCCTTATCCCCTCATAAGTGGTAATCTCTAATATACAAATGCGACAACGCTTTAGAAGATTTATATAGCCACCCACGAACATCGCACTTTTCTCGCGATTGTTTCTAGGTGGCTTTTCTATTTGCCGTTGTAGCTCAATGGAAGAGCATACCCTTGAAGCGGGTGAGACAGAAGTTCGATTCTTCTCAACGGCACATGCCCCCGTAAGCTAATGGATAAACTGCCTCTCTTCTAATGAGGTCATAGAGGTTCGATTCCTCTCGGGGGTGCAATAACCCTAGGTAAATTCTAAAATAAATAATATAATTTCTGTACATAAATAACGGATGGATATATCTAATGAAAAAATTAGTGCCATAGTCAGTCTTTTTGTTGCGATAGTAATTTTATCAGCAGGTTTTTCTCAGTGGTGGAGTATTACATATGATGGCAAAATGATCACAAAGAAATGGGTTAAGTGTTTATTTGTATTTTGTATTGTTTTGTTAATTTTTGCCGGTTGGTTGTTATTTTTGTAAAAATGATATAATGTGTCTGACACAGGCAAGGAGTTATATATTTGCTTTAAATCTTAATTATTAGACATAAAAAAGTTATCCACAGTAGTTGTTTTAAAATTCTAGTACAATAAAGGTGACCGTAGATACATTAATGGTACCCACTATATATCTTGACAGTTTTGTTATTTAGTGTATATTATTAATGTGTCTGTGGGCGTAAGCCTTGTTCGGCAAAAGGAAATCTCCTAAGTCGAAGCCAGACACAATTAAAAAAACACCAGTAATGGTGTTTTTTTAATGCTTCATTATACTCCAAAATATCGGGTTATTACTATTTTCAATCTCCAAAATAATAACTCTAACCTCAATAGGATTTTTCCTTCCAACTTTTGCAACTAATGCATATTGCTTGCCTTTCATCCGTTTTGCTCCCTTTTTTCTACTTTCTGGTATTTCTACATCTCTCTCTTCATGTATACCTAATGCATTCTTTATAACAGGAGCCGCAAGTGGTATAAGTGTGAGCTTATAAATTTTTTCGGAAACATCCCTAGGGGTTCCGTTTGGTTTATAATGTAGATGATGAAATCCTTTTGCATTAAAGATAACTTCTTTTTTTAGTATTGAACAATAAACACTACCAATATCATTGTAAGTGGTTTTTGCGGTTGTACTTAGAAGAGCACAATATTCTTCGGGCGATTGCTTCATTTTTTAAATTTACCATAAATTTTAACACTTTTCAAAATGTACCCACTCCCACCCATGGATGAAAATCCTTGCTTTATTGGCTAACCCATACTAAGTAGCTCTATAAAGGGGTGGGGGGTCGTTTTAGGCTTCCCCTTAAGGGGTCTAAACTGACGATATTACGATGTTTTTCTATATTAATAATAACCCTATGCCCACTGCATAATAAAGGACCAAAGTTCAGTAAAATGATTTGTTAAATTTCTGCATGTGTCCACGATTAAAACAAAAAAGACCCTATAGGGTCTTTTTTGTTTTACTATCATGCTCAATAGCATGATAGTGAATTAATTTTTATTATTAACTTCTAAAAATTGACATTCGAAAACGGATCTGATACATTTGTCATCCGTTCTCTCAAAATTAAATAATAATTTCTAATCCTTTAAACTAAATTAAATGAAGAAAAAAAGATGCGTGCTTTTAGCAAGCACAGAACTTAACCCTGTTGTGATGCTCGCACTCACAACGGCTGAAATTTTTGCCAATCATGAAGTAATTGGACGAAGATCACCAACAATAGCATTTCTGGCTAATGGAAAAATTCGCAAAAATGAATTGCGCCAGAAAAATGTTTATTCAATTGGATGGCCAACTGCTGCATATTGCGGTTTTGGAGAAAATATCAGGCAAACAAAGGGATATCTGCTTGAAACTGTTTCCAGAGATTTAAAGTTTTCTTCAGTTCCGTTTATCAAGATGATTCTTGAAGATGAAACTAAAAGGCATATGCTTGAAGTGGATATGGAGGAAATTTGCAAGAAATTTCAAAATAAGCCGCACAGAGCGACCAGATTCGCCATTGAAGAGATTGTGCTTAAAATCCCAACCTATCTGTCGCAAACCTCCGACAAGAAGAATGAGCAAAAGGAAATTCAGCTACACCCCATTAAAAGGGTGATCGAAGAAAAAACTTTAATTATGGCTTAATGTAATTTAACCCCCGCACGCTTGTGCGGGGGTTTTTTCTAATCGCTCCTCGAGGCCGGAAATTCAGGAAGACCCCCGGGGTAAATGCAAGAGGTCAGACCTCGGGTCGCGCTTCAATGGACACTGCGCGACTGAGCCCCAAGGGTGATTCT
>CAZVEC010000023.1:0-13104 GCA_964626035.1 uncultured Candidatus Saccharibacteria bacterium
CCCCGGGGTTAAAGATGCCCCAACCCCGGGGGTCGAGGAGAATTTTCGACCTCGAGGAGGCGATTTTGACCTCGATGTGCCAGACTTTCTAACGATCATTGACGAATCTCATGTCACTGTTCCGCAGATTGGTGGAATGTATGCCGGCGATCAATCTCGTAAAGAAACTCTTGTGGAACATGGTTTTCGTCTACCTAGTGCCAAAGATAATCGCCCCCTTCGCGCAGAAGAGTTTGAAAAAAGGGTAGGTCAGGTGATTTACACTTCTGCTACGCCCGCAGATCATGAGAGGAAAGTAAGCCAGCAGATCGTGGAGCAGATTATCAGACCAACAGGTTTAGTGGATCCGGAGATTGAGGTGAAACCAGTAACAGCGGCGAAAGTAAATCAAGCGAGCCAAGTGAATAAAGCTAAAAGCTTACAGCTGGCAGCTAACAGCTATCCGGGTCAAGTACAGGATTTTATTGCTGAATCTGTAAAAGAGATAAAAAAAGGTGGCAGAGTGATTGCTACGACTTTGACCAAAAAAATGGCCGAGGATTTGAGCGTGTATTTAAAAGATCAAAAGATAAAATCTGAATACGTTCACAGTGATATTAAGACGATTGATCGTATTAAAATTTTGACAGAATTTCGAAGGGGTAAATTTGATATATTAGTTGGCGTGAACCTGCTCCGAGAAGGACTTGATCTGCCGGAGGTAACGCTGATCGGCATTTTGGATGCGGACAAGGAAGGTTTTTTGCGATCTGAGGTGTCTCTTATTCAAACAATTGGCCGTGCGGCGAGGAATGTCGCCGGCCGAGTAATACTTTATGCCGATAATATTACCGGTTCAATGAAAAGAGCGATTGATGAGACTAATCGGCGTCGAGCTATACAGGTCGTGTATAATAAGAAACATAAGATCACTCCGAAAACGATTATTAAAAAAATTCACGACATTACCGAAGAGCTCGATAGTTTGCATGACAAGGCTGTTCGTTCAGAGCTTGATTTTGACGCAAAACTGTTCGCAAAGAATCCCGCCAAGTTAATTAAATTAAAAGAGCGTCAAATGTCCGCGGCCGTAAAGGAATTAGACTTTGAGACAGCCGCCATTTTACGAGATGAGATCAAAATCTTGAAAGCTCGCCCCGTGGGAGCCAAAGGCGACTTTACGGGGAAAAATTAGTAAAATAAAAAACGTCCCGAAATTGTCGGGACGTTTTGGGTTTTCAGATTAATTTAATCTGGTTGTTTTTACTTTTTTGAGTGAAATCCATATTTTTACGATCAGCTCTTTTTCGGAAGCCTTGGCGAACATGGCGCTGCCGCATTGCGAGAGCTGGCCCATGATGCGGTCTTTGCCGCGCATAAGGTACGAGATTTCGGACGGATCAGGATTATGATCTAAAACTAATATTACTAGCTGGTCTTGCCCAAGTTCCTTTGCGTGAATTTGAACGTCATTTGTCAAAAGGAGCGTGTATTCTTTTTCTTTGAATTTGAGCTTTGCTGTATCATCGCTGATAATTTTAGCTCCGAGCTCCTTGATTAGCCTCGAAAATAGATTTTTCATTTCGTTACGTTTTGTTTATTTTGATATCCTTGATGATTATTCCACCAGACTCGTCATCGGAGGCGATGTAGTATTCATTTTCATTCATTTTAGCGTGAAGCATATGATTGGATGTTTCGAATATTCTTTTAGATCTTCTGACTCCACAAAATATGGGGTTGGCGTAGAAGATCAAAGTGCCGTGGCTTGTTTCCAGAATTTTGTTGAACTTGAAACGCTGGCCAACTCTAAGTCTGAGCGGTTTGCCGATGTATTTTCTCCTCAGGTATCTGGGATACAATACGAGGATAATAATTATTACAGCCAATAAAATTAAAAGAGCGGTTTCATACAAATTAATATTGATCATATTTGAAGGAGCTTTAAATATTTATTAAATATTTTATCTGGCTATTTATAGCATAGATTATTGTATTTGTCTATAAAAATATCCCGATTATTAATCGGGATATTTCTGTTGAATATTAGGCTTTTAGTAATCTGTCTAATGCCTTGTCGCTCGCTGGGCTGTTTGGTGGTAAGCTGCGAACTATTAGAATCAGATCTTCTCTTGTTGCCTCCTTGTTTTCCAAAATTCTCATGGCTAGATCAATTTTATGCTTATCATTAATTGATTCATAACCATGCAGTCTTATCAGAGCATTTTTGTATGCTTCAATAATTTCTATTTTCTTTTTCAGGGCCTTGTCCCAAAAGTATTTTATAGTGGAATGTAATACAAGCATGACAACAATAGCTATAATGCTTATGAAAATTTGTCTTGGGTGGTCTGTTGCCAATACATAAATAGCAACAAATATTCCTGTGATAAGATTTATGGCCATCGCCAACATTGCCCAGAAGCTTGGATTTCTAAGGAATTTAATTTTTGTTTTCTTATTAATCGCTGTCAGCATAATCGAGAGTTTTAAAGAATTTTTTGAGCCTAAAAGATTATAACAGAAAAGTATTTCTTGTCAATTTGTGTAGCTGTGGTATTATCAGAATAAATCAATATAGTCACCCATAGAGCAATCTGTGGGCAGTTTGTATTTAATGCGAATTATGTCCAAAGAATTAAAAAACGAAAACAAAATAATTGTTCGTGGGGCTCGTACACACAATCTGAAAAATATATCTGTCGAGATGCCGCGCAACAAGATGATAGTGTTCACTGGGCTTTCTGGATCTGGAAAGTCGTCTTTGGCTTTTGATACTATTTTTGCCGAAGGGCAGAGGAGGTATGTAGAATCTCTTTCAGCTTATGCTCGTCAGTTTTTGAGGCAAATGCCCAAGCCGGATGTGGACGAGATCGAGGGTTTAAGCCCAGCTATTTCTATCGATCAAAAGTCTCGGTCAAATAATCCTCGTTCCACTGTGGCCACGATTACGGAAATATATGATTATCTGCGCGTGCTTTATGCGCGCATTGGCAAGCCTCATTGCTTAATTTGCGGCGATGAAATAAAAAAGCTTTCGAATGAGGAAATAATTAATTTTATAAAAGAAAAAGTTTCAGAGGTTGCCAAAGCAGGTGGGGGACTGTCCCTAGCTGCGAAGCATGGAGGGACTGTCCCCACTAAGCGCACAGTTTTAGGTGTTACTTGGGATGAAACGAAGATCCAGATTTTCTCCCCATTGGTTCGCGGCAGAAAAGGCGAGTACTACCAGCTCCTGTATGATTTGCTTGGTAAGGGTTATGTAAATGTACGTGTAGATGGAGAAATGCATAATTTGCGTGAGCAAATAATTATCTCTAAAACTAAAAAGCACGATATTGATGTCCTAGTGGATGAATTTATGATTCATGAGTTTTCCGCAGGAAAAAGACCGAAATCTGGGAAGATCCCCGGGGTTGAGGCCGGTCCTCTGATTCAGCAGAATCATGTCGCGCAGTGTCCATTGGAGCGCGACCCGAGGTCCGGCCTCGGGAAGTTAACCCCGGGGGTCGAGAAGAATTTTAGACCTCAAGGAGACGATTCAGATCTTCGCCTTTCTGAATCAGTCGAGCGAGCAATATTAGAATCCGATGGTTTGGTCACTATTGCTGTTGGCGATCAGGAGATTTTATTTTCGACAAAGTTCTCCTGTCCAAAGGATGGATTTTCTTTTCCTGAGGTTGAGCCGCGTCTTTTTTCATTTAATAGCCCTCATGGCGCTTGTGAAGTTTGCCATGGTTTGGGTACGAAACATCTTTTTGGCGATGAGCCTTGCGATGCATGTCATGGCAAAAGACTTCGTCCTGAAGCATTAAATGTTTTTATTGGCAGCCCGTCGGGAAGAGGTCGAAATTCGGGAAGACCCCCGGGGTCGGGGCATCTTGACCCCGGGGGTCGAGGAGAATTTCGACCTCGAGGAGACGGACAGATAAATATTGTCGACTTCACATCCCTTTCAGTCGAAGACGCTTTTAGCTTTATTAAAAAAGCAAAATTATCCGCTAAGGAGCGTGAGATTTCAAGCGTGCTTTTGCGGGAAATCGAATCCCGTTTGCAGTTTCTTTTGAATGTCGGGCTTGAGTACCTCACTTTGGATCGCAGGGCTAACACGCTTTCCGGCGGGGAGGCTCAGCGGATTCGCCTTGCGAGCCAGCTCGGCTCTAGGCTTGTTGGGGCTCTCTATGTGCTTGATGAGCCTACTATAGGCCTGCATCAGCGTGACAATGAAAAGCTTATTAAGACTCTTACAGAACTTCGCGATCTGGGCAATACTATTATTGTAGTGGAGCATGATGAAGATACTATTTACTCGTCCGACTACATTGTAGATATTGGTCCGAAAGCGGGAGTACACGGCGGAGAAATTGTGGTGGCTGATTATTTAGATAAATTACTGACGGCCAAAAAGAATGATTCTAATTCTCGTACATTGGCATATCTACGCGAAGAGGAAAAAATTCCGGTGCCGGAGAAAAGAAGAGAATCAAATAAAGGCTCGATTAAGAATGTCGGTGCAAAAATTTTTAATATTAATAATCAAAATGCCGAAATTCCACTCGGTAAGCTGGTTTGCATTACTGGAGTTTCCGGCTCGGGCAAGTCATCATTCCTTTATGAGGTTCTTCATAAAAATTGTCAGGCAAAATTTGAATATAAATACAGGTCAAATGAAATTTTTAATTGTTCATCAATAAGCGGTACAGAATATTTGACTCGAGCCATTTTGATTGACCAAAGTCCAATCGGACGAACCCCACGCTCGAATATTGCCACATATACCGGAGCTTTCTCGCACATCCGCGATCTTTTTGCTGAGACGGAAGAAGCGCGTTTCAGGGGGTGGAAGTCAAATAGATTTTCTTTTAATGTGAAAGGCGGGCGTTGTGAAGCTTGTGAGGGTAATGGCGAAATAGCCGTCGAGATGCACTTTTTGCCCACAGTTTACGTGACTTGCGATATCTGCGGTGGTAAGCGTTTTGACAAAGAGACTTTAAAAGTAAAATTTAAAAAGAAGAATATTTATGATGTTCTTAGAATGACCATAGAAGAAGGAGTAAAATTTTTTGAAGATATTCCAGCTATATCAGATCGATTAAATACTTTAGTCGATGTAGGTCTGGGCTATCTTGAGCTTGGGCAGAATGCGCCATCGCTTTCCGGCGGGGAAGCGCAACGGGTAAAAATCAGTTCCGAGCTTTATCGGCCTTTTATGGAGAAGACAATTTATTTACTTGATGAGCCAACAGTTGGATTACATTATGATGATGTGGCGAAACTGCTTGAAGTCCTTAATCGTTTGGTGGATAAAGGCAACAGTGTGGTCGTGATCGAGCACAACATGGATGTCATCAAGTCTGCCGATTATATCCTCGACTTCGGCCCCGAAGGCGGCTCCGGTGGCGGAATAATTGTGGCAAAGGGCACGCCAGAAAATGTTGCGGATAATGCAAAAAGTCATACGGGTAAATATTTAAAGCGAGTACTGAGAAAATAATAAAAGCCAGTATTTCTACTGACTTTTTGTAATTATTAAATTAATACACTTGAACCTCAATGATTTTTTCCTTTGGTTTAATATATATTTTCTTATTTGAGCCATGGAAATGCCCATAGTCTGAATCCTGATAGTCTTTATAAAGTACACGAAGTTTTTTTGATTTATTCTTGCCGTTTAGTATTTTTAGTATATCATTTTTTAAAATGAATGAACTAAACTTTATTTGATAAAAGATTTTTTCCATAAATTACGTGTTTAATGGTTAAACAATGAATATATTTCAGCTAAACATTACCAAAAAGTGGCTTTGTAGTCAAGTTTTGTGAAGGTAAAAAAATACCACAGAATTTTCTGTGGTATTTTAGAGATTCAAAATTTATTATGATTTTTTCTCTACCTCAATGATTTTGGCGTTATTATTGCCTAACACATTGAATTTTTGGCATTTGACGTTGCCTTGAGAAATAAAGTTGTTCCCTACACTAATATCGTTTGCGTGAATATCATTACCAACCGATAAATCATTACACTTGATATTACTGCAAGATGTTTCACCGGTATTTATTTTTTCAGCAGTAATGTCATCAGCAGATAATTTTTCTGTAACATTAACCACCGTTGCCTGCAAATTGTCGCAGAAAAGCTTATGGGTCGTAATTGGTTTATCAGACACCAGATCTCCATGTATTTGAATCTTGCGCGATTCATTCAATGATAAGCTGTTATCAATCACCAATATTCCGGAATAATTGATATTCTCACCCTCTACTTCTTTGCCATCAATATAGATTTTGTAATCTTTTATCATCAATTCTTTACCATAATATGTTTTACTGTTAATAGGGCATACAATGGTCGGTCTGATGTGACTGATTCCTTCATCAAAATCTCTGGCGAGCTTTAAGAAAAGTGCGGTGTAATTATCTACGAGCAGTTCATCATTTGTATTGAGATACCACTTGATTGCTCCCTTTAATTCGTCAAGCGTTAGATCTCTTCTTGTTGTTTTCATATAATTTTTTTTAATGATCATTTGGTTTCATTCGGATACTAGCATTTTCTTGAAATAACGCAAAAATAAAACCGACCCATCGGGTCGGTTTTAAGGAACTGAAGCGGATTTATTTTCTTGGAATGTTCATCATAAACATTCCATTGAAATGTAGATCGCTTAATTTCACATGTGGATATTCTTTTTTGATAAAATCAAGAAAATCCTGAACGCTGATTTTGTTTAATTATTGTTTTTTATTTTGTTTTTTGATTTACCTGTGGTGCCTGCGACAATTAGAATACATATTAATGCAGCTACAAGGTAGTTTTGATCCCATTCGTGCCCTGAATTTTTAATTATTAATGATCTGTGCAGGCATATGGCTCCGCCAATCAGCAGCATTTGTCTAAAGATAAAATAGATAATGCCTATTACTGATGTGATTCCTGCAGCTAACATTAATTTTGACACATCGATTTCCTTGATAAAATGAAATTTGTATTTTTTTGCTGCACTAAATAGACCTAGCATCAAAAGACAATAAAAAATACCGAGCATTGCCGACCAGAAAATGTACCAGTATATTAGAAACTCTGTTGATATCAGGAATGCACCTTCTTGAGGCATACCCGATATAACATGCAACCATACGGCCAATAGTAGGGAAATTACGATTCCACGCATGTTTTTTGAGTTTTTAAAGAGGTTAAGATTATTTTAAGATTCGATTGCAATTATAGCATGAAATTAGAAAAAGTCAACAAAAAAAACAGACTCGTAGAATTTTCTATGAGTCTGATTTATCCTTTTGATTTTTGACTTTTTTCTCGGCAGGGAGGGAAGTCAGATAAGCCGTTCTCTTGTATTCTGGCAGATCTTTTGAAATTTTTAAGGCCCTTTTGAACATTCCCATTGAAAGATATTTTTTTATCAATGTATCAGTATCCTTATATCTTTCTCGATCTGCTTTTGGTGCATTTATTCCTTTTTTAAAAAGAGCGCTAATGTATTTCGTTTTATCTAAATCACTCATTTGGCCGGCTGTGTAGCGAGCGTCATCAAAAAGAAAATTTTCAGCTTGAATATCCGCAATTTTTTTTATCCATTCATTTTTCTCTAGCTTTGGCAAGTATACTGCAACTGCTCTAGCTTCATCAATAAGCATTACATTTTTATCCAGCAAATGATTCAGTATTTTTCTAATTAATTCATTTTTTTCATCTTTAGGCAGGGAATACATCATTCCAATTGCATGAAAATATTTTCGCTTAGATATCATTATTTCAATGACATCTCTGGTTATGTGAGGAGTCATATATTATTTTTTTAATTAGCATACTCGTTCATATTCAAATTAACATAATATTCAGATGTTGTAAACAAAAAACCTTCGCATCGCGAAGGTTTATAGTATTATTTGTCTTTTGTGTTTTCTGCTATGCAATTCTGCATGTGTTCCGCTATGTAAAAACTTTTGATCTTTTGTTTACATTTGGGGCATTCACTGCAGCATGCTCGAGAGTGTTTTACACCTTTGTTTGCATGGCACGGACAATGGCAGATTTCAAGAGATTTATCTTTGGTATTCGGAAGCATAATGGTAGGTTTAAAAGTTCAAAATATTTCGTTTGGTATACTACATGTTTAAAATATGCTAGTCAACAAAAAAACCGGTCACTTGGACCGGTTTTTTAAAACAATATCATTTTTACCAAAATCTTTTTTTTACAAAACATTTTTGCACATGCTCTTCAAAACAAGAAGATTTTATTTTTTTCTTGCATTTAGGACATTTTCTGCAGCAAATTGTTATGTGTTTTATTTTAACCTTTTTATGGCAAACACACATGCAGAGTTCTAGATCAGTATTGTCATTATTGCTCATGGCGTAAAGGAATTATATTCGTTGAAATATTACCATAAATTGAGATTGAGTCAAGAAAAAACCACTCAATTTTGAGTGGTTTTTAAATGTCTGATTATGTATTTTAATGTTTACTGTATACATCTTGTAATAAAATATTCAGTTATATAAAAAATACCATCAGTGTCTTGAACGACACACGGCAATGGTTCGCGCCATTGCCCATGCATTGCGTCATCAAACCACCATGAAAAGAGTCCAAATATAGCCTCTTCAAAAGTCTCCTCTATATTCTTTTGAATTTTGGTTTCATAAAATAGTTTTAATTCAGAAATATTGAATCCTGTCCATTTTCCTTTTGCTTGGAAAAATTTTACCAGAAGCGCTGCGGAACATTCTAATTCCGCTTTGCCAAATTTTCCAATCATACCTCCTGATTTAATTTTTATGTCAGATGGCCTTATGTGATATCTTAATTTATCACTATCAATGACTAATTTAATTCCTAGATTTATTTGTTTTTCTAGAAACTTTTGTTTTCTTATTTTTGCTTCCATTATTATTTTTTTAAAGAGTGATTGAATTAATTTCGAAAGTATTATATATTAAATCATATGAAACGTCAAGATTTAAATAAATATAAATTACCGGATAAACCTGGGGTTTATATGCTTACAAAACCGGCGGAAAAAGGTCCGACCTTAAAGATGCCCCAAGGTCGGACATTGGGGAGCCGTCGTATTTTATATATTGGCAAGGCCACGTCTCTTCGAGACAGAGTACGAAGCTATTTTGGAAAAGATTTGATTGAAACCCGTGGCCCAATGATTTTGGACATGGTCACTAAGTCCACAAGTATTAAATGGCAGGTTACAGACAGTGTGCTTGAGGCGCTTATTTTGGAAGCCAATTTGATCAAGAAGCATCAGCCTTATTACAACGTGAAGGAAAAGGATGATAAGAGTTTTAATTATGTCGGTATCACTGACGAATCTTATCCAAAAGTAATTATTGTTCGTGGAAAAGATTTGGACCAAAAACTCTCCTCCCGCTTTCGCAATGCTTCGGACGGGCAGGCAAGGTCGAAATCCTCCTCGACCCCCGGGGTTAAAGATGCCCCAACCCCGGGGGTCTTCCGGATTTCGACCTTTTCCCGAGTTTTTGGTCCGTTTACAAGTGGCTCATCACTAAGAGAAGCATTAAAAATAATACGCAGGATTTTTCCGTTTTTGGATGAAAAATCGAAGGTGAAGGGAAGTTATGAATTTTACCGCCAAATTGGTCTTGTGCCGGATTTGCCGGTGGGAAAAGGTCGTTCCTCGCGGAGCGACACGGAGAGAGGTACGACCTTGAGGAGCCGGCAAAATTATTTAAAAAATATAAGAAATATCAAATTAATCTTTGAGGGTAAGAAAAATGTTATCTTGAAAAATTTGGAGAAAGAAATGAGAGCGCTAGCCAAGGAGCATAAATTTGAAGAAGCTAACGAGGTAAAGAAAAAAATATTTGCACTTAAGCATATTCAAGATGTTGCACTCATCAAGGATGAAAATGTCTCCTTAAGGTCGGACCTCGAACCCGCTAGAGGACCGACCTTTTCCCGACATTTTCGCATTGAAGCCTACGATATTGCTCATATGTTCGGAAAAGATATGGTCGGTGTTATGACGGTTGTAGAGAACGGGGAAATAGTGAAGAGCGCATATAGGAAGTTTTCCGCCAGAGGCGGATCCGCCTCTGGCGGAAAAACTATTTTAGATAAAGGAAAGCCAAACGATCCGGCAGCGCTTCGAGAAATTTTAGAGAGGCGTTTTGCGCATCCTGAGTGGCGGTTTCCGAATTTGATTGTGGTTGACGGCGGCAAAGCGCAGCTTAATGTTGCAAATAAGGTCATAGAAGAGTCAGGTTTGGTGGAAATTATTAAAACGGTGAGCGTAGTTAAGGATGAAAAACATAGACCAAGACAGATTCTGGGAGATCAAATCATTGCTAGAAAATACGAAAGTGAAATATTACTCGCCAATAGCGAATCACACAGATTTGCTGTTAAATATCATCGAAGTCGGCGTGAAGTGATTAGACCCTAAAACGTTTGAAAAAAATTAATGTAATAATTTGTTTTTATAAATAAGTTTGATACAATGTATTCAATTGATTTAAAATAATTTTTTATGCATATACATATTCATGGAGGAATAGTGCCCGTCTTGCCGCTTATTATCGGCTGGATTGTTGTTTTGGCGTTGTCGGTTTTGTTTTATAAAAGAATGGACAAAACAAGAGAAAAATTATTCCTCGCTTTCATTTTTTGTGCATTGATTTTAGTTGTCATGTTTTTGTTTTTTTACTCGCCTGCCCATTTGCTTCTTATACCATTACTCGGAATTATTTTGGGTCTGGAATGGTCATTTTTTGTTGCACTATTTCTTAATATTATTTTTCTTTTTACAGCTTTTTTTCCGGAGATAAACACTTTTTCAAAGGAATTTGCTGCCGTTGGCCTTAATACATTAATTTTGTGGGCATTGGCTTTTCTAGCTTTCTACTCATTTAAATTCTTAAACAGATTTTTTATGAACAATTTTATACATTCTTGTTTGGCGGCGGTTATTGCATCAATTATCTATTATTTTACCTTTCTCTTTCTTACTTTTGTAGCCGGATTAAATCCAGAAGGTTTTATTCATTTTTCTGATAGATTGCTTGGTTTTCTTGAAATAATTAAAGCAAATTCGAGTTACTATAATTTCTTAAAATTAAGCTTTCCATTGTTGTTGATAAAAATAATCACTGAGGGTGTTTTGACGGGGATATTATTTGTGCTTTTTAAGAGATACTCAGTGTCAAAGAAAATGTTACCGCAATAAGGGAAAAGCAAATAAGTACGTAAGTAGTTGGTAGAAAGTATATAAGTATGTAAGTAATAAGTATTTAAGATCAAATCAAATTGTTGTGTTCTGTCTTAAATACTTATGTACTTATTACTTAAATACCTTTAATTTTATGAAAATAAACATCGGCGTACTAAGAGGCGGAATAAGTTCTGAATATGATGCTTCTCTAAAGACAGGAGGTGCTGTTTTATCTAATCTTAAAGAGGATAAATATAGGCCGGTAGATATCTTAATCACCAAAGACGGAGAGTGGCATGCCGATGGAATGCCGATAGAAAAAGAGAATCTAAAAAGTATTGTGGATGTTATTTGGAATGGACTCCATGGAAAATATGGCGAAGACGGCCAAGTGCAGAGTATTTTAGATAGGATAGGGGTTCCTTATACCGGCCCGAATAGTCTTGCCGCTAAGACGTCATTAAATAAGCATTTGGCGAAAAAGAATCTTTCACTGGATCATTACAGCGACCTTAATATTCGTATGCCGTATGGAGAGGTGGTGGAAGGAATCGAAAGCTCGGTTTGGCTCGGTAGCTTGGAAGATATCGAAAATTATATTACAGAGAGCGCTAAAAAAGTTTTTAATAGGATTCCTCCGCCGTGGATCGTGAAGCCGCTTTGCGGGGGCTCATCTATCGATACCTATGTGGCGAATAATTTTGATCAGCTTCGGGAAGTTTTAGAAATGGTTTTAAAGAATCATGAGGAGGGGGCTATAGTGGAAGAGTACGTGCGTGGCAGGGAAATAGTGCTTGGTGTGATTGAGGATTTTAGAGATAAAAGTCATTATTCGCTTTTGCCCCTCGAGATCATAAAGCCGCGCGAGATATTCGACCATCAAACAAAAAGCGAGGCTAGTTATCGTCTAATAAGTCCGAGTGATTTGAGTTCAAATGAAAAAATGGCGCTTCAAGAAATAGGCAAGAGAATTCACAGAAAGATGGGGCTTAGGCACTATTCCATGATTGATTTAATAATAAACAAGTATGCGACCTACGTGCTTGAAGTGGATGGTCTTCCGTGTTTGGGGGAGGGATCCATTTTCCGCGAATCCATGGAAAGCATCGGCATTAATTTTCAGGATTTTCTGGATCATGTGATTACTTCTACTCTGCAAAATTCAAAATAAGGATCTGATCTAAATTTTTTTCTTTTTTGATTTCAGGTCAGTAAGCTCCTTCTTTGACTGTTTTTCTAAAAGCTTAATTTCCAATCTTTTACAGCTCTCATGCCACCAGACCCTATTTCAACCATTTTCGTCAGTTGACGAAAATGGTACATTCAATGCATAAGTACAATCAAAACAATACTTGCTTTTAATTTCCTAATCTAATACAATCTCATATATCAAATATATTAGATTATATTATGGATTATTCTAATAAATATATTAAAAATATACCGCAAAATATCTGGCAGATCATTAACCAAATTGATGAACTTAAGGGGCATTTTGTAGGTGGGGCAAAAATGAATCCTCAAGCTCTTGGTCGACTTAAGCGATCTGTCTTAGTGACTTCTACTGGAGCATCAACTCGCATCGAGGGAGCAAAGCTTTCCGATGAAGATATAGAAAAAATGATGCGCGGGCTTTCAATACAGAAATTTGTCGATCGGGACAAGCAGGAAGTGCGAGGATATTATGAATTGCTTGAAAATATATTCAACTCATATGAAAAAATACAATTCTCGGAAAGTAGTATTCAGCATTTGCATAAAGAGCTTCTAAAATATGTAGAGAAAGATAAGCTTCATAGAGGAGAATACAAAAAAATGGAAAACAAAGTGGAAATGATAAATGAAGTCGGCCAATCAATCGGCGTATTATTTGACACTACTCCAGCATGGCTTACGCCAAAAGAAATGCAAGAACTTG
>CAZVEC010000024.1:0-7749 GCA_964626035.1 uncultured Candidatus Saccharibacteria bacterium
AGGCGAGAGATCTTGGAAATCGGAAAACAATCACTTTTAATTAGCATAAAAAAATCCCGCTGTTGCGGGATTTTTATTAATTAAACTTTGGATTCGTGGTGTCGTTTTGTTGCACATTTAGTGGCCAAAATATTTCTTCCTTTGGGTTTTAAAAATTTTTCTCGAAACAAAATTTCTCATGAAAATTTTTAGTATTTCACGATCATGCGCTTCCATTCTAACCAAGGATTTAAAGCCATGATAAACTGCAATCGAAATTATCTGCTCCCTGCCATTGTGAACCCATGACAATATCGGATAACTTCCAACAATACCGAATAAATATGTCTTGCGGTTTGCTTTTCTTTTTTCAAAATAGCGAAAATAAGGATCAGGTGATTTACTTTTTTCTTTGAAAAAATCGATGTGTTCAAAAAGTGGAGCTATAGTTTTAATCAAAACCTTCTCAGCTTCCTTTGAAACCTGAAATCCTTGATCAACTGGAAAACCTTCCTCATCTTCGGCATCATCAATATCAACAAGTCTGCCAAATTTAGGATAAATCGGAATTTGATACACTGTAATTTTTTTACGGCCGCGACCAAAATTTCTATTAACCAATAAAGACACATTATTACTCCTTATACCTTTCTGAAAACAGAGATAAAAAGATTCACTGAGACCGGAAAAAATTTGCTTCAAATTTTTTTCCAGCAGGTTTGCATTTCCTTTCATTTTAAGTATTTTGATTGATTTAAATAACTGTTACCAAAGATATTCTTACCATTTTAAGAGTTCCTTGTCAAAACAAAAAAGAGTACCTGTTCACACCTATGAAAAGGCGTGCAAACAAAAGAAATTCGGGAAGCCCCCCGGGGTGGGGGCATCCTTACCCCGGGGGGTCGAGGAGAATTTCTTTTGTTTGCACGCCTTTCGCTAATAGCTAAGTGTGAGCAGATACAAAAAAAATTTACGTCAATCCCCAGACTTGCCACAGACATCACAAAATTACCGCATAACTGGCTGTCATTTATTTTGGTTTTATGCTATATTTTAATCAAGAAAAACAGGTAATAATTTTATGAATTCACAACCAAAACTAAAAGTTATTTCAAGTATTAGCCAAGATATTGCTCAAGTATTTTTTGCCTCAGTTTTTATTGGCCCATTAATAAATAGCGAGTCTAGTTTATTGACACTTATACTAGGTTTCATTTTGTCTGTTGCATTCTGGATCTTGAGTATTGGAATAATCATGGAATAAGTTTAATATTAATAACTAATAAATTTATAAATATTATGATTCAATTTTACATACTAGGCGCCTTGCTTCTCATTGGCTTCGCTTTAGTTGTCATTGCCATAAAAAAGCGAGGTTAATTTGCAAAAAATCCCCGAAATTTTCGGGGATTTTTGATTCAGCCCTAAAGGACTGCAATTTTCTATGATTTATTAAAATCATGAAAATCGGGAGCACGCGCGGGGAGTCTCGACCTCCCAACCTTCGGTTTTGGAGGCCAATGCTCTGCCATTGAGCTACACGCGTAAATGTTTTAATCATCTAATAATTCGAAAATATTTCTGATAAATGACCTATGGTGTTCATACCTTTCGTCAGATTCATCTTTAATTAAACGCTTGTTGTTTTTTCTTCTTTTCTTTTTGGAGCTTGTTTTTGCATCTTTCTTCTTACCCCAGAAGCCGCTGCCACCATGCTTAGCGCCAGTGTGTTCAGTTTTTTTTGCCTTGTAGTGCCATGGTTTTATTTTTTAATAAACAATCTAATTTATTCGATGAAATAATAGCATTAAATAATATAACTGTCAAAAGTTACAAAAAGTATTATTTTTGATAGGATAAAAACAATTATTAATTAGCTTAGTTAGTCTTCGGACAAGTAGAATTGTTGTATTGCTAGTCGCTAGAAGCTAGGCGCTCAATGTATACAATCCTAAAGTCTGCAGATTAACTATCTTTACAAAATACGAATCAATACAAATCTACGAACTAAATTCAATAAATTCTTGTTCGTACTTCAGTATAAATTCGTACTTCGTAATAAACTTTATGAAAACAAAAGAATACTCAGTTGAGATCGGTGGACGTACAATGACAGCCATCTTCTCAGATTTAGCAGATCAAGCACACGGTGCAGTGATGTTAAAATATGGTGAGACTATAGTCTTAGCGACAGCCGTCATGACTCACGACAAGCAGCAAGGTCTCGGCTTCTTTAATCTGACAGTCGACTATGTCGAGAAATTTTACGCGGCAGGAAAAATCCTAGGAAGCAGGTTCACGCGCCGAGAAGGCAAACCTTCCGACGACGCCATCATCTCAAGTCGTGTCATTGACCGAACAGTTCGTCCACTTTTCGATAAACATATCAGGCATGGTGTGCAACTCATCGTCACAGTACTTTCAGTAGATGACAATGATCCTACAATGATTGCGATCAATGCCGCATCTCTTGCACTCGGTGTTTCAAACATTCCATGGAATGGACCAGTAGGCGCCGTCAGAATCGGCAAGCCAGCGGGTGAAATTATTATTAACCCATCGTTCACAATTAAAGAAACTTCGAAAACTGATTTCGATCTCATGATCTGTGGAAAGGCCGGTAACATCAACATGATCGAAGCCGGAGCTTTTCAAGTTCCTGAAGCAGAAATCGTAGAAGCTTTCACAATCGCACAAAAAGAAATCACAAAACTTGAAGATTTCCAGAAAAAAATCATTAGTGAACTCGGTCAACCAAAAAGAGTTGTAGAAAAAACTCCAATCCTAGAAAAATCAATTGAACTTTTCAAACAGACAATATTACCAGTCATTGAAACTAAACTTTTCGACGGTAAAGATCCTGAGACCGCTCCAGGTGTACCTTCTGTGATGGGTAAGCATAAGATAGATGAACTTCACACGCTTTGGAATAATACTGTGAAAGCTGCCTATCCAGACAGGGAAGACTTCGAAGCCGAAGATGATTACTTCGACGAATATGTGAATGATCTTCTTCATATAAAAGCAATCAAAGAAAACATGCGCGCAGATGGACGAAAGATGGACGAATTACGAAAAATATTTGCTAAGGCCGGAGGATTATCATCGATAATTCACGGCTCTGGAGTATTTTATCGTGGAGCAACACACGTATTGTCTGTACTCACTCTTGGTGGACCAGAAGACGCACACTTTACCAACGGCATGGAAATTAATGAGGAGAAAAGATTCATGCATCACTACAACTTCCCACCTTTCTCAGTAGGCGAGACTGGTCGTGCAACTCAAACAGGAAGAAGAGAGATAGGACACGGTGCGCTGGCTGAAAAAGCTCTCTTTGCCGTACTCCCATCAAAAGAAGAATTCCCATATACAATCCGTCTCGTTTCAGAAGCCCTGGCCTCCAATGGTTCTACATCAATGGCTTCAACTTGCGGTGGCTGCATCGCTCTCATGGACGGTGGAGTGCCAATCAAAGCACCAGTAGCGGGTGTCGCAATGGGATTAATGCTTGAACAAAAGCAAAAAAACACAGAAAGCACTGAAGCACTGAAATACAAGATTTTGACAGACATACAAGGACCGGAAGATCACCACGGTGATATGGATTTCAAAGTGACAGGTACACGAACCGGTGTGACTGCCATTCAGCTTGATGTAAAAGTAGACGGTGTGCCAATCAAAATCCTTGCTGAAGCTATGGAGCAATCTAAAAAAGCTAGATTGGAAATCTTAGACGTAATTGAACGCGAACTTCCAGCACCAAGAAAAGAAATTTCTTCAAATGCTCCAAAAATATTAACAACCACTATTAAGGTTTCTCAAATAGGTCTTTTGATCGGTCCGGGCGGAAAAAATATTAAAGGAATCAAAGACAAGACTGGTGCTGAAATAAATGTGGAAGATGACGGCACAGTCTACTGCGTGGGCAAAAACGGATCTGCTGAAGCAGCTATGCAGATGGTAAAAGACTTAACTCATGAATACTTGCCGGGTGAATTAACTAAAGGAGAAGTGGTAAAACTTATGGATTTTGGCGCTTTTATTAAATTAAACCCCACAACTGATGGATTAGTTCATATTTCCGAAATAGCCCCATGGAGAGTCGAAAGGGTGACAGATATATTAAAAGAAGGAATGATTGTACCTGTTAAAATAAAAGAACTTGATGATCGTGGTCGCCTCAGCTTATCTATCAAACTCGCCGACCCAAATTTCTTCAAAAAACCATAAATTTAATCACTGCTGTCCGGGGAAAATTCCTTCATTCAAGCGCCAAAAATCTCGTTAAATCGGTATTTTAGCAAGCGGGAAAACCCCCGGGGTTAAAGATGCCCCCAACCCCGGGGGTTGAGGAGCTTTGCTAAAATTCCAATTTTCCGACAGATTTTTGGCTAACCCATTCAGGAATTTCCCCGGACACCACTGAAATTTGGTATAATAAATTTATGTCAGAAGAAAATAAGAAAATTGAAGATGTAAAAAAGGATGGATCTATCACTCACACCTATGCCACAGATCTTGCTGAAGAAATAAAAAAAGGGCAAGGAAGCGCTTATAGGATTGCAATGGAGGAGGAAGAAAGGAAGGAAGAAGAAAAAAAACTTTCATCGCCATGGTCTCTGCAAAACATCATTTATCTGCTTATAGGGATAATTATTATTGCCTCAAGTATTCTTTTGGTTTCTTTTTTGTTATTAAAAAATAAAGATGTGCCAACTCCAACAGCTCCAGAAACAGTCAATTCAATTATATCAACAAACATAAACAAAGAAATTGATATTTCAAAAATGCCGAGCGGAGATATTATTAAAGCAATCGAAACTGAAAAAAACGAGCCCTTAGATCCGGACACGATAAAAAATATTTACTTTTCCGAAAAAAATCCGGCTGCAGGGCTAGAAAACCAGCCGGAAAAAATAGCAGTCGATATAAAAAAATTGTTTTTCCTGTTAAACATTCGTATACCAGAACTTCTTTCTCGTTCACTCGATAATTCATTTTTACTTGGAGTATATAATGGCAGAACTTTTTTAATATTAAAAACAATAGCTTTTAATAATACCTTTAGGGGAATGAAGGAATGGGAAGAAAAAATGTTAAGTTATGTCCATAATATTTTTTTTATTGATGAAATTGAGGGGAATCTTGAATTATTAAAAACACCATTTGTTGAAAAAAATATCAAAAATATTCCCACAAAGATCTTATACAATGAAGAAAACAATCCGATATTAATGTATGGGTTTAGTGGAGAAGAATATATTGTTGTTGCACCAAACGAAGCAATATATCTGGAAATGATGAGACGATTACAAAGTAAGTAAATGGTTTACGGACTACCTGCCCGCCAATACCAGAGCGATTAAAGTGATAAAAACATTAAGGTAAATAATTGTTTCCTTACTTCTTAAACCACTTAGTCAGTATTGTAGCGAAGGCAGGCGGGCGAATAGGTACTAAACTACGAACACTGATTCCGTACTTCTGTACAGATCTGTACTCCGTAACCCCCATATGATAATATTATAAATATGACAATAAATATAAAAAATTTAAAAGAAAAATTAGAAGAAGAGAAAAAAGTTCTCCATGATGAACTTAAAAATTTGGGCGTAGAAGTGAGCCATGACAGCGAAGAGTGGGAGGCTACTCCCGTTGTGTCTGAAACATCAGTACAAGAATCTGATGACAATGATTTGGCAGACCATTTTGAAGATTTTGAAGAAAGAAGCGCTGAATTGACTGAATTAAAAGCTAGAATGAAAGATGTCTTGCGTGCTTTAAAAAACATTGAAAACGATACTTATGGAGTTTGTGAAACTGGAGGTGAAAAAATAGAAGAAGACAGACTGGAGGCCAATCCTGCAGCAAGAACGTGCAAAACACACATGGATCAGTAAATAAAATGATTTAGTAAGTTAGTAATTAGTAAGTTAGTAAATACTGTAGAGATTAATTTAGCTGAATTTACTGTCCTCGCTGTATTTACTTAATTTACTGTTTAATCATGTCTTTCTCTCGTATTTACTCAGCGCAAGTAAATCTTTTAAAAGGGCAAATAATTTCTGTTGAAACAGATATCACTAAAAACGCCCTGAATGCTTTTTCTGTGGTCGGCTTGGCCGACAGAGCCATTGATGAAGCTAAAGATCGTGTCGGCTCGGCTTTAAAAAATTCTGACTTAAGCTCTCCTAAACACTCCAATCAAAAAACTATTGTTTCACTTGCCCCGGCAGATGCCAGAAAAGAAGGGGCTTTTTTTGATTTAGCAATCGCGGTATCTTATCTTCTTTCAAGTGAGGATATTTCTTTTGATCCTGAAAAAAAACTTTTCATCGGCGAGCTTTCGCTGAATGGCGACTTAAAGCCGGTGCATGGCATACTGCCTATCGTCCAAACCGCCAAAGAAAAAGGCTTTGAAGAAATTTATCTGCCGAAACAAAATTCCAAAGAAGCCGCTCTGATTGCTGGAGTTAAAATATTCGGAGTTAGTAATTTGAGGGAATTGATTTACAACCTAGACGAAACTCTCGGAGAAAATGAAAGTGAGGACAGTGGGATTGAAATAATCCCGCTCTCGCCGGAGCCACAGACAGAAATACCGGATCAAATGGAAATAAAATATCAAATGGATTTCGAAGACATCCGCGGCCAAGAAGGAGCGAAGCGCGGACTGGAAATCGCCGCGGCCGGCGGACACAACGCGCTCATGTCCGGACCTCCGGGAGCCGGCAAAACTCTTTTATCAAAAGCTTTCATTGGTATTTTACCACCGCTTCTTTTTGAAGATATTTTGGAAATCACCGGCATCCATTCTGTCGCCGGATCAAAGCAAAATGAACTTGTTCTTTTTCCTCCATTTCGAGCGCCCCATCACACATCTTCTTATGTTTCGGTGATCGGCGGAGGGGCAAATCTAAAACCCGGAGAAATAACGCTCGCTCATAAAGGAGTTTTATTTTTGGATGAATTTCCGGAATTTGACAGAAGAGTGATTGAATCACTCAGAGAACCTCTGGAAGAAAGACATATTAATGTTTCTCGAGCCAAAGGTACCGCAAGATTCCCGGCTAATTTTATCTTAATTGCCGCTATGAATCCCTGCCCCTGCGGATACTTTAATTCGAATAAAAAAGTTTGCAAATGCAGCGCCTCTGATTTAAACAGATACAAAAGAAAAGTTTCCGGCCCGATTATGGACCGAATAGACATCAGTCTGCAAGTGGAAAATGTCGATTATGAAAAGCTCTCTGAAAAAGCATCCGGCAATGAAAAGACGGAAAGCATCCGAGAAAGAGTCTGCAAGGCGCGAGAGATGCAGATTGAAAGATGGGCAAGGTTAGGCCGGCCAATAAAGACAAACAGCGAGATGGGAGTCAAAGATATAGATTTGCTCGACTTAAGCCCGGAAATAAAAAAATTATTGAATCTCTGGCCAAAGCCGGCGCCCTGGATCAATTCTTAGAAAGAAATGAGATTCTTCTGAATATGGAAAATATTTTAAAATTCCTCTTTAATCTTTCTCATAAAGTTTCTGACAAACAAATGGGGCTTTTCGGTCAAACACAGGCAGTCCAAACTCTCAAATTAAACTCCACCGAACCGGCCCCCAAAAGACAACGACTTTCTTGGGAAAAAGATAACAAATCAAAACTTGACCTTTTTTCGTCTCTATAGAATTAGCAAAGTACGTACTTGTTGAGGTAATAATTACGTCATAATTCGACAGATCAAAACTACCAAAAAACCAAGAAACAAACAAATCAC
>CAZVEC010000024.1:7759-12545 GCA_964626035.1 uncultured Candidatus Saccharibacteria bacterium
ATGGAGGCACTGCAATACAGGCCGAAGGTGAGCATCTAGTATCCTTATCCATATCCTTACCTAAATAAAAAAATCTCTTGATTTACTCAAGAGATTTTTTAAAATGGATTTTTTGCGCCTCTAATTTCAAAGTGGACATGAGGGCCGGTTGATTTGCCGGTTGAACCTAATAGGGCAATGACTTCACCTTGTGCAACATGCTGGCCTACACTAACTAAATTCTTGCTATTGTGCGCGTAAAGAGTTTTTGTGCCGTTATCGTGCGCCAATATGACATGATTACCATAACCTCCACCCCATCCACCTCGCACAGAAATGACCGTGCCGGCAGCTGATGCCATAATAGGTGTGCCTGTTGGAGCAGCCAAATCAATTCCGTTATATCCATGAAGTCCTTGGGATTTTCTGCCGCCACCAATAGGCCTTATATAATATCCTCCGTATGAAGGCGCATTTGTACCATAAACCCTTTCTCCTTTTTTGGTTCTAGTGATAGACGATGAACTTTGTACAGTCATTTCGCCATCAGGAATAATTATTTCATTTCCAATCGTTAAAATAGTATCAGAATCAATACCGTTAAAGCTGGCTATATCATCCACATCGCCCTTATATTTTTGAGCAATACTTTTCAAAGTATCACCCTTTACAACCTTATGTAAAACACCCGGTACAGGCAAAACAATAAGCGTCTGGCCTTTAGTTAAAGCAGCTCCTTTCTTGAGCCCGTTTGCCCAGAGTATTGTATTTGCAGAAATGTCATACATTTTCGCAATACCAGAAAGTGTATCTCCTTCTCTGACTACATAAAGGCTAATATCCCCAGAATCATAAATTTCAGCATTCCCCAAATCGGCTATGGTACCAGATGGCCCAATTTCCGGCATGAGTGCGCCGGAATCAACTGAAATATCTCCTCCACCCGTACCCAAAGAACTGACAACCGGAATAATGGCAGACGCCTGCAAAAGTTCGACATTTTGAGAGTTTTGCGGAGCCTGTTGGCCATCATTAGTTAAAGCTATAGCCAAAACAGGGAAATTAGATACGAAAAATATGGCTAAAACCAAAAAAGAGGCCCAACTAGCTTTGGTTTTTAAAAATATCAATCTTTTCACCTGACTAACTGATTTTCGCAGCAAAAACTTTGAAAATGAGTGGTTAGGATCTTTTATAGAGGGTAAATTCAAAATAATTTGGGGAAATGCGGTATTTTCCTGCAAAAACCTTTAAATATAAGGGTTTTTCGGAACGGTACAGTAATTTCTGAGACAAGATAAAGGATAGCAAATTAAGGAGGCAAAGTCAACCAGAATTATCAACACCATGCGCTGATGCACTTATCCATATCTATATCCATACTTAGCAGTTTCGGGAAGAGGTAAAATTCGGGAAGACCCCCGGGGTCAAGATGTCCCGACCCCGGGGGTCGAGGAGAATTTTACCTCGAGGAGAAACTTCCTTACCTCAAACAAAATCAAAAATTAATTGGATATGCTATATTTACGAAATGGATCACTTAAGTGGATTAAATCCGGCTCAACGCGAAGCAGTCTTGCACAAAGACGGTCCAGTTTTGATAGTGGCTGGCGCAGGCGCTGGTAAAACAAAAACTATCGTCCATCGTATTGCCAACCTGATCAAAGAAGGAGTTCGCCCGGAAAACATTCTAGCTATTACATTTACCAACAAGGCTGCCAAGGAAATGCGCGACCGCACCCACCAACTTCTATCTTCAAGCGGAGCGGACTTTGCTCGGCGAGGTGTCTCGCAGGCCGACGAAACAGATAATCAATCATCAAAAAACAAAAAAAGTGAAGACGAAATGTTACCAAGAAAAGCCTCTGAAGGCGCGACTGGCGCCGGAGGGAGAAAATTTTCAGCAGAAAATTTTCGTGCTTTTCGAGGTAATATTTCGTCGGAACCATACATCTCCACCTTCCACGCCCTCTGTGCCCATATTCTTAGAGAAAATGCCAGAGAAATCGGAATGACAAAATACTTTAAAATTTCCGATCAGGAAGATTCTTTAAGTCTGATCAAAGCCGCTGTCAAAGAAAACGATTTGGATCCAAAACAATATTCTCCAAGGTATTTCCAAAGTATCATTTCCAAAATGAAAGGGGAGGCTATTACCTTAGATGAATTCAAAAATATGGAATTAAATTATATGGAAAATCTAGCACAAGAAGTATGGGAAAAATATGAAGCCAGTTTAGCAAAAGAAAAAGCTTTAGACTTCGATGATCTTTTACTGAAGACTGTTTTACTTTTCAGAAAAAATGCAGAATTGCTCAAAAGCTACCAGAACCGCTTTAAATATCTGCACATAGACGAATATCAAGACACAAACAAAGTCCAATATGAGCTTTCGCAGCTTCTGGCACGAGACCACAAAAATATCTGCGTCGTTGGAGATAATGATCAATGCCTTATTTCAGGCACAAATGTCACAATGGCGGATGGTACTTATAAAAAAATGGAGACCTTAAAAAAGGGGGAATTTGTTCTTTCAAATTATGGATGTGGGGATTTCCGCCCCGCACGCATACTTAGCGCGCACAAACGCGCAAAAAAAGGAGAATTGATACGAATTACAACCCTTAAAGGAAAAATTCTTACAAGCACTCCGGAACACATTCATTTTGCAGGCTATCGGCTAGGAACAACTCCTCAACTTTATTTTACATATCTCATGCATAAAAAAGGAACGGGTTGGAGAATCGGTACAACACAAGTTTACACTAAAAGCCAAAAACAGCCGATTATAGGCCTCGCTCTTCGAAACAATCAAGAACATGCAGATTCCTCATGGGTCATAGCTGTGCATAAAACTCCAAACGAAGCCAGAATATTAGAATATAATCTTTCGTTAAAATATAGAATTCCTACGATTCCTTTTACAGCGCGAAAAGGTTTAAGTCTAAACGGCTATGTACATGATCAGGTCACGATCAATAAAATATTCTCGTCATTTAATACTGAACAGTCAGCAAAAGAGCTCTTATTCTCATATGGCCTTTCTCAAGAACACCCACATCACCATGCTAAATCGAACAACTCCAACAGAAGAAATTTAAACATAACGCTTTGCGCAGATCGGCGAGGAAAAACGCCGATGCATCTAATATCTATGTCAGGGAATGATGACATGGGAAGTAGGGTTCTAAAATCTCTAGGCCTTTCAGTAAGACCGGCCAAAAAAAGATCGTCTAGTTGGTGTTTCGAGACCGTAAACGCAAATTATGGAGAACTTCTGACTATCGCTCAAAAAATAATTTTAGCTCTTCCTGAAACACATATTGTATCAAGAGCGCGTCTCGGCGGAGAAAAGAAAAATCCCAAAGATGGAAATTCTTTACCTTGCATACCTGCAGGTTCGATTATGCCCGGAATGGCGCTTTTTACCGACAAGGGAGATTATGATGTCGTTGAAAAAATTGAGCGTGTAAGTACAAAAGGAAGGAATGTATACGATCTTAATATCGAAAAAACGCATAATTTTATCGCCAATGGTCTTATTACCCATAATTGTATTTATTCATGGAGGGGTGCGGATATCAGAAATATTTTGAGTTTTGAAAAAGATTATCCAGGCGCTAAAGTGGTGATGCTCGAAGAAAATTACCGATCAACTCAAAACATACTAAATGCCGCTAATGAAATTATTAAAAAAAATGTGCAGCGTGTCGACAAAAATTTGTTCACCAACAAAGGAGAAGGTGATAAAATTTCATTATATGAAGCCATGGATGAAAAAGATGAAGCCGACTTCGTAGCCACAAAAATATTAGAACTCAAAGACAAAGGAATTGATTGGAGAAAAATAGCTGTCTTATATCGCGCCAATTACCAATCCAGAGTCTTAGAAGAATCAATGATCACTTACAGCATTCCGTATCAAGTGATAGGTGTAAAATTTTATCAACGAAAGGAAATAAAAGATATTTTGGCATACCTTGGAGCATCGCTTAATCCAGAAAATCTTTCCGATATTAAAAGAATTATTAATTTTCCTCCGCGTGGCATAGGCAAAGTTTCTCTTTTGAAGATTTTTGCCGGACGCAAAAATGAATTATCTGCAAATACCCAAATTACTCTTGTCCGATTCTACAACACGCTCGAAAAAATAAAAGAATATGCCGCAACACACAACACATCTGAAACAATTAAATTTCTTTTGGCTGAATCTGGTATCGAAAAGTTTTTAAAAGATGGGAGCGAAGATGATCTTGAACGTTTAGAAAATTTGCGAGAGTTGGTATCATTAGCCAAAAAATATGATAATTTTTCCGGACTAGATGGCATTACAAAACTTTTAGAAGATGCAGCGCTTATGAGCGATCAAGATACCGATAAAGAAGAAAAAGATGGGGTACGGCTCATGACAGTTCACGCCGCGAAAGGATTAGAATTTAGCTATGTTTTTATTGTTGGATTAGAACAAGGTCTTTTCCCGCATCAAAGTATAAAGGATGACGAAATAAAAGATCCGGAAGAAGAAAGAAGGCTTTTTTATGTAGCGCTCACTAGAGCGGAGAAAAAAATCTTTTTAACTTATGCCAGTATGAGAACAATTTTCGGCAGTCGAGATTATACTATGCCATCAGAATTTTTAAGCGATATCCCTGAAAATCTGATTGAACTAGAACCGCAGAATTTATTGAAGACAGCGTATTATTAAAAAAGAATGGGAGGAAGAGGTAAAATTCGGGAAGACCCCCGGGGTCAGAGGCCGGTCCTCTGATTCAGCAGAATCATGTCGCGCAGTGTCCATTGGAGCGCG
>CAZVEC010000025.1:0-9345 GCA_964626035.1 uncultured Candidatus Saccharibacteria bacterium
TATTTATGAGCTATCCACTCCTTTGTTGGTAACCTTTTTAATGAGCTAGAACGTAGGTGTGTTTGGTTTGTGCGGGGGTGCTATACTAGAAATAGTTGAAATTATTTTCAACTATATCATGACTAATAAATTTATTAATTGGTTCTCAAATAAATTAGCCAATCAAAAGGAGAAACATTTTGGCATGCGCCTTCTTTTATCGGCGATTTTTTTTGTACCCCTTATTGCCGTTGTTTCTTTCTCTCTTTTTACCACTTATAGTCAATTGACTAAGTTTGTTCTTGAAAGGCGGGGATCTATTGCTACTTTGGCGGCTACGACAGTAAACGAAAACCTGACTCACCTGACAGACTTAGGCGTTTCTTTTGCGGATCGGATTGTTTTCCGAAAGTTAATAAGTGAAAGCAAATGGCAGGAAGCCGTTAAACTTCAGGAAAATGTCCCCGGGGATTTCCCAATTATCGAACGAATTTTTCTGACCGATCCAAGTGGTACTTTAATGGCTGATTTTCCCGCATTGCCGGGCGTTGTCGGACAAAATTTTTCTAGTCGTGGCTGGTATAAAGGAGTGAGTCGAAATTGGCAGCCATATGTTTCAGAGGTTTATAAAAGATCTGCTAAACCACAATATAATGTTGTCGCAGTTGCAATACCTATTAAATCCAACGAAGATTCTATTTTGGGTATTTTGGTCATGCAGATCAAACCAGAGTCTCTCTTTGAATGGACAAAAAATATTGAAATTGGTTCTAATGGATTCATCTATATTATTGATCAAAATAATCATATTGTTATTCATCCAAAATTTTCTCCTCAAGATGAAATTATAGATTTCTCTAACATAGAAGCTGTTCAGAAATTAAGACAGGATCAGGAGGGGATTATAATTTCATTCAACCAAATTGAAAGAGAAGAACGGGTCACGGCATTTGAGAGTATTCCTAAATATGGTTGGGGCATGATTGTCCAAGAGCCGACCAAAAGTGCCTTTGCTGATCGGAACAGGGAAATGATGACGCTCTTAATTATTTATATTTTTATCAGTTTATTATGTTTCTTTTTGCATTATCTTTTTATCAAACTCTTGTATATTACTAATAATTATCGCCAAAAAGAGCAAATTTTACTCGATAGTATTGGCGACGGAGTGGCGGCTTTAGACCGGTATTGGAATATTACTCTTTGGAACAATACCTCCGAGAAGATTACCGGCTGGACCAAAGAAGAAGTTTTAGGCAAACCGTTTCGCAATTTTATGAAGTTTATTCGTGAGAGTAATCGAAAGGAAAATGTTTTATTTATAGAGGAAGCGATTGTGTATGGGAGGACTGGACACATGGAAAACAATACCTTGCTTATTAAAAAAGACGGGACAGAAATTCCGGTAGGCGACAGCGCTGCTCCAATTTTCGATTCGGATGGGGTGGTCAGCGGAGCCATCATAATTTTCCGGGATATTGCCACGGAAAAAGAGTCCCGTTCTTTAAAATCAGATTTTGCTTATGCGTCTCATCAGCTTAATACTCCGGTAACCAAAGCTCTCTGGAATCTAGAGAGCGCTATGGAAGAAAATGACGCTGTAAAATTAAAAGAGAAATTGGCTATCGCTTATAAGTCGACTAAAAGTATTCAAAAGCTTAATGTACAGCTTTATAGTATTTCGGAAATTGACCAGAAGACCATTCTTCCTAAATATGAGAATATAAAATTGATAGATCTGATTGGTGAAATTGACAAAGATTTTAAAGATATATGCAAAGAGTGTAATGTCAGCTTGAATATGGAGCCGATCTCGCCGATTTTGGGCATAAAAACGGATCCTAAAATGTTGAAGAGAATATTGCTTGAAATAACTGAAAACGCTTCTTTTTATAATAAGCCTGGCGGCAAGGTTGATTTCAGAACGACTGCTGATGAAAATGGATTATTGTTTGAAATTGTTGATAGTGGAATTGGCATACCGGCGGAACAAGAAACGCTTATTTTTACCAAATTTTTCAGGGGCAGTAATTTCGATACGACCGAGATTATCGGCGCCGGCCTCGGGCTTTTTATTGCTCAAAATTACACCAAGCTTCTCGGGGGTAAAATGTGGTTTGAGTCCAAAGAAAATAAAGGCACTACTTTCTATATTCTTTTACCGATTAAATAATAAGCTTTTGGTGTATAATGCTCATATGAAAGGATATATAACAAACATAGAATAAAGGCACCACTTTTTATATTTTGTTGCCTATAAAATAATAATTTTATTTCTAAATGTAACAGAGGCTTACTTTACATTTTCTGTGTATTTCTTACAGCTTCGATCAGGCGGGTGAGGCCGATGCCGCCGCCTACACGGGGAAAGAATTTAAGGGATAGGAATTCCTTCAGCTCACGCTCTACTCGCACTCGGCCGAAGAGATCAAAGAGCTTTTGGGCGTATTTGCCCTCGCTGATGGTGTGGAATTCCTCCTTCATTTGATTTGGGTCCGAGCTTCGCTCAGCGCTGCCGATCGTTTCCTGGCCGTTTATTATTACGTCGATTTTGTTTGAATAATTTTTGTCTTTTCGTCTCATGTTCCAGAAAGGCGAAGTGTAGGAAGGAAATTCTTTGCAAAAAACCACGTTTCCAAAATCCTGGCGCATCTTTTTTTCATGCTCGTGGTTTAATTCTTCAACTTTGTAATAATCCTTCAGCTCATCATACAGTTTATGGTGATAATTATTGTTTGAGCCGAAGCCAAGATATTCAAGCATCTCGCATTCAAATTTTTCCAGATCGCTTAATCCGCCTTTAATTTCGAATTCAAACATTGGGAAAATAATTTTATGCCGGCCTGGCACCGGGTTAGGTTCCTGCCTGTAGCTCGTACTGGCACAAAAAACGCCCGGCAATTCCGGACGAGTGAGCAATTCATATTCAAGCCACATCTGGCCGGTTTGCGGCAATGGCCACTTCTCTCCGGCATATTCGAATGTGGCGATTGTATTGGGATCTTCACAGGCCGCCAATATGCTCAAGCGATCTCCCGTGTGGACTTCGACAAATCCCTTGCTTAAGCAGAATTGTCTAAGTTTATTGACGACATTGCTATATGTAATGATATCTTTTTCTCCTATGTAGTTATTGATCATCTTATAAGTTTCTAGCTACTAGCGTCTAGCAGTTAGCTTTAGTTAATTAATAATTAAACTATAAACAAAAACACCCGTCGACCGACGGGTGTTTTTGAAAATAGTTAGAAAAAAATTCAAAAAGTATTCGATTAAAATACTCTTTAATTTTTTTCTTAATTTATACACTAGGCGATATCGTATCAAATTTACCAGAATGCGCAATATCGAGTTATCCCCAACATCTATTTTAGTGTTGTCTTTGTTCTGTCATTTAATAAACCAAATGCCGTTATTTTTGGCATTAAATGCAAATTCGCGTTCTACGTCAAGGCGAGGCCTTGACGTAAATAATCTTTTTGATACACTTTAAATATGTTAAGAAAAGTCACCTTTGCTCCGGGTGAGTATTATCATATTTATAACCGCGGCACTGATAAAAGAAAAATATTTTTAACGCAAAAAGAGCAGCTGCGCTTTTTGGCGTTGTTGTATATTTGCAACAATACAGCTTCTATTCATATCAGTAATTATAAATCCCTGAAGCTTATGGATTTCTTTGATTTAGAAATAAAAGAACCCCTAGTCACCATAGGCGCATATTGTCTAATGCCGAATCATTTCCATCTGCTTATTAAGGAGACAAGGGAAAACGGAATAACTGAATTTATGCAGAAGCTCTCAACAGCCTATAGCATGTATTTCAATATCAAGCACCATAGAAAGGGGACTCTGTTTGAAGGACCCTTTAAAGCCGAGCATGCAAATGAAGATAGATATTTAAAATATCTTATTTCATATATCCATCTAAACCCGGTAAAGCTAATAGACTCCAAATGGAAGGAAAGAGGATTAAGGGACTATTCTAAAACTAAGAAATATTTAGATAATTATGAGTTTTCAAGCTATTTTGATTATACTGGAATTAAAAGGCCACAGAATAAAATATTAAACATGAAGGAATTCCCAAAATATTTTGGAACAATAAAGGATTTTGATAAAGAAATTTTCGAATGGCTTTCTTACGGAAAAGAATTTTTACGTCAAGGCGTCTCTACGTCAAGGCGAGGCCTTGACGTAGAACAAAAGGTTTAATGATAAAACATCTGAATATTAAAATATACGGTGAAGTGCAAGGAGTTTTTTTCAGGGTAGGAGCGAAAGAAAAAGCCGATGAGCTTGGAATTTTCGGATTTGTTAAAAATGAATCTGATGGAGTTGTTTATATTGAAATTGAAGGGCTGGAAAAATTACTTAATGACTTTATTGATTGGTGTAAAGTTGGTCCATGGGGTGCAAAAGTGGAAAAAGTTGAGGTTATTGGTGATAAATTCAAAAATTTTACTGAATTTAAGATTGTTTACTAATTTAATAAAAATGATATGATATTAATTATATGACAGAACTAAATAATAAAGAGCTTTATGAGCTTAAAAAAGAAGAAAAAAATAAAGATAAAAAGGTTGGTGACATAAAGAAAGCCAGTAAAAGGCTTTTTTGGTGGTTATTTGTGACGGTAATAATTATTGCTGCTGTGTGGAGCATGGTTAAAGTGGTGGCAAATAACGCTCCTGTTGGAGAAAAAGGCATTCAAAAATTGTCCGTCGAAGATATGAAAATTTTACCGGGGGATTGGGTAAAAGGCGACATTAATTCTAATATTGTTTTGATTGAATATAGTGATCTACAATGTCCTGCCTGTGGAGCTTATTATCCATTTATGAAACAATTAACTACAGAATTCGGAGATAAAATTGCTTTTGTGTATCGTCATTTTCCTCTTAAGCAGCTTCATAAGCATGCTGAAGCTGCGGCTCGGGCTGCAGAAGCCGCCGGCAAGCAAGGTAAATTCTGGGAAATGCATGACATCCTTTTTGAGCGTCAGCAGATGTGGTCCGCCAAACTTACCGTTAAAGCAACTTTCAGTGAATATGCCAAAGAGCTTGGACTTGATGTAGACAAATTTGAAAAAGATGCTGACTCGCTTGAAATTAGAGGAAAAGTTGAAAATAATTTCTTAAGTGGGGAAAGGAACAAGGTAAATTCCACTCCAAGCTTTTTCTTAAATGGTACGAAATTACAGAATCCAAGAGGTTATGAAGAATTTAAAGAAGTAATAAATAATGCTATTAAAGAGGAATAATATAATAGTTATCTTGGTTTTAATTGTTAGTTTTCTCGGATTTGTCGATGCTACTTATCTGACAGTAAAAGATTATTTGGGGCAGGTGCCGCCTTGTTCGATTGTTGAAGGATGCGAGCAGGTACTCACTAGCTCATATAGTAAATTTTTAGGCCTGCCGGTTTCTATGTTTGGAGTTTTCTATTATTTGCTAGTTTTTTTACTAGCTGCTTTTTACTTAGACTTGAAAATTGAAAAGATATTGAAGTTTTTGTCGATACTTCCTATTGTGGGATTTTTAGCGACTCTATATTTTGTTTACATTCAGTTGTTTGTTTTAAATTATATTTGTCTTTATTGTATGTTTTCAGCTTTAAGTTCCACACTCCTTTTATTTTTAGGTTTTATGATAAGGAGAAATTTGAAGTTTTAAGTATTAAGTTAATAAACAATGAATATTCTTTGGTCTATCAGCCATATCATTTTGATTTTAGCCGCGATTGGCGGATTTTTTATTGCTCTCTATATCCATCATACCAAAAGACGCGGTGAAAATGTGGTTTGCCCGCTTGATTTTAAATGCGATCAAGTGATCAGAAGTAAATACTCAAAGCTGTTTGGAATTAATGTTGAAAATTGGGGCATTGCTTATTACAGTTTTACTGCTCTCTCATATATTATCTTTCTAGCGTTTCCGGCAATACTGAATCTAAAATTTGTTTTAATAACCTTAATTTTAAGCATGATTGCATTTATTTTTTCAATCTACCTTACATTTATTCAAGCTTTTAAGTTAAGAGAGTGGTGTACATGGTGTCTGATATCAGCTTCATTTTGTACAATAATATTTTTATCAGCATGGCTTGGGTCTGATTATTCATTGGGTGATATAGCGGGTTACATAAAGTAATATGATATATTTTTATGCAATATTAAGTACTGTTATAGTAAGTTTAATGTCGTTTTTCGGCCTTTTGATTATTTCAGTAAAACAGGATCATTTAAAAAAAATTATTTTTTTTGTCGTTAGTCTTTCTGTCGGAGCGCTTTTTGGAGATGCCTTTATTCACTTGATTCCGGATGCTTTTGAAAGCGGACTTAATATTCACAGCTTATCGATTTCAATCCTTGCGGGTATAATACTTTTTTTTATAATAGAAAAATTTTTACATTGGCATCACTCACACGTAGAACACGATCATTGTATTGATTGTGCCAGCACGCACGAAAACAATGTGAAGCCATTAGGCGCCATTATATTATTTGCGGATGGAATGCATAATTTTATAGACGGTATTATTATCGGTCTTAGTTTTCTTTTGGGGATTGAGGTGGGTATAGCTACCACTTTGGCTGTGGTACTGCATGAGATACCGCAGGAGGTTAGCGATTTTGCCTTATTGCTTCACGCCGGATACAGCCGGGGCAGGGCACTTTTTCTTAATTTCATTTCATCCTCAATGGCAATCTTGGGCACAATTGTCGCTTTATTTATAGGTGTGAGATTGGAAAATTTTATTCCAATAGGTCTTGCAGTAGCGGCAGGAGGTTTTATTTACGTGGCGGGTTCCGATCTGGTGCCGGAGCTTCATAAGACAAGAAATGTAAAAAAATCACTTTTGCAAATTTTTACCATTCTGCTCGGATTTGCATTCATGTATCTTTTGACTTTTTTTGAATAAATTAGCACTCCGCAAAACATTCTTTTCAGACACCGCTTCGGTTGCGCTCCGTGGTACATAATCCTCTCGGGCCCGCAGATTTTAAAGCTTTAAAATCAGCTGAAGTGCTCGCCTCGTCAGGCTCGCAACGCCCTCGAGGATTATGTACCACTCCATTTTTGTTTTGTTGGAAATTTTCTGCGGCTGTGTCCGAAAAGAACGTTTTGCTCCGCTTGTGTTGTTGGTCGTTGGTGGGCGGGTCGATCATTTTCGCTCCATTACTATGAGTGATTCGATATGCGGGGTTCTGGGAAAAAAATTATATAGCTTCCAGAAATTTATTTTGTATAAATCAGACAATGATTTCAGATCTCGTGCTTGTGTGGCGATATTGCAGGATAAATATATAATTCTTTTTGGCGGATGGAGCATTATTTCTTTTATTATCTTAGGATGTAAGCCGGAGCGAGTAGGATCAAATATGATTGTCTTGTTTTCGGATATAAATTGACGCATTTTTTCCGCCTGAGCCGTAAATGCTTCGGCGTTTTTTATTCCGTTTGATTCTATGTTTTCTAGGGCATAACGGCCTGCTTCTTTGTTTTCCTCAACCAGGATTATTTTTTTGCACTTTTCGGCGAGCGAAAGTCCGATTGCGCCCACGCCTGAATAATAGTCGACCACTTCATCTTCTTTTTCTATGAACTTTTCGATTTCCGCCAGTGCTTTTTCAAAGAGGAAAACGTTTACTTGAAAGAAGCTCATGAGCCCGAATTTGAAATTTTTGCCGTTTAGTTTTTCAGTCAAAAAATCCTGCCCGGCTTTGTATAAAATTTCGTCCGTAGTAGAAGCTGGACTTTGAGGGTTTGAATAAAAAATCTGCAATCCGGCAAAATTAAATTCCGGAATTTTAATTGTTTTTGCGAATTCTTTATCTTTTACAAAAAGTCCGGCAATTGTCTCGCCTGCCAGATTGGAGCGTATGATAAGAGTTTTAAGAAATTCGATCCGGACATTTTCTTCCTTCAGCCAGTTCAGTATTTCGAGCGCCGTTTTGTTCAGGCTTTCATGGGCTAGAATACAGGGGCTGATCGGAATCTTTCTTTTTTCGTTCCTGCCAAAAAATCCAAGGCTTAATTTTTCAGTTTCATCCAAAACAAAGTGGTATTCCATCTTGTTGCGGTATCCAAATAAATCATCGGGCATGACTAATTCCGGATCCAAATTAATATGTTCCAAGCCATTCTGGCGGAAAAGCTCTTTGGCGATTTCTTTTTTCCAATAAATTTCGTCCTTAGGATCCAGTATTTGCCATGGCGAGCAGCTTAGGAAATGATTTTCTACAGGTTCAATTCTTGATGGTGATTTTTCGAGTATTTTTTCGACTTTGCCGATCATGTAGTTTCTTTTTTGCTGCATGGGCGAAATTACCGCAGTTTCGCCCGGTAAAACTCCGAAAGCAAAGACCACTTTACCCCGAGCTTTGTCGAGGGGTTTACCTTCGTACCGGCCCAAACTCATGCCGTCGGGCACAATTTTCTCGAATTTTACTTCAATGTTTTTTTCATTCATTATTTTGTAAGCTTACCTTAAAACTTTGAATTACAAAATGCAAGAAATCTAAATTCTCCTCGACCCCCGGGGTAGAGGTCGGTCCTCAAGATGTTCCGAGGTCCGACCTCTTGAATTCAATCCCGGGGGTCTTCCCGAATTCAGATTTCTTATGTTTCGCAATTTATGAATAATTTGCTATCATATTACTATGGACTGGAGGACATTATTGATCATAATTCATATTGTTGGTACAGCATTGGGCGTGGGTGGGGCGACTATCAGCGATTTTTTGTTTTTCAAAGTTTTGAAAAAGGGGAATTTGGATAAAGTGGAATATGGATTTTTAAAGGCAATTTCGAAGGTTATCTGGATTGGTTTTTTTATTTTGGTATTGTCCGGTTTTGGGTTCCTTATTTTATACCGCCTTAATCTGCCGGAAGCCGGGCTTATTTACAATCCGAAGCTTTGGGCGAAGATCGTTGTGGTATTGATTATTTTATTCAACGGCATACTGATGCATGCAAAAATATTTACTTTTTTTGAAAAAAATTTGGGCAAAAAATTTACGGAAATTGATTTTAGAAAAAAGGCTAACCTGATTTTTACCACCGGCGCCATTTCCATTATCTCATGGTACTCCGTCCTTATTTTAGGCGGCTGGCGCAGTCTGAATTTTAAATATAGTTTTTTTGAGATTTTTGGCTCCTACTTAATTATTCTAGCGGTTGCTATTATTATAGCTAATTTTATCGGTCGCCGTTTTTTAAATAAATAGAACATGACTTTATTTTTACAAACAACTTTAATCGCTCACATTCTGCTAGGCTTGATCGGGATTGCTTTGACTGTCGCAACTTGGGTCGGGCTTATACAGATAGATCCCAAGATTAATGTGGTTAAGAGACGTTC
>CAZVEC010000025.1:9355-12521 GCA_964626035.1 uncultured Candidatus Saccharibacteria bacterium
TTTGGAAGTTTTGTGAGCTTTATCTTATCTTGGATTTTAGGCGGCTATTATTATGTAGTTTATTATGGCAGTGTTGTTAAGCCCATTATTAAGGGCGGGCAATATCCATGGGTACATGCGGTGATAATGGAGGCCAAAGAACATATTTTTCTTTTCTTGCCGTTTTTGAGCCTCGTACTTTTTTTGAGCCTTGTGTTTTTGCCGAATTTGGAAAATTTAAAATATAAAAAAGCGCTTATTAATTTAGCCGCAATCTTGTCCATTTTAGGGGTTGTCGTAGCCTTAATGGGTTCAGGCATTTCCGGCGCGGTGAGATAATATTATGAAAGAAATAAATATAAAAAAAATACAGTCATTTTCTATCGGCGCAATTGTTGCAATTTTTTTTGTTGTGACCGTAACAATTTTGGCCGAATTATACGCTCCACTCAAGGATTTTTTGAAAAATATGTTTTATCACCACTGGATAGGCAAGGGTGTTTTGGCTATTGCAGTATTTTTGTCAGCTAGCTTTATTTCTTATTTTTTTATTAGAAAATCAAACATTGGCAGGGTAATTGCATGTTTACGGCTGCTTGTGATTACCGCGATCATCGGATTTGCGGTCATTTTATTTTTCTTTTTGTATGAGTCTATGGTATAGTTTAAGCAATTAACATTAATTTTAAGTAAAGGTTAAGAATAAATTTTTACTTCTAAACGGAATGGCAAATAAATTTAGAACACCAAATAGTGCGCAAACTCAAGTGGATCGCCGTGATCAAGAGGAATTCGGCGGAGGCAAAAAAGGAGTTTTAGTTTGCAGTGAATGCGATTCTTATTATTTTAAAAAGGGTTGGCACAATGACGCTAGGGTTTTCTTAAGTAAAAAGAAGAATCGTGGATTATTGGCTAAGAAGGCAGTTTGTCCGGCTGATCTCATGATTAAGCATGGTCTTTGGGAAGGAAAGGTAATTGTTCAAAATCCACCTAAGGCGAAACTAACAGAATTAAAAAATCTGATTCGCAATTTCGGCAAAGCTTATCAAGCAGAAAATATGCAAGATCGCTTAATAAAAGTTGAGGATGTAAAAGATTTATTAGTTGTTACGATGACAGAAAATCAAATGGCTCAAAAATTGGCCAAGAAAATTCGCGATGCCTTCAAAAAAGTTACCTTAAAAATCTCCTATCAAAAATCTCCCAGCGATGCCGAAACAGCCATAGTTAAGTTTTAAATATTACTCAAATCGGCTGAAGTTGTGCTTGTAAACAAGTTGAGTTAAAAGAAAGATAATTAAACCTAGACCAATTAAACTCCCTCCAAACAAGAGGGCGGTGTTTGGGCTTATCTTTTCCCAAATCAGACCGCCTCCGATGCCGGCGAAAAGAACTCCAAATCCGTTGATGCCGTTCAAGAATCCATAAGCTCGGCCACGATCCATTTCTTCAGTTAATTTTGCTGCATAAGATCTTTGAACCCCGTCGGTAAATCCATAAAATAATCCGTAAACTAAAAATGCTATGACTAAGAATATGGTTGTATTTGAAAATGAAAGAATTATATAGCATGCAATTAAAAATAAATAACCAATAATTATTATTTTTCGATGGCCAAATGAATCAGCAATTTTTCCAGAAATAAAGGATGATAAAACGTACGCAATATTTGATGCCATATAGAAAAGCGGTATGACTGCTAATGTGAGACCAATATCTTTTGTTTTAAGAAGCATGATGGCAAGCGGCAGGCTGCCTAATGCCAAAATAAATACGGAGATTAAATAGCTTTTAAATCTTCTGGATAATTTGCCATTTAATATAGATTCATTTTTATTCTTGAACAGAATTTTAATATCTTTAATCCAAAACAAAGTTGCAATGGCCAGAAGCCCGGAAAAGAAGGCGGTTAAAAATACAACATTAAAGCCATTGGGAAATGATCGTAGAATCAGATATGCTACAATTGGCCCTAAAATGCCGCCCATTGTGTCCATGGCGCGATGATAGCCGAAAGACTTGCCGGTTTCATCTTTAGATGTGGAGAGTGAAATAATAGCGTCGCGAGGGGCATCCCGCAGGCCTTTGCCTATTCTGTCCGTCAGGCGAAGTCCCAGAGCACCCAGCACTGTGCCGGTTAAAATATAAAACGGGCGAGTTAGGGTGGAAAGACTGTAGCCCCAAACCACGAATATTTTTCTTTTTTGGATTTTGTCGGAAAGATTGCCGGAATAAATTTTAATGAAATTTGAGGCTGCGTCCGCGATACCTTCTACGAGACCGAGCGAGGCCGCGCCTGACTTGAGTACAGAGGCAAAGAAAGCAGGGAAGATTGAAAGAACCATTTCTGAGGAAAAATCATTAAAAAAACTTGTTAGTCCCAAGATGAAAACATTTTTTTCTAAGCCTAATATTTTCTTACCTACAGTTTCATGATTTGTTTCAGAGGTCATTTTTAAATTTTAACACAAAAATTAGTTGTAAGCAGATATTTTTTGTTATTTGACAAATATTTTAAAAGTGTTACCATATATACGAACATAATATTTCATTTAAAAAATAAACAAAATGGCAAACGGCCCAATTTACAACACTAACTTAATTATACTTAAGGCTGATGTTGAAAAATTACGAATGGTTCAACAAAAAGTGTTGCACCAAATAATTTTTTCAGCACATTTGGATAATTGCGAAAAAAAGAAAGTGGAAGTGCAAATTTGCATTAATAACGTTTTCTTTCCTGAAAACGCATCGATAAAATATCAAACTAATATCAACTCGCCTTTTTTGGACAAGTCATTATGTGATAGCTTAATCATTGCCTTAAATTTTATTTGCGGTTGCGTTCTTGATAAGAATGCCCTGTATATGACAGGTCATATTATTCGAGAAGGAGGAAATGTTCCAATCTCAATTGTCTATCTGCTCGGTGTAAATATTGCAGTTTATAACATTGCAGAAAAAATTGTTGCGCAAAAAAAGCCTGATCCACAAATGAATTAATATTAAAACCCCCCGAAAATTCGGGGGGTTTTGTTATATTGTGTTTTATATTTTTTTTGATAAGATATATAAGTTCGTTGATAAATATATTATTCCGCGGTAGCTCAACGGTAGAGCAAGCGACTGTTAATCGCTAGGTTGCAGGTTCGAATCCTGCCCGCGGAGCTCGCAAAAATCTTAAGCC
>CAZVEC010000026.1:0-705 GCA_964626035.1 uncultured Candidatus Saccharibacteria bacterium
TGCCTGCCACCAATCCTCTGGCTCTATTTGGCATTATTATTAATCTTGCGCTCTTAAACTTTGCTTCAACTTCATGAGGAATTGAATTTTCTTTAGTCATCTTTATCTTAAACAAATTTTTCTTGGCAGTTCGAAGTGCTTTATTAATAGAAAGAGCGGTATCACCAGCCTTGCCAGTACCAAGTCCAATCGAACCTTTTCTGTCGCCAATTAAAAGAGCCACACTAAAGCTCATTCTTCGTCCACCAGCCACCACGCGAGTAACACGCCTGATAGCTATAGGCTTCTGATCAAATTCGCTTTTTACGCGGCCACCTCCAAACCGAGGACGCCTTGCCTCGCCGGGGCCATGGGCAGAGGCGGGCCTTTCGCCACCCCTGTCATCTGATTTAACAAAATCATGCTTGGCACCACTTCTTTCAAAAGGCTTGTTCATAGTTTGCGGAGCATCTTTATTTATTTGTTTTGTTTCTTCTGCCATAATTAATTTACATAAAGCACTGAAAGCACTGAAGCACAGAAAGCAAAATTAATTCTTAGTGTTTTCTATGTTTTAGTGTTTTTGTACTTTAGTGATTTTTAAAACACTAATCCGGCTTTCCTTGCGGCGTCGGCCAATAATTTAATTCGACCCGTATATCTATATCCGCTTCGATCAAAAACAACTTTGTTTATTTTTTTCAATTTTCCAGCCTCTGCAATTAA
>CAZVEC010000026.1:747-12468 GCA_964626035.1 uncultured Candidatus Saccharibacteria bacterium
GGCTTTTTTTCCCTTATTAATTTTAACATCCGAAGCTGATGCAAGAGTCATGCCTTTCTCGTCATCGATTAATTGAGCGTAAATAAATTTATTTGATCGAAATACCGACAAGCGTGGCTTTTCGGAGGTTCCAAAAATCTTAGATCTGATTTTTTTCTTTAACCTATTTCGTTTTTCTATTTTTATATTTTTCATAAATTATAGTATTTAAGTAACTAAGTAGTAAGTATTCCTGCCCGCCAATGCCAGAGCGATTAGAGTGACTATACAGATAAAGTAATAAATTTTACAATAATCTATTTAATCATGTAATCAGCATTTAGGCGATGGCAGGCGGGTAAGACTAATGCATTTATATTATTCATCTTACATACTTAATTACTAACGTACTTACTACTTGGTCGCGCTATGCTGTTTTCTTACCCTGTTTTCTTCTAACATGTTCATCTTGATATCTAATACCTTTTCCTTTGTAAGGTTCTGGTTTTTTAAGGGCTCTGATCTTGGCAGAAAATTCGCCAACCATTTCTTTGTCAATACCTGAAATTGTCATAGTTGATTTTTCAGTAACCACTTTTAATTCCGGAGGTACATCAATTTTTACAGGATGAGAAAAACCCAAAGCCAATGTGACCTGCTTAGGCGTAGCTTCCCATTTATATCCCACACCTTCAACCAATAATTTCTTTTCATAGCCTTCATTCACTCCCTTGATCATATTTTTAATATGAGATGCTGAAGTACCCCAAAGAGATCTGGCAAACTTACTGCTACCCCTCGGATTTACTTTAACTTCATTATTTTCAATCTTAATTTCAACTTCATCTCTGAAACTTCGCTCAAGAGTGCCTTTCGGACCTTTAACGCTCAAATTACCGCCGTCTATTTTGACTTCAGTACCTTTGGGAATATTTATGATTTGTTTTCCGATTTTTGACATAAAATAGTATTTAAGTAACTAAGTAGTAAGTATTTAAGACTAATGCATTTATATTATTCATCTTACATACTTATTACTTTCATACTTACTACTTGATTGTGATTACCAAATTTGAAACAATACTTCTCCGCCCACATGCTCGCGCCTTGCTTCCGATCCAACCAGTATACCTTTTGGTGTCGACAATACTAACAATCCTGTTCCTTGTTTAACTGGCTTAATGTCTTTCTGACCAAAATACATTCTGCGGGATGGTTTGGAAATTCTTTTTACATCATGAACCTTTGGCTCTTTGTTTTCGTCATATTTTAGCTTTATTTCCAATACAGGAAAACCTTCCTGACTCTTTTTAATAACTTCAGTTAAATAATTATGCTTTAATAGACAGTTTAGTATTTGTTCTTTCATTTTTGAATACGGAACAACCACCATTTCTTTGTTGGCATTCGATGCATTCTTTATCATTATTAACATTTGAGATATTGGATCCATATTTCTTAAACAAAAGCACAGAAAGCACTTGAGTACAGAAAGCAAACTAATTTCATCATGCTTTAATGTTTTATGTGTTTTTATGCTTTCATGTTTCTTACCAAGAAGATTTGCGTACTCCCGGTATTACACCCTCATTGGCAAATTCACGAAAACAAATGCGGCATAAACCAAAATCGCGCATATATCCACGTCCACGTCCACAGCGAAAACAGCGGTTCTTAGCCCGACTAGAAAATTTAGGTTTTTTTTGCGCCCTTACTTTTACGGATGTTTTTGCCATATTTTATCTTCAACAAACACTAATACCGCTAATCTTTTCGGGCTCCTCGAGGTCGGACCTCGGGTCGCGCTTCAATGGACACTGCGCGACATGATTCTGCTGAATCAGAGGACCGACCTCTTCCCGCCCGACAAATACCGCTAATTATTCGTGGTATTCGTGTCTCCAGCTAATATCGCGCTTTTTTTCTTTAAATCCCAAATTGGAACCTAGAGGAGAAAAGCGGATTAACTGAATTTCCTTATACTAACAAACTATGAAATATTGTCAATCAGTTGTAGAGTTAACTTGTATCTATTCACACCCCTAATTTTCATTATTTTCAAATACTTTTTATTGCATCAGTTTGTCATCCCCGCGAAGGCGGGGATCCAGATCGTATTGATTAAACCTAGATTCCCGCCTTCGCGGGAATGACAGGAGTATGAGGAGATACGTTAATTTAAAAGGAAGTAATTTAAAAAATCTAAGGATCAACGTAATTTCTAGGTGTTTATATTAATTATTTTTTCTTGCTATTTTTGGGTAACTTATTTTGAAGTTCCTTTATTTCTTTATTAATTTGCGTAACTTTCTGTGAAAGATTAGATTCTAATACCTTATTGCCTTTTTCCGATGCTTTTTGCAAATAACCTTTGATCACTTTCTTGTCGTCTAATTTCTTTTTAATCTCATTCTGTATCTCTTTTTCATTTGAGTATTTTTTTTCTGAAGCAGAAACCTCAGAATTTACTGACTTTTCTTTCTCTTTTTTTTCTTCTTTTATTCCTCCACTAATAGGTTTTACTACCTTATTTATTATCATTTTTTTAAGTTCAGAAAGCTTAACATTGCCCTCTTTTTTCTCATACTTCCCGCTTGGATCGATCAATGTGTACGGTATGGTCATGTCTCCCTGCGTAATTTTTTTGGCAATCTTACCCAAAACATAGACAACAGTACCTTTCTTACCTTTGAACTCGAATCTCGATCCTTCTTTGATTTCTGACGATATGTCTAATTTGTTATCGTTTTCTTTACTTAAATTAGAAATAACTGAAACTTGTGGCTTTTTTTCTTTAAAAAAAACATTATGGCTGTCTTTATTTGGCCAAGCAAAACGTTCCTTTTGTTTCTTAAGTTCTGCTAAAAGTTTATCCGAAGGCCGAGAAACACTAAATACCATTTTTGAAGGTTTTTCTTGAGGAATTTTTGGCATTTTAGTAGGAGCTTCTGCAATATATGGAATTCCTTTTTTATTGGAAATATTTATACTAGGCTGCTTTTTTTCTTGTTTAGGCTCTTCATCGTTAAGTTCATACGGTAAAACAGAGGGCGTGTCCGGCACCTCAGACCTAAGCACGGGTCTAGATTTTTTTTCAATTCCTAGATTACCTTCGGAACCTTCATTATATTGAGTAACTTTAGAAATATTTTTAACTAACACCTTCTTTTCATTATTTTTCACTATTTCAGCTAATTTATCCTTATATTTTTGCTTTCCTGCAACTTTAATAATCTCTTTGATATTTTCAAGCGAAATTTGCATTGTAGTATTGGTACCTACACGACTAGAGTTAAGTAAATTCTCGACGCTCTCATCAAGTAAAATCTTCCTGATTAAGCTAGGAATAAAAACCTGCTTCATCCAGCCAGAAACTTCTAAAACTTCAACTAAAGCGTCTTTCTCTACCTCTTTTACTAAATCATTCATTTGAGCACTAGTAGGGGGTCTGCTTATTGCAATTGTTGGTGATTTTTTTTCCATATAGAATAATATTAGCATATTTATATATTAATGATAGTTGCGACTCCTCGAGGTCAGACCTTAAACTCACTTGAGGACTGACCTCTTCCCGCCTAAAAGCCTAGAGCTTCCTTTAGTTGACATTTATTGCAATATCCTGTAAAAATAAGACAGAACTTTCTTCTTAACTTAATACTTCTAACTATGAAAATAATAGCGAGAAATATTGTTTTGTTCGACAAAAACTCCAGAATAGGGCGTGAAGCCAATAGTTTTCTGGATCAATATAGTCTTGAACAAAACCTCAGAAAGAGTGGTTTTAAAAGCGTTAAAAGGATTCAGGATGAAAAAAAGAGTATTTTGTCGGTGATAGTGCCGGATCTTTCAATGAAAACTTATGAATGTGAAATTCCAAGAGAAATTATACAAATGGAAAATTATCTTCATTTTGATTTTCGCATCATGTTCAGCGAACGACTTTATTGCGAATACAAGCGAAAGCAAATCTGCAATAATTACAACGGCAAGATTATCGTGCCTTACATGATGAAAAATGGAGTGAGCTTTTATATAATCACTCAAGGCTATACTCTGATCGCCTTCAACAAACATGAAGAAGCCTCCGAAATTACAAAATTCCATTTAAAAAGGAATTATAATAAGGTGATACTTTATGCCGATGAACCGACCCAATACAGAAAAGGCAAAGAATTATCAAATGAACTAAAAAAATTCAGGGAAGCCATTGATTTTGTAAATGCATAAAACCACTCAAAAACCCGCCTCATCAGCGGGTTTTTTCTTATACTTTTTCTATTTCTTGAATGGTACGCCAATTAATGTAAAAAATTCCAGAGCTTCATTTCTATTTTTGGCAGTAGAGACTAAAGTAATAGCCATTCCAAAAACATCTTTTAATTCTTCATCAGAGGTCTCCGGGAAAATAGTGTGCTCTTTTATTCCAATGGTAGCATTGCCGATTGAATCCACAATCTTGTTCTCGATTCCTCTAAAGTCCTTAGTTCGCGGTATAGACACATTCAACAGTTTATCCAAAAATCCGTACATTCTTGACCCTCGTAGCGTGATCACCACGCCCACCGGCTCACCCTGACGCAATTTAAATCCGGCAATTGATTTCTTAGAAAGCTTAAGAGAGCCTTTTTGCCCTGTAATCTTAGCTAAGCGATTTAACACCAATTCATTTCTATTTTTGTCTTTTTTAACACCAGAGCCTGTACCAACACTAATTACCACCTTCACTAAATGAGGCGCTGACATTTTGTTTTTATATCCAAATTTAACTTTCATTTTTTCAAATGCGCTATTTTCTTTTTGTTTTATTGAAATCATAAAATTTACAAAAGCACTGAAAGCACTTGAGCACAGAAAGTATGGGAAGAAAAATTCATTCTTAGTGCTTTCGTGTTTTATGTGTTTTTGTGCTTAAGTGACTTATATCTCTATGCCGCTTTTTTTACTAATTCTAATTTTCTTTTCACCGATCATTTTAGATCCAAATCTTGTTCTTTTTCCCTTCTTTGAATCAACCAGCATTACATTTGAACAATTAAGAGAATGCGGAATTTCAATTACCTGTCCTTTCTCGCCGCTTTTTCTTGGCTTCTGCATTTTTTTCTTTAAATTTAAACCTTCAACTGAAAGCCTGCCTTTATTTGGCCATACGCGAACAACCTTGCCAGTTTTACCCTTGTCTTTGCCTGTAATCACTATTACATTGTCTCCTTTTTTTATGTTCATAAATGAATCACTAATACCGCTAATCTTTTCGGGCTCCTCGAGGTCGGACCTCGGGTCGCGCTTCAATGGACACTGCGCGACATGATTCTGCTGAATCAGAGGACCGACCTCTTCCCGCCCGACAAATATAACTAATTTAAATTCGTGGTATTCGTTTTTTATTAGTGGTATTCGCGCCTAAAGGACTTCCGGTGCAAGTGATACCACGCTCTGATATCCTCTTTCACCGATCTCTCTTGGTAACGGGCCAAATATACGAGTTCCTTTTGGTTCAAGTGTCTTGCCTTTTATTAATATAACAATGGCATTATCATCAAATCTGATATAAGATCCGTCTTTACGTTTAAAAGCCTTTCTTTGCCTGACAACAAGGCCAAGGTGAACTTCTTTCTTCTTTACCTGTTTTCTAGGTTCTGCTGTCTGAATAGAAACAATCACCAAATCTCCAATTTCTGCATATCTGCGCTTTGATCCGCCGGGAACCTTAAAGACACGGGCAATTTTTGCTCCGGTATTATCCGCTACTTTTACAATTGATCTTGGTTGAATCATTTTTTAAAAAGTAAATTAAGTAAATAAAGTAAATTTAGTAAATTAAGCTGAATTCGTTTTCACTATCCTCGCTGTATTTACTGTATTTACTGTTCTTGCTTATACTACTTTAAAGTGCTTATCTTTTGAAATCGGCTTTGTTTCCTCAATAACAACTCTATCTCCTATTTTATATTTTTTTTCCGGATCATGTGCCTTATATTTCTTGGATATTTTCATGTATTTTTTGTATTTTGGATGCTTAACATATCGGTTCACTGAAACCACAACGGTCTTAGCCATTTTATCTGACACAACTATTCCTTTTAATTGTTTATTGGTTTTCATTATAAAAAATATTAGCGATTATTTATTGCAGTAAGTATTCGTGCAATTTCTTTTTTTATTTCATGACCTTCCTTTATATTTTTCGTTTTTCCGCCACTCAAAGAAAATCTGAAATTTTTAAGCTTCATCCTTTTTTCTTCCAATTCTTTGTTTAAATCTTCAATTTTCATATCTTTGTAATTCACGATAGTATTTAAGTATTAAGTAATAAGTATTTAAGACTAATGCATTTTAAGTATTCGTCTTATATACTTACTACTTACATACTATAATTCTCTTAACGACTGACTATTTTGGTCTTTACTGGTAATTTTGAACCTGCCTTGCGCAGAGCTTCGCGTGCCACATTTTCAGGCACCCCATCTACTTCAAATATCACTCTACCAGATCTTATCTCAAAACAATAGCCCTGTGGATCTCCCTTTCCCTTTCCCATGCCCACTTCAGCCGGTTTTGCTGTATATGGCCTATCCGGGAAAATTCTTATCCAAAGTTTTCCAGTTTTTGTCATTTGTCGGCTCAAAGCTTTTCTAGCTGATTCTATTTGGTTTGATTTGATTCTGCCAGCGCCTTCTGATTTCAACCCAAAAGATCCAAAGGATAAAGTAGTTCCTCTTGTGTCCGGTGATGATTTTTTTATATTCACTCGGCCGGTTTGCCATTTTCGATATTTAACTTTTTTCGGGAATAACATAATGTCTCAGTGAAAACAGCGAGGACAGCAAGTACAGCGAGGACAGCATTTGGCTGTATTTACTGTATTTACTATCTTTACTGTATTTACTTCTTATTAAAAATTTCTCCTCTGTAAATCCAAACTTTAATACCTAAATCTCCGTATGGTAGATGAGCTCTCTCTCGAGCAAAATCAATATCTGCCCTGATAGTCTGAAGTGGAATGCTGCCTTTTTTTATTTCTTCACTTCTTGCAATTTCTGCTCCGCCAAGTCTTCCTCCAAGACTGATTCTAATACCTTGAACATTTCTCTGTGACATGACTTTTTCAACTGTTTGTTTTAAAACTCTTCTGTAAGGCATTCTCTTTTCCAAACCTTCTGCAATTGAATAAGCAATTATGGAGGCATCTGCATCCGGATTTTGAACCTCAATAATATCTAATTTTATATCATTCGGCATTGCCACGCTGGATTTGCGAATTAATTTCATCAAATCCTCTTTTAATTTAACCGCTCCTTCGCCGCTTCGTCCAATAATGGTGCCGGGCCTGGATGTATGGATAACTATGCGGACACTCTTGCTTCTTCTTTCAATTTCAACGAGAGAAACATAAAAACCTCTCAATTTTTTCTGCAAAAACTCTCTGATTAAAACATCTCCTCGTAAATTTTCCTTAAATTTTTTAGGTACTTGAAACCAGCGAGATTTCCAATCTCTGAGCACAACTAATCTATGGGCGTATGGGTGGACTGATTTTGACATAAGTCAGTATTTAAGTAACTAAGTAATAAGTATTTAAGACTAATGCATTTTAAGTATTCGTCTTACATACTTACTACTTACATACTAATTTACTTATTTTGATATTTTTTTACTTGGTTTACTTAACTTGCTTTTCTTACTTAATTTATTCACCTCGTCTGTCTTCTTCTCTCCCAACACTATTGTAATGTGAGAATTTCTTTTGTTTATTCTCTTCGCCATACCGAAAGCTCTTGGCATCCAGCGCTTCATAACTATTCCTTTTTCAACACGAATATCTTTAATAATAAGATCCTCCTGTTTTGAACCAAAATTTTGTTTTGCATTAGCAACTGCCGAATCAAGTAAAACTTTAATGGGAACACCTGCCCTTTTTGGTAGAAAATCAAGCTCTTGAGCCGCATTCAAAACACCCTTACCTTTAATTAAGTTTGCAACCAATCTGACTTTTCTTGGCGCCTGTCTATAATTTTTTAGATATGCCTTCATTAATTAAATAGTATTTAAGTAACTAAGTAATAAGTATTTAAGACTAATGCATTTTAAGTATTCGTCTTACATACTTACTACTTACATACTTGCTATCTTTTTACTTCTTCGTCTTATCTTCCACGGTTGCCTTTGCGGCTTGAGCTTGTGCTATTTCAGATTCTTTCTTCTTGGCTTCAAGTTCTCGCTGCATTTTACCTCCATGTCTCAAAAATTTCTTTGTCGGTGAAAATTCTCCCAATCTGTGCCCAACCATATCTTCAGACACCAATACCGGAATATGTTGCTTGCCATTATGTACACCAAAGACAAATCCAACCATTTCTGGAGAAATTTGAGATTCTCTGGCCCAAGTATTAATTGGAGCTGTTTTCAGAGGTTCTTTACCCATAATCTTCTTTAAAAGCTTAGGGTCTACATATGGTCCTTTTTTTGTTGATCGTGACATAATTCTTTACACAAAGCACTTGAACACAGTAAGCACAGAAATCACTTTAGCACAGAAAGCACCTGAACATATTTGTGTTTTCTATGCTTTATGTATTTTATGTTGGCTTATATTACCTTAATTACTAGGATAGTCAACAAAAAATCATTAGATATTCTGGTTTCAATATTATGCCCGGTGCTTTTTTGTTTTCTGTGTTTTTGTGCTTTTATTATTTATTTTCTTTCTTCTTGCCAACCTTTCTTCGACTGACAATAAATTGATTCGAATACTTCTTTGGTCTTCTGGTCTTTCGCCCACCGGTAATCTTTCCCCAAAGTGTCTTTGGTCGTTTTGTACCGCGTCCTTGTCTTCCTTCACCTCCACCATACGGATGATCCACTGGATTCATAGCAGTACCGCGGACCGTAGGCCTAATGCCTAGCCATCTTGATCTACCGGCCTTGCCTTTGTTCACTAGGTGATATTCTTCATTTGAAACTAAACCGATTGTCGCCCAGCAATTTTCTGAAACCTTTCTGACTTCACTTGATGGCATTTTTAAATGCGTATAACCTTCATTGTTTGCCACCACCTGAGCAAAATTTCCCGCAGAACGAGCAATTTTGCCGCCAGAATTAGGTTTAATCTCAATATTGTATACGAAAGTACCGACAGGGATGACTCGGAGAGGTAAACGATTACCGGAATGAAATGGGGCTTTTTCAGAAACAATAAATTTATCGCCAACTTTAACATTTTTTGATGCTAATATGTATCTTTTTTCGCCATCTAAATATTGAGCCAAAGCAATAAAACCGGATCGATTTGGATCATATTCAACAGTCTTGATCGTAGCCCACATATCTTTTTTGTTGTATTGAAAATCTATTTCACGATAAAGCCTCTTGTGTCCGCCTCCTTTGTGGCGAGTAGTGATTCTGCCTTGATTGTTGCGTCCAACATTTCTCTTGTATCCAAAAGTTAATTTTTTATGTGGCTCTGAAGCGGTCAAAACACCCCTGTATGTAACAGTAGTCATTTGTCTGCGTGATGGTGATGTGGGTTTATATGATTTCATAATTTTTAACACAAAGCACTGAAAGCACTTGAGCACAGAAAGCAAAATTAATTCATGGTATTTTCGTGTTTTCTGTGTTTTTATGCTTTCGTGATTTATATTTCAATCTTCTCGCCTTTCTTTAAATAAACATAAGCTTTTTGACCGCCCTTTTTATAACCAAACCTGCCTCTGGTAAAAATTGCTTTTCTGGGAATCTTAACTAGTCTGATTTTTATCGGCTTTACTTTAAAAATTTTTTCAATTGCTTTTTTTACTTCAATTTTTGTGCCAGATTGATCTATATTAAAAACATACACGGAATTACCTCCCGCCATAGTGGCTTTTTCAGTTATTCTGGGACTTTTTATAATTTTGGTATAGTCGTTCATTATTTAGGCTCTAGGCTCTAGGCTCTAGGCTCTAGCTAGTTTCCTAGCAGCCTAATGCCTAGTGCCTATGTTTTTATTTCATCTTGCCTTCTAAAAATTTAATACTTTCTTCCGGATTCACAATTATTAAATACTTATATTGAAGAACATCTACAGGATTTAATTTCTTAAAATTACTGAAATACACTGACGGAATATTTCTGAAGCTCTTAGATAATGATAAATTTTTTTCAATAACTGTCAGATTTATCTTTCCATGCTTTATTCCTCCGGCTTTTCCTATTGATTGAATAACATCCTTGGCTTTTTTTGTTTTCGCTTCCGTCAAAGATATTTTATCCACAAAAAATAATTCATTATTTTTGAATTTTGCCGACAAGGCCGTATAAAGAGCCTTTATTTTCATTTTGCTATTTATTTTCTTTTTGTAATTTTTTTCAGCTCGAGGTCCATGAGTAATGCCTCCACCTATCCAAATAGGCGATCTACTTGATCCATGCCTTGCTCGGCCTGTACCCTTTTGCTTCCATGGCTTCTTTCCTCCGCCCCTGACTTCACTTCGTCCTTTTGTATTTGCGGTACCAGATCTCTTATTGGATAACATTCCAGATACTACTTGGTGAACTAAATCAGCATTCCAAGGAAGGCCAAAAATCTTCTCAGGCAGTGAGATTTTTCCAGATTCTTCCCCTTTTTGATTGTATACAGTTGTTTCCATGATTTTAAATAGTAAATACAGTAAATTTAGTAAATACAGCAAGTACAGCTAGAAAATTGGGATTTAAACTTATTTTACTGTATTTACTGTCCTCGCTGTACTCGCTTGATTTACTTACCCCTGATTTCCACCAATGTACCTCGTCTTCCCGGTATCGCCCCACTTACCACTATCTGATTATTTGTCTGATCAACTTCAATTATTTTCAAATTTTTTACTGTAATCCTATCTCCACCCATTCGGCCAGCCATCCTTATTCCTTTAGCCACACGGCCTCCGGCGCGCGCTCCGCCTCCGATTGAACCCGGCTCTCTTTCAGAGTGCTTTTGTCCATGAGTTCTTGATCCTCCGGCAAAACCATGCCTTTTCACAACTCCTTGGAAACCTTTTGATTTAGATGTGCTGGCTACTTCTACCACATCTCCTTTGGAAAATACAGATGCATCTATTTTATCCCCTTTTTTGTAAGCCAAAATCTCTTCCGGTGATAAACGAAACTCCTTAAGATTTCTTAAATTTCCCAAATCCTTCAAATGGCCCTTTACCGCTTTAGACAATCTATTTTCTTTTTTTTCTCCATATCCAGCCTGAACAGCCGTATATCCGTCTTTTTCCTTTTCTTTTATAGCAGTAATTATTATAGGTCCGGCGGAAATAAGTGTAGCTGGAATAGCGCTACCCTCGTCGGTAAAATATTGGATCATATTTTGTTTTTTTCCAAGTATAAACTTCATTTTAAATAGTAAATACAGTAAATTTAGTAAATACAGCAAGTACAGCTAGAAAATTGGGATTTAAACTTATTTTACTGTATTTACTGTCCTCGCTGTACTCGCTTGATTTACTGATTTCTAACCCATCGTGACTTCAATATCTACTCCAGATGGCAAATTTAAATTAGTCAAAGCTTCAACAGCTTTAGCTGAGGGATTTAAAATATCCATCATTCTCTTGTGAACTCTTATTTCAAATTGCTCACGAGAATTTTTGTAAATGAAAGGAGAACGATTAACTGTGTACTTTTTTATTTCTGTCGGAAGTGGTACTGGGCCGATTATCTTTGATTCATGTCTAAGCGCTGTATCCATTATCTGCTTGACTGATGCATCCAGCA
>CAZVEC010000027.1:0-11933 GCA_964626035.1 uncultured Candidatus Saccharibacteria bacterium
CGTCTATATTAGTCATACCTTTCATAATTATGAAAGGTATGACTAATATAGACGAATCAATGATGACAGGGGAGAGTCTACCGGTTTCGAAGAAAGAAAATGACGATGTTTTCGGAGCGACTATGAATATTGATGGCGCCATTCAGATGAAAGCCGTGAAAGTCGGCGAAGGAACTCTTCTCGCCCAGATCATCAAAATGGTCGCCGATGCGCAGACCAAAAAAGCGCCCATTCAAAAATTGGCCGACACTATCTCCGGATATTTTGTCCCGGCAGTCATGTTGATTGCCATTGTTACTTTTGTGATTTGGTATATTTCGACCGGCGACATGGCGTCTAGCTTAATTCCAGCCGTGGCTGTGCTTATCATCGCTTGTCCGTGTGCCCTGGGACTCGCCACGCCGACCGCCATCATGGTCGGCACCGGTATTGGGGGGCGAAAAGGGATTCTCATAAAAGACGGCGAGTCGCTCGAGAAAGGCAAGAAGATAGACGTGGTTATTTTCGACAAGACTGGAACTCTGACCGAAGGCAAACCAGCGGTGACGGATGTCATATCACTTCGCCCGATATCCTCCATCGGACCCGCTGATTTTGAAGCTTCAAAATCAGCTGAAGTGCTCGCTCCGCCCTACTCGCAACGTCCTCTGAAAGATATCGGGCTCATTCAGTTAGCCGCCTCGCTTGAAAAACTCTCTTCACACCCGTTAGGCCAGGCGATTGTAAATTATGCCGAAGAAAACAAAATTGAACTGCGGGATGTTATAGATTTTAGAAATATAGCCGGAGTAGGAGTGGAAGGGAAAATTGCCGGGGATAAAATTTTTGTGGGTAAAAATGCCGGGCCCTTAGATTCTAAAGATAAACTGGAAAATGAAGCAAAGACGGTCATGGTTGTCACAAAAAATGAAGAGCTTGTGGGATTGATCGCTGTGGCTGATACTCTTAAGACTGATGCTTTTGAGGCGGTTAAACAATTAAAGGAAAGGGGAATTGAGGCGATAATGTTGACGGGTGATAATAAAAAGACTGCTCAAGCGATTGCAAGTAAGCTCGGCATGTCTAATGTCTTGGCCGAGGTTCTACCGCAGGATAAAGCCGCTAAAGTTAAAGAATTGCAGGATCAGGGCAAAAAAGTGGCTTTCGTTGGTGACGGCATCAATGACGCTCCGGCGCTCGCACAGGCTGATCTGGGCATCGCTGTCGGCACCGGCACAGATATCGCGATCGAGGCGGGGAACATTGTCTTGGTTAAAGGCAGTCCCTTGAAGGCGGTAGAGGCGCTCGGGCTCTCACAGATTACCTTTAGAACTATCAAACAAAATCTCTTCTGGGCATTCTTCTACAACATCGTCGCTCTACCACTCGCGGCCTTCGGATTACTCAACCCCATGATCGCCGCGGCCGCCATGGGACTTTCCAGTGTCTCTGTCGTAGGCAATTCTCTCCGCATTAAAAGAAAATTCAAATAATAATTACCTACCTGAAGAGAGAGGAATCTATCATAAAAAAAAACAGTACCAAAATTTGGTACTGTTTTAAATTACTTTATGATTGCAATGATTGTGGCAAAATCGCCATCAAGCTCATCATTTCTGCCTGTGTCCGGCAGATACATTTTGGAAATCGCACCATCCAGATAAAGCGCATTTTTACAGCCCAGATCCTGGAACATTTTTGCAAATTCGTAAAAATTAACAGTTTGGTCGGATATGGCTATTACGACAAGAGAATCTGAAATCACGCCCACACCGCTTCTAATGTATTTATTTTCAGAATTTTCATTGAATTGCGGATTGGTCTGGCCAGCAGAGAGGAGTAGGGGACCGGACTGAACCGCATATAATACAGATCCGCCATATTTGTCGTACTTAGTGCTGTTTATAATAGCAGCTGTTCCATCACTTCTTATCAGAAATACACCATTCGGTTTCAGATAAAAATTACCCTGGCCATCCTCCAAATTGAGCGGATATTTTTCAATTCCATTTTCGACATACAGGCCATTAGGCTCATGCTTGGAATTATATATTCCGCCATTGGTAGCAAACACGAGTGTGTGCCCTCCATTCTCCACATCTTTTTTCAATCCTTCTAGGCTTTTGAATCTTTTTCCTGATTCATCTTTATAAAATATCATTATATTTTCATTTGCTCGTGTTTATTTTACAAATGTCGTAAAACAAGCCATCGATCATAATCTCGAGCTGCTGACCCGGTAGGAAAGCGGCTATACCAAGACAAAACAGAAAAATCAATGCAATCTTTTTCATACATATTTGTTTTTAAATGAATTAATTTGTCGAAATCATACTAACACATTATTATTATTCTGTCTATTATTTAATGATTGAGGTTCAACCTCAATCATTAAAAGACTTTTTTGGTTAAATCTGGTATAGTTTTAATATGAATTTTAACCCTGAATCAGGCAAAAAAGAACCAAAATCCACCACTAAAAAAGAAGCTGAGAGTAAAGAATTATTCTTAAGCCCTGAAAAAATACGCTCAATCTACAAGAAAGGACGGATGTATTTACTATCTACGATAGTGTCTCTTGGATTTTCCTACGGCGGTAATCTTGGAGATGCCCCAAAGGAGAAAGATAAGGGCATAAACCAGAAGGATGTATACAATAATTTCGCATCCAAATTTAAAAATATAAATTTTGAGCAGGCGCATGAGATATATGATGACCTGAGTAAAATTTTGAAAGCCGATGAACTTAAAGAATTCAGCAAATATGACAGTATATTAGAACCAGCTCTGTTAGATAAAGAAACTAGAAACAATTTGATCGAGTTAAGCTCATTGTTTAGAGTTCGGAATAATGTCCTAGATGATGTAGAAGAAAACTTAAAAGAAATAAGATTCGAAAAGAATTTCCAAAAAATTCACAACCGGACATACATTCCTTACCAATTCACTATATTGAAAAATTAAAAGATCCATCGTATGTCGAAGCCATCAAACGCCTGGCCCGCATACAGCTTGCAGGCGATATTGACTATATGAGTTATGAGAGCAAACACGCAGGAAAAGATTTTATAAAAATCGCAAACAATAATTCTAACCTTGAAATATTAAAGAACTTAAGTGAACTGGGTCAACATTATAATGTAACTTTTGGTACAGATGTTTTGCTTAAATTTGAAGAGAAACGCGGGGAATTTGAAAGTTTCATTTCAGACAATGAAAGAAATAAGATTTTGAAATACGCATCCGGTTTGACACTTGGGTCAAGAACAATTATTAATTTAATGGAGAATAAAACTCAGAAATATCTGCATTTTTTTGAGGAAAAGCAAAATCAAGCAAACATAGAATTGCTAAAAAAACGTGGCTATGGTTTTCGTGAATTTTTTGAATTAATTCAATACGATTATGATAGATCAATCAATGATCCTGATTTCTTGATTCTCCTAAATGAATTCTCTAACAAAAAAATAGAACCCGAAAACACAGCATGGTATCTTGTTTATCTTAAGCAATATTATGACATTGAAAAAAATTATTTTAAACTTCTTGCCGGAGATTTAAAGAAAATCGGCGTAGGAGATCTTGGTAATTCTATATTTGAAATACATAATAAGGAAAAGTTAGAAAAAAGTACTAATCTTTTTAAAAAAATATCAACTTCATATAGCGAATCCGATCCGGAAAGATTTTCAGAAGACCCAGCTCTAAACATCATTAATAAACTTGGTTATTATGATAGGATGCCAAACTATATTAGCTCATTGGATGACAAAAATAAGACTGAATGGATCGTGCGAGTTGCCAGAAATATGTATATGTCTAAAATTCCGGTTACACCGGAGAATTTCGAGCAGACTTATTATGAAACATTGAATCTTAGGATGGATAAAGAACTCCTTGAGAAAGATCTATTTAAGGATAGAAACGTTGCCTTATTTGCACATAATGAAGAATTGTATCAAAGAGACACCACACTTGAAGAAGGTTTTAAGAAAAGTGATGATCGTTTTGGAAAGCAGGCCGTGCAAGTTGGAATTTCTAAACAAAAACCTACAAATCTAACTTTATTTAGAACTGAAGACAACGAAGAGTCTCTAAAAAATACTAAGAAAAGCTTTTTGAATTATATTAAAAATCACTCCAGTCTCACTGTGGTATTTGATGCTCATGGTGATCCTGATGGCATAAGTTTTACTGGAAATACACCACCTGGATATGATGAAATGAGCGGCTTGAAACAGCTTGATGTTTTAGCAAAAAAGCAGGTATCTTTTGAAGAATTAGCGAGTGCTTTCGAAAAACGATATGATAATGGATTTACTGACATACCAATCCTGATTTTAGACGTATGTTTTAATCAGAATTTTATTAGAAACCTGAATGAACAAATCGTTAAAATTAACGACTCAAAACATAAAAAAATACCGCTTCCAATTGCAGCTGGAGTTTCAGAATATGGACAACCGGGTTTTAGCTATTTATCTAATGCTTATGGTAGTATTTTCCTACAGCTCATTCTTGAAAATAAAAATGAAACTAAATTGAAAGATATTATTGAGATAGAGGCCGCTAACGGATCTACAGGAATGGAATCGAATATTTCGCTCTTTGTTCCGTTTACAAAAGAGGGAAGTAGTGAGAAAAACAAAAAAATTAAACAAAGGATTTTCTATCAGATTGCCCAGACGGAAGAAACGCCACTTAATAAAACATTTGCCTTGCAGTATGCGAATATGCTTATGGACAATAAATTAGACGATAAAACCGCGTCCTATTATGAATTCGCTCGGCCGGAACAAGCCCATGAAATAAAGAGAATAATTGACGAGTCTGAAAGTGAAAATATTGCCTGAAATGAACTAAATCAAAAAAGTCCCCTTGCGGAGACTTTTTTGATTTTATATCAGTGTTGATCAGATTTTTATCGACGTTGACTTGTGGTGAACCGTGTCGAACCATCAAGAATGAATTACAAAACGTGGACGACTTTTTTTACCAACATTTGATTATTGAATCCTGTCTTGCGCTTGGTGCCAAATTTAACCTTACCATCCTTGAGAGCGAAAAGGGTATGGTCCTTGCCCGTACTTACATTTTTACCAGCCATAATAACAGTCCCGCGCTGGCGAATAATAACAGAACCCGGTTTGGCGACTTCGCCTTCGTAAAGCTTGGTGCCTAGATATTGTGCGTTTGAATCTCTTAAGTTTCTGGCTGTACCGCCAGCTTTTCTATGTGCCATGTTTTTGGATAGCTTTCAGCTTCTAGCTTTCAGCTTTATAGGTTAAAATAGTAACAATGGCTAGTATAAACGAAACAACTAAAAAAATCAAGGAATTTGTCCAATCAGACCTTGGAAAGGATATTTACATAGGATCAATAATTATATTGGTTGCTTTTGCGTCATTTGGACTAGGCAGAATGTCAAAAAGCGCCGAAAATAAGGAAAATGTACAGGTAATGGGAATAACAGCTGAATACACTAAACAGACCTCACAACCACATTCAGAGCAGGGAACCACAAGCCAGGCTGCGTCCGCCATCAACATATCAGAATCGAATATTATAGATCAACTTGGAATGATTTTTGCTTCCAAAAGAGGAAAAAAATACTATCTGCCCGGCTGTAGCGGCGGCTCAACTATTAAGGAAGAAAATAAAATATATTTTTCGACTGAAGGGGAAGCGATGAATGCGGGATATGAAAAATCTTCAACATGTAAATAAGCATTACAAATAACTCATTTGATTTTTTAAACTGATGAAAAAAACTCTCATATTTGCATTTATAATAAGCGGGGTAATTGTGATAGGCCTAAAGGTGGCCATTGATTATTATAATTATGTGCCCCCAGAAAAAATATTTATATTAAATGACAATAATGCATCATCAGATAAAAATACTGAAATTATTAACAATAATATATTGAAATCAGATAATAATTATAATAATGAATCTACTTCATCAGCTGGACCCGTAAAAGTTAGACCTGAACTATTGGGGAAGAGTCAGTTTCTTGATCCGACGAAAATTGTATTTGAATTGAATAATGAACGCCGCTTATATAACCTACCTAATTTAACTACAAGTGTATTACTTACATCTTCTGCGACATTAAAAATTCAAGATATGATTGCGAATGATTATTTTTCGCATAATTCACCAAATAATCTGAATCTAGAAAATATCATGAATCAAATTGGGTATGATTTCGCTCTTGCAGGTGAAAATTTGGCATACGGTGATTTCAAGGACGAGAGGGCATTGGTGACAGCATGGATGGAAAGTGACAAACATAGAGCCAACATATTAAATGATAAATTTAAGGATATTGGAATTTCAACTCAGAGATCAAAAATAAATAATAAGGAAACATGGATCATTGTCGAGCATTTCGGATTATCCAAAAATGATCAGGTTGTTCAGTGAAGATCTAATTACAAATTACACAATTTTCGTATCTACTCACACCTCTGTCATTCCCGCGAAAGCGGGAATCCAGATTCAATCAAAATGATCTAGATCTTCCCATATAATAGAGATGAAAAGGCTGGTTGGCAGTTTATGTATGTCGCACAATATATCTTTCCGACCATACATATGATTAAATAAAACAGCATCATATATTGATGCTGTTTATTAATGCTTTTCAGCCTTATTTTCTACCTCTTTAATGGTCCAACCCGAAATTCTGATGCTCCACGAACAGACTCCTTAGACTTTACACTGCTTTCTCTTGTAAAGCTCTTGGATTCCTGTCTTAAATCGTTCAGGTTTAACTCATTAGATATTTCGCCTTCAAAATAATCATCCGGTTCAGGACCGGGACCATAGAGCTTATCCATGACCTCAATTATGCCTCCATCCTCTGGACTACCGGCAAGACGTCTTTCCATATCTGCATTTATACTTTGTTCAAGCTCAAACATTTGCTTGTCAGTCATAGTCACTATTTTTCGTTTTTTAGCGATTTTTGACTTTAGTGACCGCTTGGCATGAATCTTACATGTTTTTTTACCTTTTTTCATAATATTTAGTTTTTAAATTGAACTTTATTCCAAATTTATTAAACCATTTTTTACTTCCCTTTCAAAGTTGACATAAAACAGCATATATAGTAGCATTTTATTGAATTTTTGTTCATTAACACGTTAATACTACTCATAATTATGAAAAAAATTATATTGTTTCTAGGCTTTACGATTCTGTTTATTCCCTGTTTTTCATTTAGCTGCGAAGGTGGGAGTAGTGAAAACTGGTATATTCAAAATGCAAGAATTATTACCCTTTTATCATTCATTATTTTACCCTTCCTAATTGCTGTCATTTTCAATTTTTTATTTAAATTCGATTTTCGAAAGTTTTATAAAAAATTCAGGCAAGCAGAAAATCGTACATTCAAATTACAATAAGCACAAAAACAGCACAGGCAATATTGATCACTAACAATTAAATACCTTAATTATGAAAAGAGACCAAAATCCGCTTTTACGCAAACAACTAAAAGAGTTAATTAAAAAATGTGGGAAAATTTCATCTGTTTCCGGAGGCAGAAACCCAAAAAAGAAAAATTTGCGTGGTAAAAAAATGCGGGGCAAATGCCGAAAAAAGCCGCTAAAAAATAACAGTAAAAAGAAGAAATCCGATCTTATTGATGCAATAGAAACTAATCGCGATGGGATAATGGCAATTGGGAGGAATAAAACATTTGGCCCGTGGTCCGAGGAGGAATGGGACGAACTAAAATTAAGGCCTTAAATATTTATATAAAAAAGAGGGGAAAACAACTTCCCTCTTTTTTTATTTTCTTATTTTTGTTTAAAATTCCACTCTCATGCAACAGCGCATGGGAGTGGAATTCTGACTTTATAACTTTATAAACTTTTAACTTTAAAACTAACCTAAAGGTCCGGCTTGACCATACTTGCCGTATACGAAGGCAAATATTCAAGCGGATCCAGATATGCATTAATCGCGCCCACCGGCATCGTATAAATTTTGCCTCCACAAGCTTTACTTGGCCTTTCAACCACACTCGCTCCAGCGCTTGCATAAACTGTTAAATGAAGATGCGGGGCTGTTGAGTGACCAGTATTGCCACTATAGCCGATCACTTGGCCACGCGATATCACTTCGCCTTGAGTAGCTTTAATAAGGGAAAGATGCGCGTAAGTGGTTGAAAGACCGTTGTTATGTTTTATAAAAACCCATTTACCAAAAGATCCTCTAGGACAAGTAAGGTCAGTATTGCCGGTACCCAATACCACGCCATCCGCCACAGCCTTTACAGGCGTGCCTTCAGAAGCTCTGAAATCAACTCCACTGTGCGACCCTGATGCATACAAGCGCTTAGCTGCTACAGTGCGTCCAAAAAGTTGTGTAATATATACATTATCAGTCGGCCAACCGAGCACGCCTTTGCCGGGTAAAGACTTTTGATCCAAAATAAATTTCAACTGCGATTCATAATCTCGAAGTTCATCTTCAAATTCTTTTTTCTTTCGTAATTTTTCGTCCACTAATTTTTTATAATTTGATTCCTGGTTTTTTGTCTGCTTCAAAAGAGTATTTTTTTCAGAAATATTTTGATCAATCAATTTCTTTTGATCATCAAGCTGGCTTTTAAGCTCGAGTAATTCATTCTTGGCTTCTTCAGCAATATCTCTGTCATTTTCTAATCCCTTTTTTATCTCTCTTAATTCCCCTATTTTTGTCTGAATTTCAGTGTCAACTGCTTTAAGTTCTTCCACTTGATTCCAGACATCTGTAAATCTATTTTGAGATAAAATAACCTCAAATGTGGAATCTAATCCGATTTCATTTATTTTTTTTATACTTTGAGCCAAAGCGCTTCTATTTACAGTAATTCTACCTTCCTTACTGTCTATGTTAGTACTTAAATCTTGAATTTGCAGATTTTTTAATGAAATTTTATTTTCCGTAACCTTTATGTCAGTCGAAAGTTTTTTCTTATTTAGATCAAGTTCTTTTATGGTACGAGATAATGTGTTTGATTCCTTACCTAAGGCATCTATTTGCTTATTAAAAGTATTAATTTCTTCTTCTAGTTTCTGGATTTCTATGTTTCTGTCGCCAATTTTGTTTCGCAAATCATCTGCAGTCTGAGCATAGGACATAAAAACACCAAAACAAGAAAGCACCAAAACAAGAAAACAAAAAAATATAATTTTAGATTTTGTAATCATTTGTTTTATGCTTTTATGAAAATTTTGCAACAAATTCTGCGATCGCAGAATTTGTTGCAAAAATTTGTGCTTTCCATTTTTTATATCAAATTATTATGTCAAAATTTTTATTGCGTTCTTAATTCTCTTCAATGTTTCATTCTTGCCCAGAACATCAACCAATATAAATGGATCCGGTGATTTTTCGCGTCCGGAAAGAGCGTAGCGGAGCGGCCAAAGGACATCGCCTCTTCCCTTTTCCTCAGCAAAGTCCCAAATAGCTTTTTTAGCGCTTTCTTCGCTAAAATCAGCCTCCGAAACAGATTCAAATCTCTTTTCAACCTCCACAAGATACGATTGCGTAATTTGATATTTTTCCGGATTATCTTTTAATTTCTTCCAAATCAAATCATCTTTACTGTAGCTAGGATCTTTGTAAACCCAATCCAATTCCCCGCTTTTAATCATTTCATCCACATCTCCCCATTTACTGATCCTGTCAAAGATAATTGGTGTTAATTTTAAAAGTTGCTCATTGGAAATTGATAATTGATAATTGATAATTCTTTTGCCGATTTCATTTTTAATAATTTCCATCGGCAAAAGCTTCATGTGCTCTTTATTAAACCAATTCAATTTTTCTTCATTGAATACTGCCGGACTTTTTTGAACGCGCGAAAGATCAAAATCTTTTATTAATTCATCTCTGGTGAAAACTTCCTGATCGGTACCCGGATTCCAACCGACAAAAGCCGTACCGTTTAAAATCGCCTCCGGCAAAAATCCCATATCCCTATAGGCTAATACCTTTAAGGCCCCGCGTCTTTTTGAGAGCTTCAACTTATCCGGCCCAAGTACAAGCGGCAAATGCGCATATATGGGTGTGGGAGCGCCGATTGCCCTCTGAATCAGAATCTGGCGGGGCGTATTTGAAACATGATCCTCGCCGCGAATCACATGAGTCACTCCGGCCTCAAAATCATCCACAACTACTGCCAAATGAAAAAGAGGCTCCTCTAAGTTTTTTGCTATCACAAAATCACCCAAATCTGTTGTATTCATTGCAACCTCACCTTTTATCTCATCATGAAATTTTACAATAATATTTGGATTTTTAAATCTTATTATTTCTTTAATAACTCCACTGCCATCTTTGGCCTCCTCTTTGGATATGTACGCGCTTCCATCTTCAATCATTTTAATCAAATATTTATTGTGGCTATCTAAATGTTCCGATTGTCTGTAAAATTTATCATAATCAAGACCCAGCCATTTCAAGCTTTCAATAATGTCATCCTCGTATTCTTTTTTTGATCTTTCTTTGTCCGTATCCTCGATGCGCAAGACAAAAGAACCGTTATTTTTACGTGCAAAAAGATACGCGTAAATTGCCGTCCTATACGCACCCAAATGTAAATACCCCGTCGGACTCGGCGCAAAACGCGTAATTACTTGTTTATTATTAGTATTCATTAGCTTAATAATATCATTAAATTCTGCTTATTTTAATGATTAATAGTATTGACAAAACAATACCTATATGCTATTCTACTGTTGAATTTAAACCTTAAAAAAAATTAATAATATGAAGCTAAATGTTCTCATGCTTGAGGATATGGTAGAAACCATAACCTTCAAACTCGTAGCAACTCTCGAGGAGTTGAAACAAATAAAAAAATTCCTTGCGAAAAGTTTTATTCCGAAATTTGGTGTGCTTGCATCAGAGCCAAATATAGTGTCACAAAAAGCCGAAACTGCGATTATGACAGTAACATGTCCTAAAAAATGGCTTAATCACCTATTGGCAGATCTTCATGGTTCTAATGGAGCTAACTTTGATTTAATCATCAAAGAAAATAAAGTTAGTAAGGATTGCACTAATCGCGAATAATAAAGACTATAATCATACACAAAAAGCCGCACAGATGTGCGGCTTTTTTTACTTATACTTTTTACTTATTCATAGCATTCACCATCATCTCAACTCGTTTCGGATCAAGCTCGGTGTGACTGTGACTGATTCCTGTTGCTACCAAGAAACAATCAGCAAGATCACGATATGGTTCCACATTTTCAGGTGTAATTCCACTAGCGACCGCTAAAGGGAAATCCCCTATCGCGCTTCGCATTGTCTTGATCTTCTCAATATCGGGAGGCACACCAGTGGCAATGCCGCTCGTTGTGATCACATCCATGCAAGTAGTTGCGGCTTTTGAAATTGCAAAAAGGTGTTTTACTGGTGCCTGGTATTTGAAAGCAACGCCTCCAAAATACAATCCCGGCCAATCAACCTTTTCTTCATTTCTTATTTTCCAATTACAACCCGCAATAGAAACACCATCATCACCAATACATGCATTGTCTACCCATAGACCGGAAGCAGTGTTGGGCACGGTACGCAATGCGGTGTTTGAATCTAGTCCAAGCATATTAAGGCCAACCCACTTATCTTTAAACCAATCTCCCGAATACACATAATTGAATATTGCGTTTAGTGATTCTGGCGACATTGTGTGATTGATTAGAAAAACTCCATCAACATTTTTCTGCCAGCAAATGTCCAAATTTCTCACAACTTGCTCTTTTGATTCTGCATGGATGACCACCAATAAAGTGTTCTTTTTCTTAAATATTTCTCTGTATTCGTTCATATAAAGGAACTTTTAGTTAAATTTAAGGAATAATTCAAGTAAACCATAACACTAAAATTAAGGTTCTGCAATGATTGACAATTAGCATTTTTCATGCTAGTATTATAATGATAAATT
>CAZVEC010000028.1:0-11639 GCA_964626035.1 uncultured Candidatus Saccharibacteria bacterium
AGTCGAACGATTCTTTGAGCGATAGCAAACACAGGAGAAAGTCTGAAGACGTTGGGCTATGCCGTAATGACCGGACCACTTGTGGTCTGGTTGTAAAACGGAAAGAGAAGAATGCTCTTCTCTATGCGAAGGAAACCTTAGCGGGTGGATGTTGCAATAAGTCTTCAGGCAGATAAGGTTTTAACACTTCTACCGTCGGTCCGATAAAAGATCGACATAAAGTGTAGTCAAAAGTCAGTTTACCTCTCGCAGGGGTGCTTCAAATCAGGGGTCACCTTGATGAAAAACTGGCAGAACCTTGCAGTGTGGCAACACACTGCTTGGGGAAATGAGAAAGGGCTTGCTCATTTTTATTTTTATCTTTTTCCGATTTAATTCGGACTCAATATATAAAAGCCAACTTTCGAGTTGGCTTCCTTATTCAGCAAGTCATTACAAGAATGGTTTGCCGATTGGGAAAGTTCTTTAAATAAAAATAGTAAGGCTGATGTCGCCTCCCTCTTCAAAACTGATGAAGGGTCTGATAAAGTCTACCGGCATTGTGACCGGAGATTTAGAAAACATCCAAGCGCACTGATGGAGAAGGGGCTAGCGCTTGTCTGATGCAAGTAAGGCAAACTTGCAGACAGGAAACTTTTGCGGATACTTCCGGATAGGGAGTTGCCACCGCAAAATGAGCATGGGGCAATCGACGGATTGCCCCCTTTATCCAGATCACAATTTCAATTGCGGTTTGGTTGAGAGAATTTTTTGTTCTTTTTTTATAAATATATTTCGTCATACGTCTGTCGACGGACAGACCTAGCCCTTTTTAAACTCGGTTCTCTAAATGTTGAGTTCAAAAATCCCGCATGTGATTGTGAAATTTTGCGGAATGGAGAGTTTCAGGCTAGTCCATGAATCATGAATGAAAAGGTTGGTAACCCTTTCATGATCTTGGAGAATTCCTGTTGCTTTAACCATGCAACAGGAAGAAACAAAACATTGGGCAATCCTTTCGATTTAGTCGATCAGGATTGCCCACATTATTCAGTTCATGAAAATATTTCGTGACCTGACAGTGTAAATTGTTCCTTGTTAAACCTTTAAAACTAAATAACTATGTCTTCAACTTTTGACCGAATAATTGCAAGAACTCCGAAAAAAATAAAAAATTTTGTTGAACACTCCATGGACATCTCTTATATGATGATAAAGTACATGGAGAAAAACAAAATAAACAACAAACAGCTTGCAAAAAAGCTGAAAAGGAAAGAAACAACGATTGAACGCTGGGTATCAGGATGCATGGATTTCAATTTGCAGCAGATAAGTCATATTGAAGCCGAGCTTGGAATTGAGATTATTCCTTTTGTTAAAATCGGATTTCGCGCGGAAAAATCCAAATAAAGCTGAGTGAACAATAGTAACCAGCCTCTGGTGCAAAAAGTATATTGTTTAACCGGGCAACGCAAGTTGCCCACATTATTCAGTTCATGAAATTTTCGTGACCTGACAGTGTAAATTGTTCTTTGTTAAACCTTAAAACTAAATATCATGAAAAAAATTGAAACCATAATCATCGCCTTTTTACGGTGGATTACAAACAACTGGTTTACTCGCCAAATCGAAATAATAATCGATCACATTGTTAAAAAACATACAGAAGAATTTTTAAATGAAACACAGGCGTTGTTGAAACAAAAATTTGGCCTCGACTCGCGGGTTGAATCTATGTGTGATTATGAGGGAGATGGAAGATTTCACACTTTTGAATTTATAGGTGTGAATTATAATGAATGGAGAAAAATTGACGGAAATGATGATTTCAATAATTTTTATAATGAAAGAAGTGAAACATTGAAGAAGATAGAATTGGCAGACTACCTAATATTTGAAAGGGATCGTGAACTAGACACCAAGTACGAGAATAAAATCAGCGAGGTTCAACTTTGAACCTCGCCATTATTCAGTTCATCAAGTGATTGGTGGTCTGATAGTGTAAACCCACGCCAAAAGGCGAGGCAAGTTGTTCTTTAACTAAAAAATAAATACAAACACATAAATCCAAAAACTCATGAAAAAATTTACTGCTCCGGAAGGACCCTATCATCCAATTGAAAATTCATTGGAAAATTTGGAAGGTCGAATCACTAAGCAACTTGAGGGTCCGCCCCAAATAAGCCGGTCTAGAAAAATTACTCCCATCAAATGCGGTATTTGTGGAAACTCGTGCAAAACCGGTTACAGTAATGAATACATGACTATATCAGCCGAAGCTGTCTGGGGTTATGATTCAAAAAAAGATTATGAATATTGGACAGCTCAAATTAGTGTGTGCGAGAAATGTGTGGACAAGCACTTGGCTCCATTAATTAAGTTCAAAAAACAAAAATATGACGAGGTGGCGATTGAAGGAAACCCGATGATTGTCCTGCCAAAATGAAACCTCTACCAACTCCTCCCTACCAACAGGGAGGAGTTTTATTATATTTTTAGTGTGAAACGAGTGTTATTCAAAAAAACACTATAACAATGAAACAACGATCAAGGCTTAGCCTCCCCCATAAGGGAAGTCAAAGAGGCTAAGCCTTGATCGCTTAAAAAGTGATACAATAACCTCATGTACAAATATTTTAAAGAAAGCGAATTGAAAAATTTAGATCCGAAGCTTTGCAAGATGCTCGATAAAGCCAGAGGCTTCGCCAGCGTGCCTTTTAAGATCACTTCCGGATACAGAACTCCAGAGAAAAATAAAGATGTCGGTGGTGTGAAGGATTCCTCGCACACACAAGGCCTCGCTGTGGATCTTTTAGTTCGTGACAGCACATCAGGCGGCAAAATTCTTCTCGGCCTCGCCAAGGCCGGTTTCAAACGCTTTGGATTTTACAAAGACGGACATATTCACGTGGACATCGATAAAGAAAAACCCTCTCCTTGCTATTGGATAAAATAGTTTGAATACCGGCACTACAAAAGCCGGTCATGCGAATAAAATTCACAAATAAATTAAAACCATGTTTCGCAATTGCGAAACATGGTTTGTTTTCATTTTAAATTTGAAATGATTGTTTTGAACAGGTCGCCAAATTCTTCCAAGCACTCCTTCATTGATCGCGATTTCTTTAAGCATTTCCAAAAGTTCATTATTAATCTTTTTTCTTCGCTCCAAAATTTGTTCTTTATTCCCTATTTCCATAATTTAATCCTCTTTGACATACAACCTATTGTATTCATTTTTATTAAACTCATCATAATATTTTTTTTCAAATTCATACATCGGCACGCCTAAATAATCGCCATGCTCTTCAGACATCTTGTCAATTTCTTCTTGCGTATATTTTTTTCTAAAATCTCGCCACCCAAGCTTGTTCGCCAAGTTTTCAAAAAGTTCATAGTCGTCATACTCCGAAAGATCATTCAATATTTTTTCATAATACTCCTCTTTCAAATCGCCTTCTTCCATATTTTTATCAAAATCAAATTCTTCGGCATTTAACAAGAGTTCTTCTTGAACACTATCCATATCATCAGCATCCTTCTTAAATTTATCATCCACAAAATCCGACATGGGTCCATATATAAAAGAACTTATTTCAAGCGCTTTTATAATTGTTTCATATTGTTTTTTGGTTATATTTATTTTCATTGTTTTATTTTAGCACATTATTCTTTGCGATCTTCATAACGGGTCCATGATTTGCCATAGGAATTCAATTCCTCTCTAAAAACTTCCCGACACTAAAAATAACTATGTTTGCATATTTAATTTATCAGTGTGGTTTCAATATTAATCGAAAATCCAATAGGATTAATTGGGATTTTACCGCACTTTTAAATTCGTTATTTTTTTCAGCATTCTTTGTCAGAGTTTATAGAATAGGAGACTTATTGGGATTTTATTTTGATCAATAAGTGTAAATGAACCATCTAATTTTAGTGGAATATTTGAAATCTTAATAGTAGTTGGAATAAATGTTTCATTTAAATGATCTTTTATTCCCCTGTATTCATCAGGTATGATATATTTCAAATAAAATTTCTTTTTTGGTTCTATAGTTAAGGATGACCCAGGAAACTCAAACGATGGATATCTTAAAAGTCGTAATGACGGCGTAAATATTATTTCTTTTTTATCAATAAAATTTATTTTCTTTTCTTTTATTAAATTAACTATGTGGTCATTAATATGTAGAAATGTATTTCCAGCGTCAATACTAAAATTAAATTTATCTCTGTGTGCAATTAGGTCATCATTTCCACCATTGAGTTGTTTTAATTCGTTACACATATTCAAGAACAATGGAATATTAATTTTATAATTAATATCATAGTCGATGTAAATTACTGGGATTTCAATTACCGCCCTCCATTTTTTTGATTCAATATCTTCTACCGATAGTAATTCTATTCCCAATGTGCGAGCATATTGAGAATTTGTTTTTGCGAAGCCACTTGCACAAACTAAAAATCCCTTTGATGCACCAATATCTCGAATTACAGAGGAAAAATTACCTATTACATTTATGTCGGACTTATGATTTTTATAATCTTTTGCTTGAACTACAAAAAGTAAGTTAATATTATCAATTTTTCCACGAATAGAAACATCAATTTCTCTCAATAATCCACTTTCCATTCCGATTATTCTGTCATTCTGTGTTAATGAAAAATTTTTAAAAAATTCAGAAAAAATCTTATAAACAAAATCCTCATACTCTTTACCTTGTTTCATAAATTTATTTTGTACCCATTCAATAATTTTAATTTCTTCTCCTGTTAATTCATATTTTTGCAGAAAATTTTATTATTTTATAATAGAAATCTTTGGCACATGTTTACCATCCCAAATTGCTTTTATGATAATTTGATTAACTTGCCCACTCTCTTGATAAAACTTAATTATGATATCTGATTCACCTAACTCCATTTTTGAAAGACTATCAACACCATGATCATCCGCTACTGCAAACAATACCGAACTGTCACCTACATACTCTGGATCAAAAATGTGATTAAATATATCAAGATAGACAGTTTGATTTGGATAAATATCTCTAACCGTCGGTCCATTTTTATTTAGTTGTCCATGTGTCCAAACAAGAGGCATTGGAAAAAAGTCAGTTCTTACTTCATTATTTGAAATAATTTTATCCATATACGCCTCAACCGTCTTTGCTTTAAATTTTCCCTTGTTGGTTATAATAAGTCTGCCTACATCAAGTAATTTCCGCATATTATCTTCTTCAGGCTTACTATCTTGATGAACAATGCTGATGTCTTCAAAAACTAAATTACTTTTTTCTTGCCTTTTATTTAACCAATTAACTACCCATGGTGTAAAAAGAGCAACAATTACAGCTAATGCTGTCCAAAACTCTTGCGTAAAATAAAACGGTTTTCCAAGATAAATGTAATCAACAATGCCGATATTACTAAAAAAATAAACTTTAAATTTAAAAAATAAGAGAGGAAATGTTAATATTAACCAAAACAAGAACCAAAGGCAAAAAAATGCTATGTATAGATATAAAAAATATTTTTTATCAAAAAAATTTTTAATAGTAACTGAATCTTCAGATTTTTTTCTAAAAATTGTCAAGAAGTTAGCTCCTATAGAATATATCAAAAGTAAAAAAGTTTCTTGGAAATAAATTCCTTTGCTTATAGCAAATGCGACAAGAAAAAAACTACCAATCATTAAAACAGCAGTTGTAGAATTTTTTTCTAATGTTTTTGATAAATTATTAATCATGATTTATTATTCTCAATAATTTTAATTTCTTCTTCTGTTAATCCGTAAAGTTTATAAATTTCTTCATTATTTTTTTACTTAAAATATTTTATAATTTTTTTTGTAGATTTTTCTGGATTTTTCTTAATTTCATGCTCCCAGATTCTTAAAATTTTCCACTTTTCTTTTTTATAATGTTTGGTAACTTCTTTGTCTCTTGTCTTATTTCTTTCAATTTTTTCTTTCCAAAATTTTCGATTGGAGACGGGTATCGTTCCATGTTTTATGCAACCGTGCCAAAAACAAGAATCGACAAATATAACAATTTTTCTCTTTCTAATTGTGAAATCAGGATTGCCAAACATTGATCTGACATTCCTTCTGTATCTAATTCCCTCGGACCACAAAATTTTACCAATGAAATTTTCTATCTTTGATTCTTTGCTTAAAATCTTGGACATAATTTCACTTCGTTTTTTTCTTGTAAAATTATCGGCCATATTTTATTTTGCAAATCTAATTTGAAAATTTAATTTTATAAACATATCTCCTTTTTCCTTATATATCTTTCCGTAGCCGTGACGAGTGGCACTCGGCGAATCAATTCTTGTATTATTGTACAGATAATTTCTAAAAGCCTCGGCATTGTAAAGATGATAACAAACGATTTCACCGTCTTCCCTCACAATAATAACTCCTCCGTGTGCCCGCAAATTTCCGTCCCAATAACTGGCAGGGACCATTCCAAGCGCAGAATTATTCAGCAAAGACTTAATCTTATAAGCATAATCTTCCGAGGTCAGATTGAAATGCAAAATTTTTGTTCCGCTGGACATAATACTTTGAATCAATTCCGGAAACTTTGATCCCTTATCCGAATAATATGCCAAAATTATTTCAGCAATAATCTCTGGCATTACTGTATCAATCTTTCGAAGATTTTTTTCAAAAATATCAGAGTCCACTTTTTTAAATTCAATAACTCCGCCCGCGGCTCCAATAGCCGATAATCTGTCGCGAATTTTGGCTTTGGTCGATATTCTGTTTATTTTTTCCACCTGATTATCATTAAGACGGTTTATTTTAAAAGTAAAATTAGTTGCCGTAGATGCATTAAGAAGAGTAGCGGGTGATCCAAGTTTAGACTTGATGCTGAATCCGACTTCATGATTTCGATTTATAGTATGATCATGAATTTTCAAAACAAGATCTTCTTTCCTTGAATTACCGGCGTTTAATGATTTAATTCTAAATCTTCTAAAAAGTTCTTTGGCAGCCGGAACTGAAAATGTTTTGTGTGATTTTTTTACGAAGCCGAATATTTGCGCAACTTTAGATTTTAGATCAGATACGTTTACAATAAATTTTTGCCCATTTGGACACAATAATTTGATTTTTTCACCAGCCAGTAATTCATATTCGTATTTTCCAGTCGAATCCTCACGAACAATTTTTAAAATCGGAAAAAAAATAGATTCGATTTTCTTCAAATCATCGTCCGCTCCAACCAATCGCTTATCCGCAATTAATTTAATCAGAACATAAAATTCACTCCATTCTCCTTTATTTCCTTTAATCATAAGATTTTAGAGAGTCAATTATTTTTTGCGCGACCATATAAATTGCATCAACGGCGACCGCATTTCCGAGTTGTTTCATGGCCTGAGTTTCAGTTACAGGAAATTCAAAATTATTTGGAAATCCCATAAGTTTTTTCCCCTCCGATGAAGTTAAGCGTTTTATTTTTCCATTTACCAAATAAGTATCCCAATTCCTGCGATCATTCAAACCCGAACCCCGTCCGCCTACACGAAGAGTGTATCCGATTTTTCTATTGCAATGCCCACCCATAATATCAGACATCGTTTTTTTCAATTTTATCGGTTCCGGAAATTCAAATTTTATTTGATGATTTTTGAAACCAACCATAAATAAACGAGGACGATGTTGCGGTAAACCATAATCGGAAGCTTTAACTATCTTATAATAAAAAGAGTACCCCAGTTCATCCGTAATCGCTTTTTTAATGACCTCAAATGTTTTACCGTTATCATGATTCAATAAATGGCGAACATTTTCCAAAAAGAACGCTGCGGGTTTTTTTTCTTTGATTATCCTTATAATATCATGAAAAAGAGTGCCACGAGTATCCGAAAAGCCTTTTTTAAATCCAGCTTGAGAAAAAGGTTGGCAAGGAAAACCTCCGCACAAAACATCAAAATCCGGAATATCTTTTGCATTAATTTTGGTTATATCTCCGGCAAACAAATTATTACCCGTTGCAAAAAGACCTTGCTTAAATAATTCAGGTTCAATCTTTACAAAATTACGTTCATATGTCATACGAGCATGTTCATCCCATTCGCTTATAAAAACACACCTAGCGTCAGTTTTATGAAATGCCAAATGAAATCCCCCGATTCCCGCAAATAAATCAATAAATTTTACATTCTTGGTTTTATCTGTTTTTTTGTTCATTATAAAAAATGTTTTTTATTTATTATTTTGATTAAGAAAATAAGTATCTGAATCTGATTGTGCTGAAATAGTTGAAGAAATACTGTTCACAGACAGATTAAAAACACTTACCGTGGGCATGAACTCCAGAATATGAGGTGCTTTTTCTTTTTCACAAGAAAAACAAAAATCTTCACTAAAATGAGCCATGATTAAGGAAATTGCAATCAATGTTCCGCAAATTTTACAATATTTTTGCATATTTATATTACAATTATAGCATTTTCCGCCCAATTTTCAAAGGATTTTGAGTGTTTTGCTTATTAATAACAGGCTCAGTAAAATTTGACAAATTTGTTTTTTTTGTTACAATTAATTCGATTTCAAATAGTCCTTTTCAGCCAAAGGCTGATCCGCCTTCGGCGGAAACTTTTAAAACCAAATACAAATGAGTACAGCCAAAAATGAAGAATCAAAAAACTTGATTCAACCTGCCAAGGTACAGATTTTTACCGACTATCCCCAGATTCAACCAATTGTAAAAAAAGAACGACATAAACTTAAAAAATGGAAAAGAAGTATTTTCCGAAGCGGTCTAAGAATGATTTCAGTCACAACTATTGCTGAAATTTCACGGCTAGTTCGCGAAGGACAAATAACTTCAACTGGAGAAAATATTAATTTCAAATTTGGCGAGTTCCCTATTTGCCCTTCAGAACCAATAGAGTGGTTCAATCGTGATATAAGAATTACCGCCACTCTGCCTGCTTCGGCAGAACAATACTTTTTTGAAGAATGGAAAACAAGAGAACTCGAAAACAAATTGCCGTTTCTTCATTGCCTTTTCTTTTCAGAAAATAATGCTCGCATATTTCTGGATGTTCCAACTGGTTGCACGGGTACAATACTATTATCACATGAACCCTACCAACTAATATTTGTAGGGCAGTGGGATCAGGCGCTAAAAAAACTGCAATCGCTTGAAGCAGAAATGCTTAATAAATTTAATTCCATTTGCGCAAAAGAAAATGTTTGAAAATAATCAAACCTAAAAGACATCCGATTACCGGATGTCTTTTTTTTCTATAAGTGTTCGCAACTATGAAAAGGCGTGCAAATAAAAGAAATTCTCCTCGACCCCCGGGGTTAAAGATGCCCCAACCCCGGGGGTCCTCCCGAATTTATTTTATTTGCACGCCTTTTGCTAATAGCTAGATGTGAGCAGATACCTCGTAACGCATTGACGAAATATTTAATAATGGTATTATCAAATTGAATTATTCTGATCATTAAAATGTAGCAAAATGAAAAACGAAAATGAAATAACTATCCCCACATTACTGGATGAATTTATGACAGAGTTCTCTAAAATGAAATCTGTAAAAAATCATCGTGATGATTTAAGAAAATGGAAAAAACTGATTCAAAACAAATTTCAAATGGCGGGAGTTACCACAATTCTCGACATTGTGAGATGTATCAGAATAAACACACTTAAATCTCTTGATGATAATTTAAATTTTCAGTTGGGGGATTATCCAACATTTCCGGAAACGCCAAAATATTGGATAGAAGGCAGTGTTTTAATGTCTGTCACTTTACCAACAACATTAGAACAATATTGTTTTAATGAATGGCTGCCCGAACAGCTTGATAAAAAGATCCCATATGTACAAGCCGTTTTTACTTTCAACAATAAAGCAAAAATTTTTCTGCAATCACAAAACAATTGCCCTGGAAAAATTTTACTTGATGTTGAACCGTACAAAATCATTCATCAAGGACCATGGGACCAAACAGTTCTTAAATTATCAAATCTCGAAAAAGAAATGATAAAGAAAGCTGATGAACTTGGTATTCCCAAGCATTAAAACTATAACTTTTAAAAAACCTCCGTTTATCGGAGGTTTTTTTTACAATCTATTTATGGCGTCATATATCTGATCGCCGCCTCTTGATTGGAATGCTGATTTAGTCGCAAGATCAATTCCCAATTCTTTCTGCTTTTCATCTGTGCTGAGAATTTTTTCTATTTCATTAAGTACAAGGTCATACGCGCCTGCAATGATGGTCCATTTTTCCTTCAAATCGTTAGGTGTGTCAATATTATTTTTTACCAATTCCAAAGCATAATTTTTAAAATGTTCAGCTTCTTTTTTTATTTCGAGTGGGATCAATGATCTAACTGCATTAGAAGATAGAAAATCCATATCTTCTGCTTTCTTTTTCTTATCAAATTCTTCGCCGAAAACATTCAAAAAATTTAGTACACGATCTTTTTCCATTCCGATCACAATGCGTGGAGCATAAAGCGGCTTAAAATCTTCTCCTGATTCCGTAAAATATTTTAGTTCAGTGAGCTGTCCGCGTTCGATTTCACTTTTTATTTGCTCAATCTTTGAATTTATCCCCCTCACTCCAAATGTGGCATCTAATGCAAGAATTGGACCATCAAAAAGTTTTTTGGAATCAAAAGAAACCATCATGTCGGTATGATTAACATAATCATCAAAATCGTTTGACGGCCACAAAAAAGCATCTTTTCCAAGCCATTTGAATTTAGTACAGGCCAATATTATTGACCTTTCGAATGCAGTCGAAATCATTTTAATATCTTCTTCCTTGAATTTCCTTTGTGCTTCTTTTAATTTATTTAGATCTTTTTTGGCTTGTTCTGGGGTGTAATCCAACTTCATTTCAGCAGGCATTTTTCTGACAGCCTCAAGAAAGTCTTCGTTTTCTATAATTTTTTCCAGGTGAAGAAAATTGTCATCAAAATCTATTTTTGTATCACTGATTATTTTAGACGCAAGCTGTTTATCTTTTAAATCTGATTCTTCTTCCTTTTCCTGAATTTGAGTATTAGTATTTATAGATGTATATTTCATTTTTTATAGAAAATATAAATTAAGGATTTTTAATATTTTATCTTGCATACTCAATTATACGATTCTCTCGTATAACCGTGACCTTTATTTCACCCGGATATTTGAGTTCATTCTCAATTTTTGTAGCAATTTCGCGGGCCAAATTTTTTGCATCTATATCAGAAATTTTGTCGGGAGTCACAAACACGCGAACCTCGCGACCGGCTTGGAGGGCATAAGACTTCTCAATTCCTGTAAAAGAATTTACCAAAGCCTCAAGATCTTGAAGGCGCTTAAGATAATTTTCCACCGTGTCACGCCTTGCACCCGGTCTTCCGCCCGATATGGAATCGGCTGTGGTCACAATAATAGACTCGATAGACTCATGTGGATAGTCACCATGATGGCTTTTCATTGCATCAATAATCCTTTTATCCGCTCCAAATTTTTGAAGGATGCGAATGCCGATCTCAATATGCGTGCCTTGCACTTCATGATCGAGCGCCTTGCCGATATCGTGCACCAAGGCACCGGCTGCGGCAATATTCGGATCCGCTCCAAGTTCTGTCGCCAGCATCCTTGCAATATGCGTCATTTCAATC
>CAZVEC010000029.1:0-11432 GCA_964626035.1 uncultured Candidatus Saccharibacteria bacterium
AGAGGAATTAATTTTACCGCACAAAGAAGCAACTAGGATTGATACTGAAATAAAATCTCCAGTACCTAATCTTGCGGAACAAAAAATGGCCGGTGCATTTTCTATGCCTAAAAAAGAAACGGATTATAGTGAAAAACCAGCAACCTCACCCCAACCCTCTCCTAAAATAGGAGAGGGGGCTTCCACGGATGAGCCTATTGTTAGACACAAAGATAGAACAGATCCGTATCGGCTGCCGCCTGATTAGAAGCGAATTAACGCAAATACAAATTACAAAAAAGGTTAAGAATTAAAAATGGTATTCTTCCTCCCCCTTGATGGGGGAGGTTAGGTGGGGGTGAAATATAAAACAAAAACCATGAAAGTCCAAAAAATGACTCCAATAGCGCGAATTCTTAGGAAAAACCCTACTGATGCTGAAAAATATTTATGGTATGTTTTAAAGCAGAATAATTTAAAAAATAAATTTCGGCGGCAGGCGCAAATAGGAAGATATATTGTTGATTTTGTCTGTTTTGAATGCAAATTAGTAATTGAACTTGACGGCAGCCAGCATTTTCAAAATCCAGCTGATGTAATTAGAGATAAATGGCTAGCATCGCAAGGGTTTAAAGTTTTAAGATTTTGGAATAATGATGTATTAAAAAATAGAGATGGGATAGTTGGAAAAATTTTAGAGAATTTAGATTCACCCCTCCCTAACCCTCCCCATCAAGGGGAGGGAAAATAAAGAGGATACCAATCAAGAGGAAAAGTAAAAGATTAAAAGAATAATTTTGCGATGATTCGCTTCTAAAATTGCAATTCAAAGTTCCACAATTTATTGATATTGAAGATAAAATTTTCGGGCCTTTTACCTTCAAGCAGTTCATCTATCTTGCCGGCGGCGGAGGGATTTGTTTTGTCTTATATAAAGCTCTCCCTATATATATCGCCATTATTGCCATCTTGCCTGTGGCCGGACTGTCGCTCGCGCTTACTTTCTATAGATACAACAACCGACCATTTATTGTGGTTATGGAGAGCGCCTTCAAACATTTCTTTAAAAATAAAATGTTCTTGTGGAAAAAAAGGCCGGAGGAAACAAGACAAAGCGAGCCAAAAACAGCCGAAACACAAAAAGAAAGCACTTACACCCCAGAACCTACATTGACCGGATCAAAATTGAAGGAGTTAAGCTGGAGCTTAGACATACTCGAAATGAAAAAAAAATAAATATAACACGAAACTACGAAAGTCCATTCGAAAGCCACGAAAATTCGAAACTACGAAATAAATAAAAAATGAAAACAAAAATATTAAATGAAGATAAAGTAATATATTCTGAATTGTCTTATCTCATTAATGGTATTTTATTTGAAACTCGAAAGAATTTAGGAATATTTTGCAATGAAAAACAATACTGCGACCATATTGAAAAATTATTAAAAGAAAAAAATATTCCTTATAAGAGAGAGTTTGTTTTATCAGAATCTTTTGAAGGCGAACAAAAGGGTCGCAATAAAGTTGATTTTTTAATAGATAATAAAATTATCATGGAAATAAAAGCTAAAAAGTCCTTGTTAAAAGATGATTATTATCAAGTTCAGAGATATTTAACATCTACCAATAAACAATTAGCAATATTAGTAAACATGCGCCAATATTCCGTTACACCAAAAAGAATATTAAATGGCACTATTTCGTAATTTCGAATTTTCGTAAATTTCGGATATTTTTTCGTAACTTTCGTGTTATATTTAATGTATGGCTATTGCAGCAAAACCAAGTCAAAATTTCGTACCCATCAAGGAAGTGCGTGATGGAATAATCATCTTAAAAGATGGTGGTTTGCGCGTGGTCATGTTGGCTTCCTCAATCAATCTTTCACTTAAATCATATGACGAGCAAAAAGCAGTCTTGATTCAATATCAAAATTTTTTAAATTCTTTGGATTTTTCCACTCAAATTGTAATTCAATCACGCCGCTATGATATCAGACCATATCTGGCAAGCTTGGAGAAAAGATTAAATGAAATTCCGGAACCGCTCTTAAAAATCCAAACCAGAGAATATATTGAGTTCATCAGAACATTCACCGAACAAGTAAATATCATGACTAAAAGATTTTTCATCATCGTACCGTATTCCCAGACTGCTCCATCTTTTGGAGCCGCTAAGAGTATACTGCCGGGAGGAAAATCAAAAAGTGCCGAAGAACAAAGCTTTGAAGAAAAAAGAAGTCAGCTGGAACAAAGAATGTCAGTGATCGAAAGCGGCCTCTCGGGAGTAGGAGTAAAAACTGCAAAACTTGGGACAGAAGAAGTGATTGAACTTTTTTATAAGACATATAATCCGGGAGAGACGGAGAGGGAAGCGAAGAAGTAGTTGTTAGGTTTTAGCTGTCAGCTATTAGAAGCTAGCAGCTAACACCTGAAAGCTTAAAGCTAATTATGGGAATATTTGATATCTTCAAAAAGAAAAGTGCTCAAGGCGAGGCAGAAAAAGATCTGCTGGCTCTTTTGCCTGAAGATATTTACAAATCAGCCACGCTTGAACTTCAAGATATTATCGCTCCTTCCGCTCTCCAAATTGACTCCAAAAAATTAGTCTTGGGCGACAGAGTGGCCAAAACATTTTTTGTCATTTCATATCCGAGATTTCTGACAGACAATTGGTTCACGCCCGTAATCAATCTGGACAAAATTTTTGATGTGTCTATTTTTATCCACCCGATCGAAACATCAAAAATATTAAAACAATTCCAGAAAAAAGTGGCTGAAGTTCAAAGCCAGATAAATATCCGCGAAGGCAAGGGACTCGTGCGCGACCCGATCCTAGATACCGCTTTCAGAGATTTAGAAGGATTGCGCGACCGGCTGCAGCAAGCCACTGAAAAGATTTTTGATGTAGGCCTCTATATCACTATTTATGGCTCTGATGAAAATGAGCTGTTTAAAACTGAAAATGAAATTAAATCCATTCTAGAATCGCGCCTGATCTATGTGCGCCCAGCGCTCTTCCAGCAAGACGAAGCTTTTCAAAGCGTGGTGCCAATCGGCAATGATGATCTAAAAATTTATCACAAATTAAATTCTGAACCTCTTTCCAGTCTTTTCCCATTTGTCTCTTTTGACCTTACTTCCGATAAAGGAATTCTCTATGGTATCAATAGACACAATTCATCATTGGTTATTTTTGACCGTTTTTCTATGGAAAACTACAATTCTGTAATTTTTGCCAAATCCGGTGCGGGAAAAAGCTTCACCACTAAGTTGGAAATTCTGCGTACACTTATGTTCGATACTGAAGTGATCGTGATCGACCCTGAAAGGGAATATGAATATTTAGCAGAAGCCGTGGGTGGGCGCTACTTTAATATCTCTCTTTCTTCTAATCACCATATAAATCCTTTTGATCTGCCGATACCGCGAGAAGATGAAGCTCCAGCCGATGTCCTTCGCTCACACATTATTAATTTGGTAGGTTTGTTTAGAATAATGTTAGGTGGTCTAACTCCCGAAGAAGATGCTTTAATTGATCGAGCCATTTCAGAAACCTATGCCTTGAAGGACATCTCTGTCAATTCGAATTTTGCAAATGTCGAGCCTCCGCTTCTTTCCGATTTTGAATCAGTGCTCGCGGGAATGGAAGGCGCAGATTCTATTTTGGTGAAACTTTCCAAGTACACGCGCGGCACATGGTCCACATTTATCAACCAGCCATCCAATGTGGATATCAACAAAAAAATGGTAGTCTTTTCTGTGCGTGACATGGAAGACGAGCTTAAGCCGGTAGCAATGTACATCGTGACTCATTTCATTTGGAATGCGGTGCGAAGAAATCTTAAAAAAAGATTATTGGTGGTAGATGAAGCTTGGTGGATGATGAAGTCTGAAGATACCGCTTCTTTTCTTTTCTCAATCGCCAAAAGAGGCAGAAAATATTATCTCGGTCTCTGCACGATCACTCAAGATGTGGCAGATTTTATGGGCACGACATATGGCGTGGCTATTGTGGCCAACTCTTCAATTCAGCTTTTGCTAAAACAATCACCATCATCAATTGAAAAACTCCAAAAGACATTTAACCTGACTGATGAAGAAAAATATTTGCTTTTGGAATCAGGAGTGGGCGAGGGCATATTCTTCGCCGGACTTAAACATGTGGCCATAAAAATAATTGCTTCATATACTGAAGAACAAATTATTTCAACTGATCCTGCACAAATCTTAGCCATTCAGAAAGCAAAACAAGAACTTGCGGCAAACGAGAGTGCGCCTATGCGGGCAGAAGCAATTCCTCTGCCACAATCTACTCCTGCACCTATAGAGGCCACTCCTGGGCTGGAAGAGGTCAAAATTCGGGAAACCCCCGGGGTTGGGGCATCTTTAACCCCGGGGGTTGAGGAGAATTTTGGCCTCGAGGAGCCGATAGAACCCAAAATAACCGAAACAATGATTGAAGAAGATCTGAAAGAAAAAATTAAGGTTAAAGAAGAATTGGACACCAACCGTAAAATCCAATCCACCAAAAAAGCATTAGAAGATAAGGGTATTACGCCAACAGAAGAAGATTTAATTAAAAATTTAGGCTCGGAGATAGAAGATTTAGAGGAACAAATGAAAAACTTATAATAGCTGAGAGGTGATAGCTGTTAGGTGTTAGAAAATCCTAAAAGCTACATACATAATTTGTGATATAATAACAACATTACAAACCTTATAATTAATTATTATGGCAGACAATGATATCTTAAAAAATAGTGGAATAGAAATTGGAACTTCTGAAGAAATCGAAGATTTAGAAAAGAAATTCCAAGAAATCAGCAAACCCAGCAGTGGGGCTCTTAAGACTGCTTCTCAAAGTGGCCTGAGCAAGCAAATAGAGCATCTTGAAGCATTATTGGAAAAAATAGAAAAAGATCTTAAAACGACAAAAGAAAAAGCCAAGCATGACCTGGAGCTCCTTAAAAAATTAAAAGAAGAAACCGAAAAAAGCTTAGCTAAAATAAAAGACATGGAAGCTGTAAAGGAAAAAGTATCAACTGAAATAGAAAAAATAAAAGATATGCAGAAGGCGGAAGAAGAAGTGGGAGAAGAAATAAAGAGCTTAGAGGAAGAGATAAAATAATAATAGCTGTCAGGTGCTAGCTGCTAGGTGTCAGAAAATTCTAAAAGCTAACAATTGGAAGCTAACAGCTACTCATAAAATGATTTATGTAATAAAAAAAATTATATTACTCTCAATGTTCGGCATACTGCTACTGCCTATATTTGTTTCTGCACAAACAGCCGATGACATCTCTATTTCTCTAACTCCGGAAAATCCCGGACCAAATCAATCTGTCACAGCCACAATCCAATCATTTATGTTTGATTTAAACAAATCAATGATCTCTTGGTATGTCGGTGGAAAATCGCAAATATCCGGAATTGGTAAAATAAATTTCACATTCACTGCGCCGGCTTCAGGACAAATTGCGCTAGAAGCCAGAATCACCCCCCAAGGAGGAGATCAAGTAATTAAAACAACTGGGGTCACAGTTTCCGATATTGATCTGATTTGGCAAGGGATAAACGTGCTAGTACCGCCTTTTTATAAAGGCAGAAGCCTGCCTGTTCAAGAAGGGGAAGTAAAAGTGGTAGCCATTCCAAAACTGCTGTTTTCCGGAATTAATTTAAAACCGGAGGATTTCACTTATGAATGGAAAAGAAATTTCACGACCGAAAGTGAAGGTTTTGCAAAAAATTATTTAGTTTTTCAAAACGATTTTTCTAATAATTCCGAGCAAGTTGAAGTTTCCGCCAGTCCTGTGAAAAATGAAGTGGTAATAAATAAAGGAGAATCTATAACCTTAGGGCAGCCGGAAATTGTTTTTTATGAAAAAGATTTGGCGTTAGGTACACACTATAATCGCGCATTAAACCAAGGATCTTCCTTGCAAAAAAACGAGACATTACTGGTTGCTTTCCCTTATTTCTTTTCAGGTGACAGTATTTTTTCCAATGAATTAAAATACCAATGGTTCCTTAATGATCAAGAACTTACTGGTTTTACAGAGAATGAAATTCCTATTAAATCCGGACAATCGCCGGGTCAAACAAAAATTACCGCAAAGATTGAAGCGCGAAAAAAATTATTCCAGTCAGTCAATCAGTCTATAATTATTAAATATTAGGAAGTAATAACAGTTTCGGGAAGAGGTCCGGCCTCAAGATGCCCCGAGGCCGGACCTCAAAGAGAAACTTCCTAAATTATTGAATAAAAAATGACAAAAAATTATTTGCGAAAAATTGCATATACTTTAATAATATTTGCGCTTTTTTTTATTTCTTTTTCCTCAGCTTCAGCCCAAACATGCAAAGTTACTAATGCCTCCTTTTTAATAAATGGGGCACCACCATATGCAGGAGGGCAGTCACAAAGCTGGGTAAATGATAATCCGCCGGTTGATCTTGTAATCACTACAGAAAATTGCGGAGGAAAAAATATTCAAGTAAGTATGACAGAAGCAGATCATGCTTCCACTTTAGATGGTGATTGTGTAGTAGGTAATATAACAGGTCCAGGTTGTGTAGCTCTTGATAATGATTTAAATGGTTCTGGGCTTGATAATAAAGAAATAATAGTCAATGCAAATAAGGTTGTTTTACATTTAAAGGCTGGAGAGGAAGAATGTGAGGTAGGTGAAGATCCTGACTGTCAATATTATATAACTACATGGGATGAAACGACTGGTTATGTAGATATTCTAGGTAGCCCAAAAACACAATGGGGTCTTGTTTCAGGCGGGTTAGGTGCTGACAGTACAACATTTTTTTATAACTGCGACGGAACATGCGATGAAAATTGGCAAATTGTTGATGTTGAACAAAGTCCAGACTCCGAAATCACTCTTTCTGGAGTAGGAGCAAACAACGGAGTTACTTTTGCTAACAATAAATATTCATGGTCAGTTCAAGCTGATATACCCGGTATTCCTGATGGTGCTAAAGTGGAATTCAAAGCCTATAAACTAGATAATAATGATTTAATCAAAAAAGACGATGGATTTAATGTATCTCATGAAAAAGCCTATTTTAATCTTACAGACCTTTTACCTGGAAGCTATAAAATTGAAGCTAATGTTGTGGGAGCTAGAAAATCTCACAGTTTAACACTAAATACCGAAGGCGAAACTCCAGTAGTAACATCAGGAGAACATGTAACATTATCTCCCGCGGGGCAAGAAAGTGGTACTTCGTTTAATCTCACTTCATACACCCCATTGGCGCCTCTGCCGGGCCTTGAGGGGCCGATTGATACAGGGGCCGGTACGGAAGGGCTCGCAAAATATCTTTCCGTCATTTTCACGCTTATGATCGGCATTGCCGGCATTCTTTCTGTGATCATGCTCATTATCGGCGGCATTCAATATATGCTCACTGATATTCCTTTTAACAAACAACAAGCGGAAGACAGAATAAAGGCAGCTATTGGGGGATTGATTTTAGCTTTAGGAGCATATGTAATACTATCCACAATAAATCCTAAATTGCTTAATTTAGGGCTCGATATACCTACAGCATCGCTTGAAGTAGAAGAATATCCAGAAATTGTTCCTGAAGATACTGCTACACTACTACCAATAGGCGCAGTAGCCCAATGTAATGAAGGTATCGTTCAGGTAACAACCGAAGCTGGAAATATTTACGCATGTAAAAGTATTTCTGAAAATGTAAAAAAAATGATTGATGATGCAAACCCTGCTGTTAAATTATTCGGCGGAGGTTTTCGACCAAAAACCAAACAAGAAGCACTGCGTGCTCAAAATTGCGGTGGACAAGCAAATGTTTACAACGCAAAAGCAAAATGTAATCCAATGACTGCAGTTCCCGGCACCTCTAATCATGAAAGTGGCTTAGCGCTTGATCTTACCTGCAGGGGTAAGGGTATAAACATAGCAAAATATCCAGGTACTACAGCTCCAACAGGTACAGCAGACTGTTTTTCTTGGCTAAAGGCCCATGCTAAGGAATATGGCCTTTATAATTTACCTGCAGAAAATTGGCATTGGTCAGTAAATGGTAAATAGAAAATTTAATATTAACAATAAAAATTATGTCAAAAAAATTAAGCATCATCATAATAATTCTCATCTTAATTGTCGCAACAATGGGTATATTGGCCTTCATTATGCAAAAAAAGACACCGACTGGGGAATCTCCTGAAACCGGGTTTAAAGACTTCTCACCAATTGGAAGCAGTGGAAATACAAATCCTGCAGATGGCACTGGAATTAACAATGAGGTCATAGATACCGGTGAATCGGTCACAGAAGAAACAACAACTACAACTCCATCTACGGAAACCATAAGTGAATTGACTCAATTGATCCAAATCACAAGCAAACCTATTGCAGGATATTTTACAACAAGTAAATCAAGCGAGACAAGCAAGATAAGTAGTCCACTGCAATTAACAATTAGATATGCCGAAAAGGAAACAGGAAATATTTATGAAACCAAAATTAGGGAAATCCCCGGAGGGCGGGAAGAGGTCGGTCCTCAAGATGTCCCGAGGTCCGACCTCGAGGAGCCCGTAGGAAATAGTTCACAACTAGATCCGGAAAAAAGACTCACCTCAAATATCATTCCGCGTATTGAAGAAGCTTTTTTTGCTGAAAATGGCAACACGGCCATATTACGCTATGTTAAAAATGATGAAACAATTCCAAAAGGCTATACTATCCAAACATTTATTGGAAAAATTCCCGCAATTGAAGACGGTTTTTTAAGTGGAAATTTTCTTGAAGAAAATATTACTGATTTTTCTCTCTCGCCCGATACTCTAAAAGCATTTTATTTAGCTGAAAATGAAGGAAAAGTATTGGGGCAAATTTACACTTTTGCGACAGCTAAAAAAACTACAGTATTTACTTCAAACTTCACGGAGTGGCTCAGTCAATATATAAACAGCAAGAAAATAGGGCTTACAACCAAAGCAAGCTCTCAACTAGTCGGGTTTTCTTATCTCCTTGATATTACAAACAAAAGTTATCCAAAAGTGCTTGGAAATATAAATTCCTTAACTACACTTTATAGCCCATCAAATACCTTAGTCGCATACAATGATGATCGTCTTAATTTAAATCTTTATAATACAACCACAAAAAAAACAACCAATCTTGGTATCCAAACAATACCGGAAAAATGCGTCTGGAAAAAAGATAATATTAATTTATATTGTTTAGTACCTAAAAATCCAACAGGTCTGCAATATCCGGATGCATGGTATAAAGGCCAAATTCTTTTCACAGATGAACTATGGAAAATAGACACAAAAACCGGAACTACATCATTTATTTCAGCTAGGCCTTATTCGCAGTCAATTGATGGAATCAAGCCGACACTAGACAGCACGGGGGATTACCTTTTCTTTATGAACAAAAAAGACTATAGTTTGTGGACAATTAAGTTATAATAAGATAATATACAATTAATATTTTTAAAATTATCAGAAGTTTCGGGAAGAGGTCGGTCCTCAAGATGTTCCGAGGTCCGACCTCGAGGAGAAACTTCCTTAATTCATTATAACCTTATAATTAATCATTATGTCATTCACATATAAGCCTAAAAAAAGAAAAAGAAAGACTACACATGGTTTTTTGGTGCGCAATAAAACCGCAGGAGGCAAGAATATTCTTCGCCGCCGCCGCCAAAAGGGACGCAAGAAATTATCGGTATAACCGATAATTATCCATATCTCTATCCTTATCTATACTGTACGGATATGGATATAGATATTGATAAATGTTATCTAAACAAAATCGTCTTCCACGAAAACTATTCACAAAGGCTTTCAAAAAAAGCCGCTCTTTTTTTACCCAAAATTTAACTTTAAGAGTAAATAATGATACTTGGGTGTCCGGTTCCCAAGTACTTGGGAACCGGACACCCAAGTATGTGATATCTAGGTTTTCAGTGGTGACACCCAGCTCAGTTTCAAAAAAAGCGGTAGTTAGAAATTTACTAAAAAGACGCTGTTATAGTATAATAAAAAAGCATCTTAATAATATAAAGATATCCTTTAATATAATGATTTTCCTTAAAAAGGGGGCGGATAAGCTAAAATTCAGTGATTTGGAAAAAGAAGTAATTTCAGTATTTAGAAAAGCTTCACTTTTGTAAAATACTTGATTTTTTACAAATTTATGTTATACTTTCTGTAGTTTATTAGCGACGTAGAGCGAGGAAAAATAAAAAGTAATCTTTTTCTTTTCCGAGCCGAGGAGCTAATATAGTAATCTATATTATTATTTAATTTTGCTAGGAGTTAGATGTTAGCTACTAGCCGCTAAACAATTATGAGTGACCAAAATGATCAAAAATTAGCTGATTTAGCTACAAAAATAAGCCAAGATTCAGCTTCTGATGCAGAATATAAAGAATTTTTTAAAGGTTTAAATGCCAGGCTTTCTGAAATAAATAAGAAAGTTAAAGAAGTAAAAGAAAATAACAAATAATATTTTATTATTTTATTTTTTATTGAAATAAAACAATAAATCCCTAATTATGTTTAAATTAAATTTAGAAAAAGAAAAAGAGCCTTTAAAAACAGAGCTCAAAATAACTGAAAAGGAAATTAATTCTTTTAAAAAAGAGTTTGATGGCTCTTCTCCTGAAAGAAAAATAGAAATAGGCCGATTGGTCCGAAACATTGTAGGACCTGCATTAATTACTGTATTGGCCATTTTTTCATCAAATGAATCCCAGGCTCAAGTAGGAAATCCCTACATGCTCCCACCGGGAATTTTTCCTGGAATAAATGTTAATACGCCAATAAATCAGCCGAGACAAGTCATTCAAACAAGTGATTCTCTAACCACAGGACAAAAAATGAGAAAAGCTGCGGTGCTAACAGGGCAAGCCGGTAGAACTCTTCAAACAGTGGGAATAGTATTAACTGAGGCTAGTGTATTTGTAGATATTTTACAAGCAGGAAAACAGCCAAAAAAACAACCTTAACCAGGACAAACCAATCCTTAAAACGCTAATAAATTTAAAGTTATCCAAATTATTTACTTTGAATTCTTATACAATCACCACTTAGTAACCCGGTTACTAAGTGGTGATTTGTTATTTTGTAAAAAATAATATAGAATCAACCGAATGACAAATTTATTCAACATTATTCTCTATGAACCGATGCATAATGCTTTGGTTTACATCACAGCACACATGCCGGGAGGCGATGTGGGGTTAGCCATCATAATCCTCACTATTATAGTTAGAATAATTATTTTCCCACTCAGCCATAAAGCTGCTAAAAGCCAAATGGAATTAAAACGTCTTGAACCGGAACTTGCCAAAATCAAAGTAGATTACAAAGATAAAAAAGAAGAGCAGGCTAAAAAAACATTTGAGCTTTACAAGCAAAATAAAATAAATCCATTTTCAAGCTGTATTCTT
>CAZVEC010000030.1:0-2186 GCA_964626035.1 uncultured Candidatus Saccharibacteria bacterium
TGGAAAACGGCCAGGAAATTCCGCTCGAAGTGGAAATAAACAGCCTGGGCGAGGGCGTGATTTTGGACAAGAAAGGAGCAAAGGAAGTAGTTTATTCGCTCGAGCAGAATCTCGTGCCGGAGAAAATGAGCGATTTGGGCCAGTCGGATTATGAAAATTACAAGAGAAAATTTGAAAGGGAGCACGGCAAGGGTCTAAGCGAGGATATTGCCGACCTGCCGGAAGAGTTCGACATGTTTCTCTCCTCGATCAAGGACAAAAATCCAAAGCAGAAAATAATTGCCATAGAGAAGTTTGTGCGCGATATCTCTTTTTATGACATGGACAATGCCGAGGTTGCGCCTATGAAGCGTGGCAAGACGATCGAAGAGAAGATGATGATCATGGAAGAGCGGCTGGAGGAGCTCAAAGTTAGAATGCCCGAATATGCCGAGCAATTATCTAGGAAAAAGTATGCCGGAGTATGCGCAGATTTCGCCATGATGACAGCGGCTTTGCTCCGGCGCGCCGGGATTTTGTCCGGGCAGGTGTCGGGATTTTTGCCGAGCGGGAAAAGCGTGACCACGGCGGATGCCCACGGGGTCTCATTTGCGCTTTTGCCGAATGAAATGGGCAGAAATAAAATTTTCACCATAGACGGCACGCCACACGGCATAAATGTGGAGCAGGAAAAAATGCTTGCCGAGATGGGGATACTTGCGCCGAGCCGAGAAGAGATTGAAAATGAAGCTGACAAGGAAATCAGTAAATTGGAAAAAGTGGCGGATGAGGAGCTCCAAAAAATTCTAGAAATAATAGATAGTAAAGATGAAGAAGCGATCAAGCAATTGACCAATGGAAAATTGGAAAACATCCTTAATAATATTTTGAAGTATAAAGTCAAAGTGCCGCATCTCGAGGCGATCCGCGGAGTGATGGAAGGCTACTGGTATACGCCCATTGGAGCACTTGATTTAGCCGACCCACAAAACAGAGTTGAAGCCGGCAAATTCTTTCAAAGCCAGTTGAAAGAGTTGCGCCATCAATTTAAAAAGAATCCGGAAGCGATGGAGAAGCAGGCGGGAACATATCTATTTGATGCTGTGCGCGAATTTGCGGAAAAGTTTATGAAGCAAAAGAAGGTCGGGAGCTTGGAGGAATCATACGCGATTCTGGAAAGCTTGACTGATATTGCGAGCAAGGATTTGAATGAAACTGAGCGCAAAGCAATGACAGCGATCATCACTTATCTGCGAGCGAAGAAGATGAAAGTATAAGAAGTAAGTATAAGTATAAAATAAGAAAAAGAATTAACAATAGCATGAATCCGCGATCGCGGATTCATGCTATTGTTAATTACTGTCGATTTTTGAGGGCGTTTTTGAGGGTTTCGGGGTCGGAGTATTCCAGCTCGAGGCCAGTGGAGAGGCCACGACCGAGGGAGGATATTTTGAATCCGTATTTTACCTCCAGAGGAGCAAGCTCCCGGCGTAGATATACTTCGGTAAATTCGCCCTGCGGAGTGAGCGATAGGGAAAGGATAACCTCATTCAAATTTTTAGCTTTAGCTTTTTCCTCCACAGTTTTAAGCAGTTCTTTAATTCGGACAAATTGATTCGAGCTTTTTTCAATCGGCGCTACTAGGCCGCCCAAGATAAAATAAAGTCCTTTGTAGAACCCGCTGTGGCGGATATTTTGATAGTCTGTATCTTTTTCCACAACCATTAATATTGACTTATCCGTATCGACTCCCAAGCAAATATCGCAGGATTTGGCACCTCCTGACTGGAAATATACATAACAAGAGGGGCATTGAGAAATTTCACTTTTTATTTCCTTAATGAGAGAAACTAGTTCGTTTAAATAACTCTGGTCTTTGTGAAGCAAGTAATAGACAAAACGCTTGGCCTGCCGCTCGCCAATCCCGGGGAATCGCTTGAAGTATTCAGTTAGCTTGTCGATGGAGGACATAAAAAATGAATGATCGAGGTCAAAATTCTCCTCGACCCCCGGGGTTGGGGGTATCCTTAACCCCGGGGGTCCTCCCGAATTTTAACCTCGATCATACTGCTTTGCGTTTAAAATCCATCATCGTTTTTTGTCTGTTCGGATGCCATCAATTCATTTAAATTACTTTTTTCAAGAGGAAGGAATGTAGTGCGTTTCTCATCGAAATAGAGCTCAATTCTGCCAGTTGGTCCATTTCT
>CAZVEC010000030.1:2196-10710 GCA_964626035.1 uncultured Candidatus Saccharibacteria bacterium
TTCGCGATGAATGAACATGACCACATCAGCATCTTGTTCAATAGAACCTGAATCCCGCAAGTCAGAAAGGCGAGGTTTGCCGCCGCGTGATTCTATGGCACGAGAAAGTTGCGAAAGAGCTATCACTGGCACCTCTAGTTCGCGAGCTAGAGATTTTAACGAGCGAGATATTTCGGTAACTTGATTAACCATAGAGTCATAATTTTTAGTCGTGCTCATAAGCTGGAGGTAATCTACAATAATTAAACCGAGTCCTTTATCGGATTTTAATTTTCTCGCCACAGAACGCATTTGAATAATATTGTTGCTTGGCTGGTCATCTATATAAAGTGGAGCTTTTGCCAAGACATCAAGCGAATCCCGGATTCTGGAAAATTCATCGTCTTTTGAAATATGACCGGTGCGCATGTTCCATGCATTCACTTTTGATTCGGCAGCGAGCATCCTATCCACTAATTGCTGAGAGCTCATTTCTAATGAAAAAATTAATGTAGAAACATTATTTCTGGCAGATGCATTTCGCGCAATATCCAGAGCAAGAGTGGTTTTACCCACGGAATGGCGAGCCGCTAAAATAATCAGATCAGATTTTTGAAGTCCGGAAAGCATATTGTCTAAATCTTTAAAGCCGGTTGGCACACCTCGCATACCGCCGGTAGTCTCATGAAGTTTTTCAAGTCTGCTCCAAGCTTCTTCTAAAGTATCCTTAAGATGAATATATTTTCGGCTTGTCGGGCTCAAAGTAATGCCAAATATCTTCTTTTCAGCCATATCCATTATTTCTTCAATTTTGTCGTCATGCTCTCTGAAGCCAAGTTCAGAAATATGTTCTGCTGCCTCAATCAATTTTCGAAGCAGATATTTTTTTTGAACAATCTCGGCATAATATTTTGCATTACTGGAGGCTGGCACTGAGCCTGAAAGTTCAGCCAAATAACTTGAGCCGCCCACTGAATCGAGCAGCTTTTTCTCTTTCATTCGGCTGGAGAGGGAAATCATATCTATTGGCTCGTTTTTGGAAGCTAGTTCAAGCATGGTCTCAAAAATAAGGCCATGCCGATCAGCATAAAAAGATTGCTCATTTATGAGGTCAATTACATCGAAGATAGCTTGCGGTCGCAGCATTATTGAGCCGAGAACTGCCTTCTCAGCGTCTAGATTTTGTGGTGGAATACGGAGATTGTTCTTAGACATATTTTCATACTAACACAACCGCTTTGACATGCAATAATCAATTATTGATAACAATGTGTGTAAGATGGGGAAAATCAGCCGGGAAGAGGTCGGACCTCGGGGCATCTAGAGGACCGACCTCTTCCTGGCTGATTTGAAAATTGATAATTGGTCCTGAAATATGATACTATGGCTATATGTCTAAAAAAATAGATCATAAAACGGGTTCGACGAGCTCACCGCAAGTAGTTCTTACAGGCGATAGACCGACAGGTCGGCTTCATTTAGGGCATTATGTGGGCTCTATAATGAACCGCCTGGAATTGCAGGATAAAAATAGTGTTTTTATTTTGATTGCAGATCTTCATGCACTGACGACCAACCCTGATACTTCGAAAATGGGTGGCAATGTTTTAGATTTGGTGATTGATCAGCTGGCTTGCGGGCTTGATCCGCAAAAAGTTACTTTTTTTATCCAAAGCCAAATTCCTGAGATTTCAGAGTTGGCAATTATTTTTTCAATGCTTGTTTCGAAGCCGACAGTCGAGCGCGTACCAACATTGAAAGATATTCTGCGCGATTTGAAAATTGAAAATCCGTCCATGGGGCTGATTAATTATCCTGTTCTTCAGGCGGCTGATATTTTGATGGCTAAGGCTGGTTTAGTGCCTGTAGGAAAGGATCAGGCTAGCCACATTGAGCTTGCTAGAGAAATTGCAGGAAGATATAATTCGCTTTATGGAGAAGTTTTTCCTGTTCCTGAGCCGCTAATACCTAAAGATCATGGCACGCTTGTAGGCACGGATGGCAAAGCTAAAATGTCTAAGTCGCTCGGCAATACAATTTTTCTTTCTGACTCCTCTGAAGAAGTGGAAAAAAAAGTGATGGCTATGTACACCGATCCGGGACATGTTCATAAAGAAGACCCTGGGCGTGTAGAAGGTAATACTGTTTTTTCTTACCTCGATGTCTTTGATTCTAGAAAAGAGGAGGTGGCTGAACTTAAGAAAAAATACGAACAAGGAGGGCTTGGTGATGTGGAAATCAAAAAAAGACTGATTGGTATATTAAATGAGCTTCTGGCGCCGATTCGCGAGAAGAGAGAATATCTGGCTAAGGATCCAAAAGCAATAATGGAAATACTTGAAGAGGGGACAAAAAAAGTCCGTAAGATTGCAAAGGAAACTCTTAAAGAAGTCCGCCAGGCCATGAAGATAAACTACTTTTAAAACATTACAAGATGCAATTATAGACATTTTTGAATTTTCAGATAAATAGAGTAATATAGAGGTTATGAAAAATAGAATTTATATTAAAGATTTAAAAGATTATGTAGGTAAAGAGGTAGTTATTGCCGGATGGGTTGATGTGCGGCGCGACCAAGGCAAAATGGTTTTTTTTGATTTTCGTGATATGACCGGCTATGTGCAGGGTGTGGTATTGCCAAAATCGCCGGCTATGGAGGCGGCAAAAGACATTCGAACAGAATGGGTGCTTGAGGTGTCCGGGAAAGTAAATGCGCGTCCGGAAAAAAACATAAATGCGGACCAGCCAAATGGTTCGATTGAGTTAGAGATATTAGATATTAAAGTACTGAATAAGGCCGAAACTCCACCTTTTGATGTAACTACTGGCGGCGAGGAAATAGGCGAAGAACATAGATTAAAATATAGATATTTGGATATGAGACGTCCAAGGATTCAGAAGAATATTAGGCATCGCCATAAAGTGGCCAAACTTGTTCGTGATTTTTTGGATACAGAAGGATTTGTAGAAGTTGAGACTCCGATTTTGACTAAATCTACCCCTGAAGGCGCACGCGATTATGTAGTGCCATCTCGCCTTGATCAGGGAAAATTTTATGCCTTGCCGCAATCACCTCAGCAGTACAAGCAGCTTCTAATGGCTGGAGGCGTAGAAAAATATTTTCAAATTGCCAAATGTATGCGCGATGAAGATACCCGCGGAGACCGCCAGCCGGAATTTACACAGGTGGATATGGAGTTGAGTTTTGTGGAGAGGGAAGATGTGATGGATGTGAACGAAAGACTTTTAATTGAAATTGTTAAAAAGAATTATCCAGAAAAGAAAATTCAAGAAATCCCATTTCCTAGAATTTCATATAAAGAAGCTATGGAGAAATATGGCAATGATCGGCCTGATATTAGAAATGATAAAAATGATCCCAACTTGCTGGCATTTTGTTGGGTGATTGATTTTCCTTTTTTTGAACAGACTGCAAAATCTGATAATCCCGATACGATGGGTGAATGGACATTCACTCATAATCCATTCTCTAGGCCACAGACTGAACATATGGAATGGCTTATGAAAGGAGAAAATATTGGTGATATTTTGACTACACAATATGATGTAATATTAAACGGCTATGAAATCGGCGGCGGTAGTATCAGAAATCACGAGCCGGAAGCATTAAAAAAAGTTTTTGAAATAATTGGACACAAAGAGGAGGATATTAATCGAAATTTTGGACACATGCTTCACGCTCTTGGTTCGGGCACGCCTCCTCATGGCGGAATCGCGTGGGGTTTCGACCGTTTGATGATGCTCCTAGAGAACGAGCCAAATATTCGCGAGGTGATAGCTTTTCCAAAAACCGGCGAGGGCCGTGATCTTATGATGGATTCGCCTTCAGATATTCCAGAGCGTCATTTAAAAGAGCTTGGAATTTTGCTGGTTAAGAAAGAGAAATAGATTGATTGAGCTCTAAATTCGGGAGGACCCCCGGGGTTGAATTCAAGAGGTCGGACCTCGGGTCGCGCTCCAATGGACACTGCGCGACATGATTCTGCTGAATCAGAGGACTGACCTCTAACCCCGGGAGTCGAGGAGAATTTAGAGCTCAATCTTTCAATTTTATTTATAATGGGATGAATAAAGATCCGCAAAATTTAAACAGAGGTAATGACGATGAAACTTCAGATTTAATTGCAAAAGAAATCAAAAAAATTGATTTTGCGCTGGCTGTCAGTGGATTTGTTGAAAAGGATTTAAAATTATCTGAAGAGGGAAGTAAGATAAATAAGGATAAGTTAATGGACAGCTTTAAAATGGTTGAAGAAGATTATTCGGTCATTTTAAATGATTTAGGTGATAAAATAAAAAAATGGCAAGAAATGGATACTTCAAAGTTTAATTCAAAAGACTATGATAATCAAAGTTTATGGCTGGATGCGTTAAATAAAAAGCGAGAAGAAATAATGGAAAAATTAAAAACATTGAGACATAAAGTGCATTCAGTTTCTTAGTATGAACAAAAAAATAATAACTTTTCTCGCCCCAAACCTACCCCCGCCTGCTCGAAAAGTTTTATTTTTTGTTCTTCATAATAATGATGACAGATACTAAAGAAGAATATAGAGTTAAGACAAGTACATTTGAAGGCCCATTGGAGCTTCTGTTGCGTTTAGTTGAAGAAAAAAAGCTCTTTATTAATGAAATATCTCTTTCTGAGGTTACAGACGATTATATTGCCTATGTGCGAAGTCTTTCCAGTTTAGATTTAGGTCAAATAAGCGGATTTTTAGTGGTAGCCGCCACTCTAATTCTTATAAAGTCAAAGTCATTGTTGCCAAATCTTGATTTGTCGGAAGATGAACAGACTCAAATTGATGATCTTGAAAGGCGCCTTAAAATTTACCAGATGATTAAAGAAGTCGGAATTGAAGTTAAGAATCAATTTGGCAGGCAAATAATGTTCTTTGCTCCGGAACGCAGTGATGAAAATTCATTATTTGTACCTGATAAAAATATTACTGCACCGAATATGCTGGGATTTATAGAATCTGTTTTGGCTGAAATTCCCAAAAAAGATATTAAACCGGAGGTTGAGATCAGAAAAGTTATCAGTTTGGAAGAAATGATTATGAGTTTGACTGAAAGAATCCAAAAAAGTCTCAATTTTAAATGGAGTGATATTATTAACGATAAAAAACATAGTAATTCAAAAGAACAAAAAGTATATGTGATTGTTTCTTTTTTAGCTATATTAGAGCTGGTTAGGACTGGAATAATGGAGGTGTTGCAGGACAATAATTTCGGAGAAATAGCGATCAATAAACAACAAACAACTAATATTTAATAACAATTAAAACCATGGAACTGTCATCAAAAATAGAAGCAATACTTTTTTATAAAGGCGAACCAATTTCAATTAAAAAATTGGCTGAGCTCTTGGAGATGGAAAAAGAGGAAATCAAAGAAGCTGTGGCAGTACTTGAACAAAAACTATTGGACCGAGGGCTTAAGCTAATGAGAAAAGGCGAAGAGATTACTCTGGCTACTGATCCTACTTTTTCTGATCTTCTAAATAAGATTAGGACAGAAGAATTAAACAAAGAGCTTACGCGCCCCACTTTAGAGACTCTTTCAGTTATTCTTTATAAAAATGGCGCCACGCGCGGAGAGATAGATTGGATCCGGGGGGTAAATTCAAGTTTTATTTTAAGAAATTTACAGATTCGCGGCATGGTGGAAAAAGTCACACATCCTACAGATAGCCGGAAATATTTATATAAGCCTACATTCGATTTATTGTCATTTATGGGCGTATCTAAAATTGAGGATTTGCCGCAGTATGCTGCAATGAAAGCAAATTTGGATCAGAAAGATGTAGAAATGAAGGCGGAAGAAGAGGTTAAACAATAATTATCTAAATATCCTTAGTCACATGTCGAATAATGAGAAAAAATTAATTGTATTTTTAATTGTTATCAGTCTTATTGCTGTTGGTTTTTTTAATGATTTGTCGAAGGAGGAAAAAATAGTATCCGCATATGAAAAAAAAGAATCGCAAATAAAAAAAATAAATAATGATATTTTTGATAACATACAAATATTGGCAAAAAGCGCATATGTTATAGATGCTCAATCGAATTCTGTTATTTTTGAAAAGAATTCTAATAATGTTTATCCGTTAGCGTCGATAACAAAAATTATGACTCTAGTTTCAGTGATGGAAATATTGAACCAAAATGATGAAATTTTTATATACAAAGATGCATTAATGCAGGATGGAGATAATGGATTAATATTAGGAGATAAGTGGGGAAGGGATGAATTGATTAAATTAATGATGGTTGCATCGTCTAATGATGCAGCCTGGGCCTTGGCATCAAGAGCTGGATTTAATTTAGATCCGGCAAGACCAGTGGAAGCCTTTGTAAATTATATGAATGGTAAAGCGAATTCGCTCGGCTTATCAAAAACATATTTTCATAATCCCACCGGATTAGATATTGTTTCTACTGATTTTACTGGCGCAAAAGTAGGTCTTACCGCGCCGGAGTTTTCAACGAAAGCGGGCACTGAAGGCAGTGCCAGAGATATAGCTATGCTTCTAAAATATGCTGTTCAAAAATATCCTGATTTGTTCGAACCGACTCAATACTCTGAATTTGCTTTTCGATCTCTTGGTGGCAAGGAATTGGTTGTAAAAAACACAAATAAATCTGCAGATTATTTTCCTCAAATTATTGCATCTAAAACTGGAATGACAAGCCTAGCTGGCGGCAATTTGGCCATTTATATGGATGCAGGGCTTATGAATCCGATCGTGGTTGTGGTTTTGGGTTCGACTGAAGATGGCAGATTTTCTGATGCGCTTAAATTAGCCAAAGCTACCACGAATTATTTGCAAAATTATTACAAGCTAGAAAATTATTGAAAATTATTTTATGCCATTAAGCCTAATAAAAGTATTTCTTCCAGCAGCTATAGCATTTTTTGTCGGGCTATTAATTACGCCTATTTTTACCAATTATTTATATAAATATAAAATGTGGAAGAAGAGGCCGAGGACAGATGATAGTCTTCATGGTCTCGAGGAAATTTCCGCTGAATTTAAAAAAATCCAAAATGTCGATGAAGAGATAAGGACACCGAGACCCGGGGGCGCAATTGTCTGGATGAGCGTACTTTTGACCACTATAATAATATATTTAGTTTCTAAAATCGTGCCCACACCTTCGTCGATTAAACTTGATTTTCTAAGCCGAAGCCAAACGTGGCTGCCAATTTTTGCTCTTTTTGCAGGATCACTGATCGGTCTAGTGGACGATTTGCTGACGATTTATGTAAAAAATGGAATCTTTGCAAATGGTTTTCCTAGGCGCTGGATGATCGGTATTGTGTCTCTTGTGGGTCTCGTTTCCGGTCTTTGGTTTTTTTTAAAGCTAGGCGTTTCAGATATTCATATTCCATTTAATGGCCAGCTTGAATTGGGCTGGTTAATTGTGCCACTTTTTCTTTTGGTTTTTTTGGGAACATTTTCTTCTGGAGTCATCGATGGTATTGATGGTTTAGCCGGAGGCGTGATGACGACAATTTTCACGGCATATGGCACGATTGCTTATTTTCAAAATCAGATTGATTTGGCTGCATTTTGCACAGCTATTGCCGGAGGGCTTTTAATATTTTTATGGTTTAATATTCCTCCTGCCAGATTTTATTTGGGCGAGACGGGCATGCTTGGACTTGTTTTTACATTGACTATTGTGGCATTTCTATCCGATCAAGTTCTGCTTTTGCCGGTAATTGGGCTTCCGCTTGTAGCTACCTCGCTCTCATCTTTTATTCAAATATTTTCTAAAAAAATATGGGGCCCAGTTAAGGGGAAGGTTTTTCGGGTGGCGCCGCTTCATCATCATTTTGAAGCGATCGGATGGTCGCGGCCAAAGATTGTCATGCGCTATTGGGTTATCTCGGTTGTATTTGCTATTATTGGTGTATTGATAGCATTACTTAGTTAAGTAAATAAAGTAAATACAGTAAATACAGAAAATTAAAACATTGACTGAATTTACTGACCTCGTTTAATTTACTTGTCTCGCTATTTTGATGTCCAAATCAAAACAAATTGATAAAGTTTTTCTAGGTATTGCGCTGGCCATAATCATAATTGGTTTGTTTGCTTTTTTTTCATCATCGCTTGGAATATTGGCAAAGAATAAAGATAAATTTTATTCAATAATATTTAGCCAGCTTGTTCTAGGCTTAGGTGCGGGCTCATTGTTTTTTTGGGCAGGTTTAAGGCTGAATTATAAATTTTGGCAAAAATATTCATTTTATATTTTTTTTGGGTGCATCTTGCTCATGTTAATTATCTTTATTCCAGGCCTTGGGCTTAGGCATGCCGGCGCACAGAGATGGGTATCATTCGGTTTTTTATCTTTTCAACCGGCGGAATTTATGAAAATTGGCTTTATTATTTATTTTTCCGCATGGCTCGCATGGGTGCGTGATAAAGCCCATAATTTTAAATATGGCATTTTACCTTTTATATTTTTTTTTGGAATCGTAGCGGCGCTTCTCTTTAAGCAA
>CAZVEC010000031.1:0-8252 GCA_964626035.1 uncultured Candidatus Saccharibacteria bacterium
GTGGGTGCTGGTGGAGCAGAAGGTTCTCTTGATGCCTCAAATATGTGAAAGCCAGCACTTGCTCGAGGAGATTTGCGAGCAATAGGAGCGACAACTTTGAAGGAATATCAAAAACATATAGAAAAAGATCCGGCGCTTGCCAGGCGTTTTCAGCCAGTATATGTGGAAGAGCCTTCTCTCGATGATGCAATTGCTATTCTTCGCGGGCTCAAAGAAAAATATGAGCTTTATCATGGGGTGAGAATCACTGACGATGCTATATTAGCTGCGGTTAATTTAAGTATCAGATATATTACTAATAGATTTTTGCCTGATAAAGCTGTTGATTTGATTGATGAGGCTTCATCGGCTCTCAAGATTTCATTGGAAAACAAGCCGCCAGTCCTTGAGGATGCGCATCGAAAAATCATGCGTTTGGAAATTGAGCGCGAGGCGCTTAAAAAAGAAATTGAACGAGGCGGGGAAGGTAATGAAAATGGACTCAAAGAAACTAGGAACAGAACTAAAGTAATAGAAAATGAAATTGCAGATTTGAAAGAAAAGACTCGCGAACTTGAACTCAAATGGCAAAATGAAAAGGAATTAGTATCAGAAATTAGAAAAATCAAAAAAGATTTGGAAACACTTAGGCTTGAAGCAGAAGGCGCAGAAATGAGAGCAGATTTGTCTAAAGCGGCGGAAATTCGCTATGGCAGTATTCCTGCGCTTAAAAAAGAATTAGAAGCAAAATTATCGCGTCTTAAAAAACTTCAAAAATCTCGCAGAATTCTTAAAGAAGAAATAACGGCGGAAGATATTGCCGAGGTTGTGGCGCGTTGGACAGGTATTCCTGTATCTAAAATGTTGGAGGAAGAAATGAAAAAACTAGAACGAATGGAAGATGAACTTAAAAAGCGTGTTATTGGTCAAAATGATGCAATTCAAAAAGTTGCAGACGTTATTCGACGTTCTCGCGCAGGCGTGGCTGATCCGAATAGACCTATTGGTTCGTTTATGTTTTTGGGTCCGACTGGCGTAGGTAAGACTGAACTTACTAAAACTCTGGCGCAATTTATGTTTAATGACGACAAGGCTTTGATTCGAGTCGATATGTCTGAATACATGGAAAAGCATTCTATTTCTAAATTAATCGGCTCGCCACCGGGTTATGTTGGTTATGAAGAATCAGGCCAGCTAACTGAAGCTGTGCGACACAGACCTTACTCGATCATTTTGTTTGATGAAATAGAAAAAGCTCATCCCGAGGTTTTTAACTTGCTTCTACAAGTTCTAGATGAAGGTCATTTGAGTGATTCGAAAGGACGAAAAGTTAATTTTAAAAATACAGTTATAATTTTGACTTCAAATATAGGATCACAATTTATAGAAAAAATGGAATCAATCGGATTTAGTAATAATACCGTGGAGCAAGATTATACTAATGCCAAGAGTAAAATCATGGAAGCACTTAAAGGCCAGTTTCGTCCGGAGTTTTTAAATAGAGTGGATGAAATAATTGTTTTCGATGTGTTGTCTACAGATGCTATTAAAGATATTGTAAAAATTCGAATAAGCGTGGTCATGGAGAGGCTTTTGAACAAAGGTATAGGCATGGAAGTAAGTGATGAAGCCTTGGCTTACCTGGCAAAAGAAGGGTACAACCCTCATTATGGCGCAAGGCCGTTAAATCGATTGATTCAGACCAAGATATTGAATCCAGTGGCTTCAGCCATCATAGGGAATGGTTTAGGCAAAGATGATACTGTCCTAGTTGGTATGAAAAACAGCGAATTATTTATTGAAACAAAGAAAGGAAGAAAGAAGAGCCCATATAGTAGGAAAATTGAAAAGGAAAAAACTATATAGTAAAAAACTCCCGCTTTAAAGCGGTGGTTTTTTTACTATGTTTTGTGCGCCGAGAGGGATTTGAACCCCCGTAGGCCTAAGGCCGCCACGTTTACAGCGTGGTGTAATTGACCACTCTACCATCGGCGCAATGAGGTTATTATACATTTTTTAATTTAGATTTCAATAAAGTCTTGTATTTTTAAATATAAAATGTTATTTTTATAAAATACTTAATTAGATAAATGATGCTATGATCTAGTGCCTAGCGGCCTAGCGCCTAGTGCCTAATAAATATGTCACAAGATAGATTAATAAAACTTGCCTGTGGAACTTGCAAAAGGATCAATTACTGGAGCCGAAAAAATAAGAAGACTGTCCAGACCAAAATTGAACTCAATAAATATTGTAAGTGGTGCAGGAAAAAAACTAAGCATAAAGAGGGGAAGAAGTAACGGATAAATATCCATATCTTTATCCTTTAATATTTTTCTGCTACAATGGCACTGGCCTCAAATTTGTGAGGTCAGTGTTCTTTTTTAAACTTGCCTCGTAGTTTCGAAAGGAACTTTACGGGGTTTAAGGGTCTTGGCGTAAAGCCGGGGCTCTAGAGGGGATGCAAATAAATATTTTTGCAGGCGACCTTGGGTCCCGCGTTTACGCGGGGTCGTGGGCGATTAGGTAAGTGGCATACCGGCGGTCTCCAAAACCGCATTCGGGGGTTCGATTCCTCCATCGCCCGCAGGAAGATGAGCAAGCCAACAATTTGGCTTGCGTGAGAAATCGAACGCCGGAGCGATGTTTGGCCAGCAGGCCAAACCGCGAGGCGCGGCTAGCAAAAATTTTGCGACGGCAAAATTTTATGCGGAGCCGATTCCTCCATCGCCCGCCTACGATAGAAATTTTTTGACTAATGTTTCTAACTTTTTCAAATCAGATTTTTTGAATGGATTTATCCAAATTATTTTTTTGTCGCGTTTAAACCACGTCCATTGACGCTTGGCGTAGTGCCAGATGGAAGTGTTCAGCTGATCAATCATTTCTTTTTTATTTAATTTCTTTTGCAGATATAAAGCCAGATATCTATATTCCAACCCGAGCTCATTCATACGCTTCCAAGAAAGACCATTTCTGTGGAGTTTTTTTGCTTCAAGAATCATACCTTCTTTAATTCTCGAAATGAGTCGTTTATATATTCTTTCCTTTAAAACTTCATCCGGCAGCTTAATCCCAATCTGCAAAATCCTATGTTTAGACGTACGACGTCCAAACACGGGAACTTTTCCTAAAGCCTTGGCGATTTCGATTGCACGGATGAGGCGGACGGGATTCTTAGCCTCGATATTTTTAGCGCGCTCCGGATCGATTTTTTTGAGCATTCCAAAAAGTTTTTCAGCGCTCAGTTTTGAAAGTTTTGCGCGGAGATTGAAATTGGGAGGCACTTCCGGGTATACGACATTATCTACAATCGATTGAATATAAAACCCGGTTCCGCCGCAGATGATCGGAACTTTCTCGTGTTTTAAAATGACCTCAATTTTTTCTTCAGCTAATTTTTTGTATTCCGCCACATTAAACTGATTTTTGGGAGACTCTACGTCTAATAGGTAATGAGGTACACCCCCCATTTCTTTTTTAGTGATTTTTCCCGTCCCAATATCCAGTCCCTTATAGACCTGACGGGAGTCAGACGAGATTATTTCTCCATTAATTTTTTTTGCCAATTTGACCGCCAAATCACTTTTGCCCGTGGCCGTCTGGCCCAATATCACAATAAGTTTATTCATTGTCAATGAGAGGACTGTCCTCTAATATGTTAAACTGTTAATATGCTTAGAAAACATCCATTTATCATAGGGCAATATTATCATGTTTATAATCGCGGTGTCGATAAACGTATTATTTTTAATAATAAATATGATTACGAAAGATTCTTGATGCTACTACATCTTTCAAATTCATCCAAACCATTTGTTATTGAGCAATTATTAAACCTGCAAAATATGGAATATGTGGATATCTTTAAAATAGATAGAGGAAATATTTTAGTTTCAATCGGGTCATGGTGTCTAATGCCAAATCATTTTCATTTATTATTAAGAGAGGAGGTAGAAAATGGAATTTCTCAATTTATGAAAAAATTAGCAACCGGGTATGCAATGTATTTTAATTTAAAAAACGAAAGATCAGGATCATTATTTCAAGGTCCATTTAAGTCAAAGTATATTGGAAATGATAATTACATGCGCAAATTATTCTCTTATATTCATCTTAACCCTCTTGAAATAAAATATCCATCATGGAAGGAGAATATTAAGCAGGATAAAATTAATTCAAAAAAGTTTTTATCTCTATATAGGTACTCTAGTTATTTGGATTATTTAGGTTATGAACGCATAGAAGGGAATCTTATTAATCAAAATGAATTTCCTAAATATTTTTCAAATACAAAGGATTTTCAGGACTTTGTTGAAGGTTTCACTAAAATCAATGAAGACATAATTATTTAACTATGTCTATGAGAGGACTGTCCTCTAATTTAGGGTGCCGGAGGGGAGACTCGAACTCCCAAGCCTTGCGGCACGCGATTTTGAGTCGCGCATGGTTACCAATTTCATCACTCCGGCAAGTATTGATATATTACTTAAATAAGACAGAAAAATCAATTTTTGATATGCAGATTTTTTATGCTAAAATTATGAAATAAGTAAATCAAGTGAATTAAGTAAATCAAGTGAATCAAGCTTGCTTTACTTGTCTCGCTTGCCTTGCTTAATTTACTTGTGAGCGAACTTTATTCCAACTCAATATTTTGGATCGAAACGGAAAAGATCAAACCAAATCCTTACCAGCCAAGGAGGGAATTCGACGAGCGGAAATTAAAAGAACTTGCTGAGTCAGTTAGGCAATATGGTATTTTTCAACCATTGGTAGTTTCTCGAATGGAAATTGAAAAACCGGATGGTGGCATTGTGGTGGAATATGAATTGATCGCCGGGGAGCGCAGGCTTCGGGCTGCCAAAATAGCAGGGCTTTCACAGGTGCCGGCCACTATAAGGGTTGGTGATGATTCGATGGTTAAGCTTGAAATTGCGATAATTGAAAATTTACAGCGCGAAGATTTGAATGCGATAGATCGAGCCAGAGCGTTTGAAAGATTGGTTAATGAATTTAATTTCACTCATATTCAAGTAGCTAAAAAGGTTGGCAAAAGCCGAGAGTATGTTTCAAACACACTTCGATTGCTTTCATTGCCTGAAGAAGTGATGACTGCATTAGCAGAAGGGAAAATAAACGAAGGGCATACTCGTCCGATTTTGATGTTAGGAAGCTATCCTGAACAGCAAACTGTTTTGTTTAAAGAAATTGTTTATAAAAAAATAACCGTACGAGAGGCTGAATCTTTTGCTAGACGAATCGCCCAAGATAAAGTGCGCAAGAAAGAATATGCTTCGGATCCTGAATTGATTGAGCTTGAAAAAAAACTTGAAGAGACTTTGGGTACTCGGGTGAAAATAGAAAGAAAAGATTTTGGCGGTCACATTAAGATAGATTTTTTCTCTAAGGAAGATTTGGCGATGATTTTGGATCTAATGAAGGCTAACCAAAACAAAAAACCAACCGAAATGCTGGAAAAATTTATCGAGCAAGGCACAGATCTGCCTCAAGGCACTCCACTGGGCGTAGCTGCAATTGCGAGTTCCTTGCCTACGGAAGCGGATCCCGCCATTTTGACTCCTGTTGAATTAACTAAAGAAGAAATAAGCTTTTTAGATGATCGTTCTGAAGAAGAAAAAAAGAAAGATGAGGATGATCTCTATAGTATTAATAATTTTTCATTATAATTATTTGCCAAAGAGCTTGAATTTGGAGAGGAGGCTGCCTTGGCCTTCAGTTTTGCTTTTGATGTGTCTTTTGGCTAAAGCTGTCTTGGTGTAATCAAGCCATTTACTTGATGGTTTTGAATCTTTCTTTTTGATTATTTCCACTATGTCGCTATTCTGAAGTTTGTGACCCAGTTGAACCATTTTTCCGTTAACTTTAGCGCCGGAGGCATGATCGCCAACATCTGAATGAATTGCATAAGCAAAATCAATCGGTGAAGATCCTTCCGGTAAATCGATCACATCACCGCCGGGTGTGAAGACGAAAATACGGTCGTTAAAAAAATCCATTTTTAATTCTTTCATATAAGCACCATGTTCTGCCACGTTTTTTTGGAGTTCTTTTAGACCTTCAACCCAGCCAAATTTCTTTTCGGTAATTTCTTTTTTTTCGTATTTTTTTTGCTTGTATGAAGAGTGCGAGGCAATACCGTATTCGGCTATTCCGTGCATTTCAAGAGTTCTGATTTGTACTTCTGCAATTTCACCTTTTCCGGTAAAAATAGTTGAGTGCAAGCTTTGATAGCCATTGGGCTTAGGTAGGGCAATATAGTCCTTTATGCGTCCAGGCAGAGGCGTCCAAAGTCCATGAATAACACCGAGTACGTGATAGCATTGTTCAATAGTGCTTACGACTATTCGAAGAGCAACAAGATCGTGTATTTTGTCGATATCCATACCATAGCGCAAAAGTTTTTTATAAAGAGAATATTTATGCTTTATTCTATAGTCAATTTTACTAATCGTAATTCCATGCTCTTTTAAGATCTTTTTAAGCTGATCACTTATTTTTTCAAGATGTTGTCGTGTTAAATATATTTTTTTACTGATCAATTCCTCTACCATTTGATATTCATTGGGATAAACATATGGAAACGCGGCATCTTCTAATTCACCCTTTACCTTGCCGATACCTAAGCGGTCCGCAAGTGGTGCGTAAACTTCGAGCGCCTCTTGGGCGATTCTTTTCTGCTTTTCTTTTCGGACAAATTCCAGTGTATTTAGATTATGCAGGCGGTCAGCAAGCTTGATCATAAGCACTCTGAAATCTACAGCTACTGCCACGAAAAATTTTCGGAGGCTTTCCACGTAGCGTTCATGGCCGCGATATTTTAATTTTCCTAATTTACTTACCCCATTTACTAGAAATACAATTTCTTTGCCAAATTCTTTTTCCAATTCTTTTTCCTTAATATCAGTATCTTCAACGACATCATGAAGAAGCCCGGCTGCGATGGTAGTAGAATCCATGCCGAATCGAGCTAAATTTTTGGCTGTTTCATAAACATGAAGAAAATAAGGGTCGCCACTGGCCCTTTTTTGTCCTTCATGAGCAGATTGCGCGAAGACAAAGGCTTTTTTAATCAGCTTTTTTTCCTCTGCGTGAGGCGACCGCTCGTCCATCAATTTAAATATTTCTTCTGGGTCAAACATATATTTAGTAGTTAGTATATTAGTAATTAGTATATTAGTAAATGGCAATTTAGATTCAGGATTCAGGATAGTGCAGCGTAAGGATGTAGATAGGGATATATAAACCCCCATGGCTCCTCGAGGTCGGACCTCGCCGCGCATCAATGGACGTTGCGCGGCATGATTTCGCTAAATCAGAGGACCGACCTCTTCCCGCCATGAGTTGCTTTTTGCCGCCACTTATGGCAATATCTTTTCGGAACTTTTTGTTAATTTAAAAAATTAAAAATATGAAAAAATTTCTACTGAAATTTATACTTGTCTTTTCCAGAATTATTTTTTTGGTGTTTTTCCTTTCTGTTCCGTTTTCAATCCTCGTACCGGAGATTGATCTATGGTTCAAAGACAGGGGACCGGGGATGTATCTAACCTGTCGCGCTCTTGTCTTTATCTTTAGCTATCTTTCACTTTGCCTTGTTGAGCATAAAATGAGAGCACTTGCTTATTTCGGTATCGCTATATTCACTGTTGTGATATGGTTGCCCCCCATAAGTTTTGTTATAGAGCCGAGAATAACTGAGTTTATTTTGAAGATAATAACGCTTATTATTTCAGTAATTTTCACATTCATATTGTTTATATCGATCAAGGATATCAAGGAAACGACTCCTGTTACATAGCAGAAGAAAATTAATTTTGAGGCGAAAATAAACCCACAGCATTATAATGTTGTGGGTTTTTTACTTTTTAAAAAAGCCATGATATACTCTCGTCATCTTATGGGTATTTTCTCCAAAAAATTAGGCATTGATCTAGGAACAGCCAATACGCTAGTTTTCTTGCCGGGCAAGGGCATTGTTTTGAATGAACCTTCAGTCGTAGCGGTTTCTGAACAAGATAATAGGGTGCTTGCGATCGGCGTTGAGGCCAAAGAAATGATCGGTAAAACTCCGGACAGTATTGTGGCTTATCGGCCCATGAAAGACGGTGTAATTGCCGATTATCGTGTTACAGAAGCTATGCTTCGCTATTTTATTAACAAAGCATTAGGACCTTTTAATTTATTCAAACCGGACGTAATGATATCCGTGCCGGCGGGGGTGACATCGACCGAGCGTCGAGCTGTGATTG
>CAZVEC010000031.1:8262-10104 GCA_964626035.1 uncultured Candidatus Saccharibacteria bacterium
CCATCAAGGCAGGGGCTAAAAATGCCTATGTGGTCAAAGAGCCGATCTTGGCGGCTATTGGCGCGGGAATTCCAATTTATGAATCGCGCGGGCATATGGTGGTGGATATCGGTGGTGGCACAACAGACGTTGCCGTTATTTCTCTTGGCGGCATCGTGGCTTCCATATCGGTTAAATGCGCAGGAAATAAAATTGATCAAGCAATTGCCGATCATATCAAGAAAAATTTTAACTTGGCGATTGGCGACAAAACTGCCGAAGAAGTTAAGATAAAGATTGGCGCAGCTGTGTTGTTGGAAGAAGAAATCGGACTTACTATAAAGGGACGCGACTATATACAAGGATTGCCTCGCTCAGTTCAGATTTCTACGAATGAAATAGTTAAAGCGATTGATCCGGAATTAAGACAAATCATAAAAGCAATAAAAGATGTTTTGGCGGAAACTCCGCCTGAGCTTGCCTCAGATATCATAGATCATGGAATAATTATGACAGGTGGATCATCGCTGCTTAGAAATTTAGTCGATTTGGTTTTCAGAAAGACAGGCGTCAAGGCATGCCTCGCGGATGATCCTTTGTTTTGCGTAGCAAAAGGCACCGGTATCGCACTTGAGCATTTGCATACATACAAAAAGACAATAATTAGCAAGAGGTAGAAAAAAGCAACTAGCGCCTAGCATCTAGCAATTAGACCTCATTCGCCCGTTGGGTACCTTCTCCTGAAAAGGAAAAGGGGGTCAGCTAGAAGCTAGCAGCTAGAAGCTAGCAGCTATGAATTTAGATCATCATGCTTATTTGATCGAAGGCGAAACAGAAGAGGTTTTGCCTTTTGTTTTTGATATTTTAAAAAAAGAGGGAATAGATACACAAAACAATCCTGACCTTATTGTTCAGAAGTTTGGTATTTTTACTATTGATGATAGTAGGGCGATTAAAAAATATCAGTCGGAAAAGTCATTTTCAGAAGAATATTATTATTTCGGCCGATTCGTTTGCATTGGAAGCTCAAAATTCTCTTTTAAAAACTTTTGAGGAGCCAAATCAAGATGTTACTTTTTTTGTAATTACCTCTAATGTCAGTCAACTTATTCCGACGCTTAAATCGAGACTCTTTAATATTAGTAAATCAAGTAAATCAAGTGGATCAAGCAAGATAAGTGTAGACTTCCTCAAAAAAACAAAGCCAGAGAGGTTAAAATTTATTGAGGATAAGATAAAAGAACGGAAAGATGAAAAGGATTTATTAAAAAAAGAAGTTTTTGATTTAATAAATGGAATTGAAGCTGAACTTTTTAGAAAAAAAAGCGCCAAGTTAAATCAAGATGACATCTTTATTTTTGAAGAATTAAACAAATTCCGAGGATATCTTTTTGACCGTGGAGCTTCTATAAAGATGATCTTGGAGCATTTAGCATTAATACTTCCTGATTTAGAATAAATTTGGTATACTGTTTCCAGTATCTAGTATTTAATATCTAAATTATGTCCTACAATTTTTCAAATTTTAAAACTGATCTTAAAAAAGTCGAGGAATGGCTTTTGAAAGAATATTCACAGATCCATACTGGGAGAGCTAGTCCGGCTGTTTTGGATTCTATTTATATCGACAGCTATGGATCCAAAATGCCAATTAAAAATATTGCTTCAATTACTGTGGAAGATCCAAAGTCGCTTCGAGTGGTGCTGTGGGATAAATCTCAAATTAAAACACTTGAAAAAGCTGTGCAAGCGGCAAATATAGGCCTTTCTGTAGCTGTGGACGATCAGGGGCTGCGCGTTATTTTTCCTCAATTGACGGAAGAGACTCGCGGGCAATTAGTGAAGGTTCTCAGGCTAAAGATG
>CAZVEC010000032.1:0-10084 GCA_964626035.1 uncultured Candidatus Saccharibacteria bacterium
GAAAAATTCCTGTAATTTAATTCATTTAATACCTTACCCTCGTATATTTCATTTATTTCTTTTTTTGTACTTGCAAAAAGCTGTTTAAGTTTTTCCTTTGTTTCATCGTCGGAAGCGCCTTTAACTTTTGATCTGTATTCATTTTCAAGGTTGTCCATTATGCCCTTTTTTTCTTCTTGATTTACCTTTGTCACAATATATCCGGCAAAATAAACAACCTTTTCCAAATCGGAAAGAGTAATCCCAAGCAAGCTAGAAAGCCTGGATGGTACGCCTCGCAAAAACCAAATGTGAGCCACAGGACTTGCAAGCTCTATATGGCCCATCCTTTCCCGGCGGACAATTGATTTAGTCACTTCCACTCCGCACTTTTCGCAAATAATATCTTTATACCTGATTCTTCGGTATTTTCCGCAATAACATTCGTAATCTTTTTCCGGTCCAAAAATTCTTTCATCGAAAAGACCGCCGCGTTCGCTTCGCCCGGTTCGATAGTTGATAGTCTCCGGCCTGGTCACTTCGCCATAAGACCATTCCTTGATTCTTTCTGGAGAAGAAAGGGAGAGAGATATTGAATTGAAATCACCTGCAGTTTCAAATGTTTTCATAAATTAAACTTTAAGCTTTAGACTTTAGGCTTTGCTAGTTTTCTAGCGGCCTAGCGCCTAGCGCCTATTTAATCTTCTTAAGCTCGACATCAAGCGCTAACCCTCGTAAGTAATTCAACATCACTTTGAAGGACGCAGGTATATTTGGCGGTTTGATTTCCTCGCCTCTGATAATGGAATCGAATAACTGAGCTCGGCCTTGAATATCGTCAGACTTAATCGTAATCATTTCGCGTAATGTATATGAAGCTCCATACCCTTCGAGTGCCCAAACTTCCATTTCTCCGAATCTCTGACCTCCACCTTGAGCTTTTCCGCCTAGCGGCTGCTGAGTAATGAGCGAATACGGTCCGATTGAACGCATGTGAATCTTGTCTTCCACCATGTGATGCAGTTTTAGGATGTACATGTAGCCCACGGAAATTTCTTGGTCAAATGATTCTCCGGTGCGTCCGTCATAAAGCCTCATCCTTCCGTTTTCCGGCAATCCCGCTTTTTTAAGCTCTGATTTTATTTCATCAGTTGAAGCTCCACCAAAAGGCGGTACTACAGCTTGATAACCCAAAGAATTTGCAGCCATTCCAAGATGCATTTCCAAAATCTGACCCAAATTCATACGGCTCGGCACTCCAAGCGGAGTTAAAATAACATCAACAGGCGTACCGTCTGCCATGTATGGCATATCTTCTTCAGGCAATATTGTAGAAATAATACCCTTGTTTCCATGACGGCCGGCCAGCTTGTCTCCGATTGAAATATTGCGCACTTGCGCCACTTCAATGACTATTTTTTTTATAATTCCGGACTCAAGACTATGGCCTAATTCTCTTGAGAAAATTTTTACGCCCACAATTCGGCCGCGCTTGCCGTGCTCCATTCGTAGAGATGTATCTTTCACATCTCTGGCTTTTTCTGCAAAAATAGATCGAAGCAATCTTTCTTCCGGTGTAAGTTCTGTCTCGCCTTTTGGAGTAATCTTGCCGACTAAAATATCGTTTTCCCTAACTTCAGCGCCCATGCGAATCACACCATCTTCATCCAAATCTTTTAATTTTATCTCGCCCACGTTTGGTATGTCGCGAGTCGTAATTTCCGGTCCAAGTTTTGTGTCGCGAACAACACAAACAAACTCTTCAATATAAATAGAAGTGAATTTGCTATTTTTTACGACTCTTTCTGAAAGCACAATAGCGTCCTCATAGTTGCATCCGTTCCAAGACATAAATGCCACAAGACAATTTTGTCCAAGCGCAGCCTGCCCGCGGTCAGTACTCGAAGCGTCAGCTAATACATCGTCTTTTTTCACCTTGTCTCCCACGCTTACAGAAGGTCTCTGGTGAAACGCGCTGAAATTATTTGTCCTTGAATAATTTACCAAAGGATAAACTGTTTCCTTTCCCTTGCTGTTTTTCACTGCCACCTTTTTTGCATCAGCCAAAGTGACCACTCCGTCTTCTTCAGACAAAACCAATCTTCCTGAATATCGAGCCACCGCTCCCTCCACGCCGGTTGCAACCAAAGGCGCTTCCGGACTGACACATGGCACGGCCTGCTTTTGCATATTCGATCCCATGAGCGCTCGAGTAGAGTCATCATGCTCCAAAAATGGCACCATGGAAGTTGCAATTGAAAATGCTTGATTGGTAGCTACATCTATGAAATCTAATTTATCTTTTTCGATCAAACCCGGCTCATGCTTTACGCGAGCTTCCACTTTTTCTTCTTCAATGTTGCCTTTGTCGTCATACTTAATTCCTGCATGAGCAATATTGAAATTAGCCTCTTCAGCCGCATTCAAATATTGTATCTCATTTGTTATTTTACCGTTCTTTACCTTGATATATGGAGTTTCAATCACGCCAAAATCATTAATCCTGGCATATGCGGACAAGTGCAAAATAAGACCGATGTTCGGGCCTTCCGGAGTATGAATCGGACAAACTCTTCCGTAATGCGAAGTGTGCACATCGCGCACTTCAAGTCCGGCTCTTTCGCGAGTAAGACCGCCCGGACCAAGAGCTGAAAGAATTCTGATATGTTCTAGCTCAGAAAGAATATTTTCCTGGTTCATGAATTGGGAAAGCTGGTTTGTCATGAAAAATTCCTTTATTCTAGCCTGAAGAGGCCTTGGATTCACAATGTGAATAGGCATAGTCACAGAGACATCTATAGTAGACATTCTGTCTTGAATATTTCTTTTTATCTGAGTCATTCCCACCCTCACTCTTTGTTGAAGAAGCTCACCGATAAACCTGACTCGGCGTTGTGCTAAAGAATCAATATCGTCACCTTTAGCACCGGGAGTCTGATTCAATTTGACCACATGGGAAACAATTGTAAGAACATCATCCAATGAAATAGTCTTTCTGGTCATCTCCTTTTCATCCATCTTTTTTGCAAATCTGTTGTTAAACCGGTAACGTCCCACAGCTGAAAGATCATATCTTTCAGCGCTAAACAGATTCCCTATGAATTCCTTGGCATTATCCGCTGTTGCCAATTCCCCATCACGCAATCTTTTATATACCTCGACATATGATTCATTTAAATTTTTAGCAATATCTTTTTCCAAGCAAATTTTCATTGTTGCCTTTTCTGATTCATCTTTAAATGAAGCTAAAATCTCTGCATCATTCTTTAATCCAAGTATGCGAAGAAGTGATGTAACGGAAAACTTTCTTTTCTTGTCTATGCGCACATAAATAGCCCCGTCAGAATCAGATTCAAGCTCAATCCAAATGCCTCGTGCCGGGATAATCTTAGCGCCAAAATAATTCTTACCTTTTATTTCTTGTTCAGTGAAGAATGCTCCAAAGCTTCTCGCTAGCTGCGGCACCACTACGCGCTCGACTCCGTTGATCACAAAAGTTCCATGATTTGTCATCATTGGTATGTCGGAGATAAACAATTCCTGTTCTTTGGTTACTCCTAAAGTTTTGTTTATTAGTTTGATTTTAGCCTTAAGATCAATTTCATATGTGAGCTTGTTTGCCTTTGCGTAAAATTCATCATATTTAGGCTCGCCCAAATGAATCGATGAAAATTCAAGTTGAAACTTTTTATTTGAGTAGTCATTAAGAGGAGAAAATTCTTTAAAAACCTCTTTTAGTCCGCTCTCCAAAAACCACTTATAGGACTTAAGGGGCGATTCCAAAAGATTAGGATAATCGACAAATGGCTTTCTATACTTCGAAAAATATTTTTGCAAAATTTTTGTGTTTGACATAATAATTCTAGCGGATTTGTCGGCGGAAATGAAGTCAAAATTCTGGAAACCCCCGGGTTAGAGGTCGGTCCTCAAGATGTTCCGAGGTCCGGCCTCGAGAATTTATCCCGGGGGTTCTAAAGAATTTTGGCCCTATAGAGCCGCCCACAATCTCACTCATCAACAATACAAAAACATAAGGTATCAAAAATTACCTTATTAATTAAAGGCTATTAATAAAAATAGTTGATATTCACCAGCGCAATGAATAACTTAACTTTAGCTATTAAAATATAGTTTACCCCGTGATCGTAAGGCGATTTTACGGGGATGATTGAATTAAAGGCCAAAACTCAATCTGTCAATCAGTTCTAGCAATTCTAATGAAATTTAAAAAGATGTCAAGTGAAACTGTGGATAACTTAAATAAACTTTTATATAAAAAAAACTCGCTCTAATGTTAGTAGAGCGAGTGCAAAGGGTCAAAGGACCCAAATTCAATTCAAAATCACAAAAATTCAAACTTCAATGTCGCGGGAAAGTAAGTGAACACCAGCACTCCAAGCAGTAGGTTCGCACGCAAATACTTTGACCGGACTGTCAACGATCGGAATTACGAGTACACGAAGACCATTACAGCAACCAACAATAGTAGTCCATTTGTTAATTTTACCCAGCTGGATTATTCTTTCAGCAATCTGATCCGGAGTAATTTCAGAAACTTTCATTTCTTTTATTATCTCCTTATCATTTTTCCTTCTAGCAAGTTCATCTTCGCGAAGAATTTCTTTTTCAATTTTGCCATTTCTGCATTTGGCGAGAATGTTTTTAAAACTATCATCAAGCTCATATTCCTTGATGTTGCTAAGAATTTCTTGCCTGTTGCGTTCTTTCTCTTCGATTACAATTCCTTTTTTGATGAATTTGTAATCATTGAGACCGATTTTTTCATTAGCAAAATCAACGATTTCCCTTGCGAGAGTATTGTCCCGCGAGTTAATGATTGCTTGGGCAAGGTCTTTTCCAAGACCGGCACCTTCAAGCTTGTTGAGCAACTCGTGCTCCTGATGGACTGATAATTCACGTACCATTGGCGTATGAATTTAAATTGTTAAAGAATTATTGGGATATTTTTCGTATTTCTGGATATCCGCTTCAACCAGATTTGTGTGTTCATTATACTATAGTTTAATAGTAAAAGTCAAGGCCAATTTTACCCTTATTTTTAAGTGGATTTATTGAATTTTTTAAGGATTTTTAATGATTAAAGATTAATTATTTTTCTGTGCTTTCGTGCTTTCTGTACTCTTGTGTTTTCTGTGTCTCATCTTCCACTCCTCAATTTTGGCATGATCCCCGGAAAGCAGCACTTTCGGAACTCTGTATTCTTTAATGTTTTTTTGTTTTTTTGTTTTAATGCTTTTGTGCTTTTGTGTTTTCATGCTTTCTGTGATTCTAAGAACTTCCGGTCGCGTATAGACCTCGCTCGATGAAATTCGCTCTTCTTCGAGTGACTCGTACTTTCCTAAGACACCCGAAATCTGGCGGGAGATAGAGTCTATCAAGACCATAGCCGGCAGATCGCCGGATGTGAGCACGTAGTCACCGATTGAAATATCATCGATAGATAAAAAATTGTTTTGCCGGCGGGAAGAGGCCAAAATTCGGGAAACCCCCGGGGTTGGGGCATCTTTAACCCCGGGGGTTGAAGAGAATTTTGCTCTCAAGGAGCCGCCCATATCTTTAATCACCTTCTTCACTCTTGCGTCTATACCCTCATATCTACCGGAAATCAAAATTACGTCAGTGTACTTTTGTTTTACTGTTTTTTTGGCATATGCCGTATCAAACTTTTTTCCCGATGGAGAAAATAAAATTACTTTTACTTTCCCTGCTTTCTTAGTTTTAATTTTTGAAAATGCTTTTAAAAATAGTTCCGGACGCAAAACCATTCCTGGTCCTCCACCGTACGGACGGTCATCCACGCGCTTTTTAGGCTCGCAAAAATCCATTGGATTGTAAAATTTCACCGCGATCTTTTTATCCCTGATCGCCCGCCCCAAAATAGACTCTTTGAGGTAAGAATCAAAAGACTCTGGAAAAATTGTTATAACATGATATGTCATGTGAATAGTATATTAGAATTTTAGTAATTAGTATATTTGATACAGAGTATAAACATATAAAGCATGAAAGGAGCTCACTTGAGCTCCTTTTTTAGAATACATCCATAATTGGATCGCGTTCCTGCTTGTTTTTTTCAGCCTCTTGCCTTTCTTTCATATAGCGTGGAAGATTTTTTCTAAATTCTTCTAGTGTCTTACGAATAGAATCCATGACAGATTTAATTCTCTCATACATTTTTATTTCTTCTTGTTTTGTCATAAAATTTTATTTTAAATTTACAATTCCATTTTAAATATACCATATTGATTGTAAAAGTCAAAATAAACATTATTTATTGCAATAATCATATCCTCAAGAATATTAACATCATTTTGAGTTTCCCAACTTATTTTAGCTTCATTAATTAATTTTACAACATGTAAAACTATAGCCTCTATTTTTTCAAATTTGGGCTCATCTTTATATTCGTTAAATATAGCTGTTAATTCCCTCTGATCATGACTCAACTTAAGCAATCCTTCCTTATACTTCTCCCCTTGCACATTAATAACATTAATTCCTTTTTCTACTAAACTCTTTGTTTCTCTGTCATCTGCCAGCATGATGGATTGCGGCGGAATATAATTCTTTTTATTTTCATCAGTAACATGTTCGTAAATATCGATAATATTATTATTTTCATCGGTATTAATTTGATTTCCAACAATTCCGACAATTTCAACATTGTGCTTTTTAAAAAAATCAATGTTTTTATTATAGAATTTTTGGATAATTTCATTAGTATTCAGTGAAAGTACAAATAGTGGGATTTTCTTAATTCCCTGATCTTTTTTGAGATATTCGAAAACTTTTTCAATATTTGGGTTTATTTCAGTTTCTTCAATAATTCGATCATAAACTTTATCCAATTTTTCAATATTTACTCCATTTATGACATCTGTGTAAAAATACCTAACCAAATTTATTGGATACTGCTTTCCCTCTTTCTTAGCTTGCCTGTATTCTGTTGCCAGTTTTCTGAAATTATCCCCCTTTGCTTTTAATTCTTCCGATTTTTCCGGCAATTCATCCGCTAGATAATTCAAAATTTTTCTGATGGTGTCAGAAGCTGTCATTGTTTCGTCAAAATTAATGACAAGATTGGGGATTTTTTCTAATTCATTCTTAATCTCATGTATTTGTTCAATATCGACTGTCTCCTTTTTGCTGTAAAGCTGATTTATTTTAGATTTTACTATTTTAATAGATTCGTTTAGTTTTTCGTTTTTTATATTAAAATTTTCCATATCTAAAAGATATCATTATTTTAGTAATTAGTATATTAGACAGAGGATATGGATATAGAATAACAAAGGAATATAAACATAAAAACCCCCGAAGGGGTTTTTATGTTTATATTCCTTTGAGGTCTTCCATTGCTTGATCAACTGTTCTTGAAGAACTTGGAGCTGGTCTCTCGCTTCCCTCTGGCTCGTTAATCTTTAGATTAACTCGAGCATTGTTCTTCATGCCGATCACGCGCAAAAGTGTTCGAATGGCTTTTGCTGTGTTGCCCATGCGTCCGATAATCTTTCCCATGTCGGCTGGATTTACTGAAAGAGTGATCAGTACGCCCATCTCATCAACCTTGCGGTCAACTTTTACATCGTTTGGATTATCAACAAGCGCTCGCACAATATAGTCTAGAAATGCTTGATCTGCTTGCATATTATTTTGTATTTCTGATTAGCTTCTAATATATCATTGCAGTACGCCCTTTGGTCCGGGTTTTGCCGTACCGTCAGAGTTCTCGACCATTCGTCTGCTAGTTATTATTATAATCAACAAAATTATCATGTCAATTTTTTAAGTTGACATTAGTACTAAAATTTAATATAATACTGGGAATTATAAATAAATAAACTAGGTGTGCAAAAAAATAAGTACGCCTATAAAAAATATGTTTAAAGGAAATAAGTCCACACTAGAGGAACAATTAAAAGGAAAATCTCCTGAAGAAATCGAAAAATGGAAAAAAGATAGAGAAGAAGCGTTAAATAAACATGATGCAAAACCAAAGAGTTTTGTACTAGGGTCTGGAGGCACTCCAATACCAAAAGAAGAAATGACGGATGAAGAAAGAGAAGCACTCAAAGAAAGAACAAAAGAAAATAGACAGGATTAATAAATTTCAAAAAAATCACCCCAAGATTCATTATCAAGGGGTGATTTTAATTTTAGGGCGCATTGGCTTTTCAGTAATCTGATCAATCAGATTATATTTCAAGCATTCTTCGGCTGGTAATTTCAAGTGAGCAATGCTTTTAATGAAACTTATGCTTTTTCCGGAACGAGCGGCAAAAATATCGTACCACCACTCTTCATGCTCTTTACTAATCGGTTCTGAAGAAGTAGTGTTGCCATCCTGATCAATTGGCACCGGCCAATGGATCATCATTTTTCTATTTGGAGCTGCGCTGCGCCAATGGCAAAATTGAATAATTAGGGCCGCTGCCGAATAAGCAAAACCGCTATTATATCCTTCAAACCAAATTTTAGAATTACGGAAAATGTCATTCATATGATCTTGAATTGGCTCATTTAATCCGCCAAAACAAGCAAATCGCAAAGTAATGAGTTCTGTCTTTTTTTCTTCAAAAATTTTTATATCACTCGCGAATTTTTCCGCTATATGACTCTTTATGTGGCCCATGAACAGCATAGTTTCCTTCTCAAAATCAGTGATTAATTCGTTCCTTATTATAATTTTTTCCTTTTCCATAATTCTTTTTTTAAGAACTTTAGATCATTAAAATAATATAAGATAAATGACACTACGTCAATCTTGTCATCTTATAATCTTCATTGTCTAATACATGTTTTGACCCCGTGGGTCAAAACATGTAATTTTCCCCCTCTTAATTTTTGGAAGAGGGCCGAGAGAAGAGTTGGATTAACTCCAATCCAATCTCTGAACGCCCTATTGGGGTGTGATTATAAAATTAAAATACCCTTCGCTAAAAACGAAGGGTATTAAATTTATTTTGGTGTGTATTCCTCAAACACCAAAATATTCACATTAAATCTTTTTTCATCCGGTTTTTTGAGCAAACATTTATAGTACTTTTTATTCTCTAATTTTTGATCTGTAATTGCCGGCATATAATACAATCTTTCCGGTCGCTCAACAATTCTAAAGTCTATTTTTTGCTTTAGATTTTCATCATGTTCGGTGGCAAAAAATTCATAATAAACAATAGTGCCACCCAAATCCTTGTTTTCTCTTTTTTCGAGAGGATCGCTCACAATTTTAGTAATGCGATAAATTTTACCCTCACTTATCGGTTCTGATCTGCCTGCATGGCAGTATCTTGTGAATAGATAAACGAAAAGAAAACCTGAATAAAAAATCAGCAATAAAAGTAAGGTAAATATTAATGCATAACCAGTGGAGGCTTTCTCATCAAGTATAATGAAACGCGCCATATCCCGACTGGAAAAAATAAGAAACAGAACCAATACGGCCAAAAAACAAAGAGCATAAACTGCGCTGCTTTGAAATCTGAATAACGTTCGATCATACCGGCTATTTATTATTTCCTGTAATTCCTCGCTTGCATACTTTCGAGCTTCATCTACAATCCTTTGTATTTCCTCTGGAGTTGCTTTATATGGTATTTCATTTGTTTCCATAACGGTAGGTATTAAATTTTTAAATAAAAAAATCACTTAAATCTTATACTTTTACTTATTTATGTCAATATCTTATAGAGTTAACCATATGAGGTGACAGAATGTGATAGATTGGGGTGACAAAGGTTAATCATCTTAATTTACAAGGCGAAAGCCTTTAAAACATATATGGCAAACAAAAATCAGGTGGCGGCCTATCCGCCAATTTTTGTACTCTATTGCCTATATACTAGTCCATATATTGATCCATTATGTTTTGCACCACACTATAAAATAATTGTTTTTATAACCATAACATTTATCTGCGATCGCAGATAAATGTTATGGTTATATTTTTTATGATCATTTATATGTTATAATTTATAAAATAAATTATAATTAACGTAAAGTATTACATTATGTCTATAATTGGTGAAATATTTGAAGCACTCTGGGATACAACCATCAACTATGGTGGATTGCCTGTTAATTT
>CAZVEC010000033.1:0-9768 GCA_964626035.1 uncultured Candidatus Saccharibacteria bacterium
TAAATAAACTAAATCCAAACTATATGTTAATAGTAATAGGTTCAGATTATAATAAAGTGAGACATCTCTTAAATAAAAATTTTATAATCTTTCTAAAAAATGTTCCAAGAAAAGACATTTCTCTCTATTATTCTGCAAGTGATTTATTCTTTTGTCTATCAAGATATGAGGGAGGAGCTCCTACACTTGTAACATCAGAGGCAATGGCTTCAGGCTGTCTTTTAGTGTTTTCTAAGGATTCTGAACAAGAAATTATAGAAAATGGAAAGAATGGACTAATAATTGAAAATTTTGACAAGAAGGGAAGAGGTACGGTAAAAATACAGGAAATATTAAATCAATCACTTAATACAGGGGCTGTGTATGTGATGCAAAAGCTAGGCAGACAATCATTTAAGGAATATATGCTTAATTTTGGCTTAGCCGATAAAACTGGAATTGATCTTCCCAATGAGGCAAAAAGCTTGGTATCAAATTTGAACACTAATCGCGATCTTGAATTTGCAACAGCGTCATTTGGACAGGGAATAGCTCTTACAGCTATGGGGGCAGTGCGGGCATTTTCAAGCATAGCTAATGGAGGATATTTGATTACACCTCATTTGGTGAGCGAGATTGATTATAGTGATGGTGATAAAAAGATAATTGAATATCCTGTAGAAGGTCCGGTTTTAAAGAAAGAGACTACTGAACAGATTTCCAGAATGCTTATTGAAGTCATGGATAAGGGATTATTGAACGGGAAATACATGATAGATGGGTACTCAGTGGCGGCAAAGACTGGAACAGCACAGATTGCAAAAGATGACGGCAGTGGATATTATGAAGATAAGCACTTGCATTCATTTTTTGGATATTTTCCTGCCTACGATCCTCAATTTTTAGTTCTTCTGTATATTAGCGATCCGAAGGATGTAAAATTTGCCATTCAGACGCTTATGGACCCATTTTTAAATATAGCCAAATTTCTGATAAACTATTATGATGTCCCTCCGGACCGTTAGACAGTAAATCAAAAAGTTTCGGAAAGAGGTCGAAAATTCGGGAAGACCATCGGGGTTAAGGATGCCCCAACCCCGGGGGTCGAGGAGAATTTTCGACCTCAAGGAGAAACTTCTTGATATCCTAAATCTATAATCTAAAAATCATGAAATCATTTATTCGTAAAATAATAATATCTTTGCTTAGAATAGAAGCTAAGTTGGTGCTTAAAAAATACAAGCCCAAAATTGTGGCTATTACCGGCAATGTGGGTAAGACATCAACCAAAGAAGCAGTCTTTGCAGTTTTGTCTAAATCATTTTCTGTTAGAAAAAATGTTACCGGTTTTGGACCGGAGGCGGACTGCATTTTTGCAATTTTAGGATGTGAACCCATTAAAATTAATTTGTATTTCTGGATGAAATGTTTAATAGAAGGATTAGAACTTTTGATATTTAATGATATATATCCAAAGTGGTTAATTCTAGAAATTGCGGTGAGAATGCCGGGTGATCTTGATGAACTAGTTGGTTGGCTTAAGACTGATCGTGTGATTGCGACTAGATTTGGCCAAGTACCCAGTCATATTGAATTTTTTAAATCGTCTGAGGATTTGATTAATGAAAAAGCTAAATTGCTTAATACTTTGAGAAATGACGGAATGCTTATTTTGAATTGCGATGATTCTGATGCATATAAATTTTCGGAAAGATCAGCAAAGCAGGCGCTATATTTTGGATTTAATGACGATGCCGTATTTAAAGCCTCGAATGCAAATATTTCATATATTGAGGATTCTGAATATGGTCACATTCCCAATGGATTAATTTTTAGAGTTGATTATAGTGGAAATAGTGTACCAGTGTTGATTGAGGGTAGTTTAGGTATGAATCACGTTTATTCTGGTCTTGCATCATTAGCTCTTGCTAGTTCGCTTGATTTAAATATTATCTCATCTATTGAGGCATTAAAGAGTTACAATATGCCTCCAGGCAGAATGCGTTTAATAAGAGGTGAGAAGCAGACAATGATAATAGATGATTCATATAACTCATCTCCACTCGCCTGTGAAGAAGCCATTAGAACTCTTAAGGAGGTTGAAACCCCAAAATCATCGGGAAGAGGTCGGTCCTCTCTTGAGCCCGAGGTCCGACCTCGAGGAGATGATTTTGGGGTTGAGAATAATTCCAGTCTCGAGGAGGAGCGAAGCGACGGGAGAGGTCCGACCTCGAGGAGCTCGTCTACAGATGCCACTACCACCGGTGGCCCGTTCGACCTCAAGGAAATGAAGAGGAGAGGAATAAAAATCGCCGTGCTTGGCGACATGCTTGAGCTCGGCAGGCACACAGAATCATCTCATTTAGAAATCGGAAGACTTGCGGCCAAAGTGGCGGATATTATCGTTTCCGTGGGTATCCGGGCGCGATGGATCGCAGACGGAGCTTTGGCTGCAGATTTTTCGGAAAAAAATATTTTCCATTTTAATGATTCTCATGAGGCCGGGCTTTTTGTTGAAAAAATGATTCAAAAAGGGGATTTGATTCTGATCAAAGGCTCGCAGGCCGTACGAATGGAAAAAATTGTCCTCGAAATCATGGCCGAACCTGATCGTGCCCCACAACTTCTGGTTAGACAGGATTAAAATAGCTGATCGAGGTCCGTCCTCGGCTGATTTCTGGCGGAGGTCGGACCTCGATCATCATGAAGTTAATCCCGGGGGTCGAGGAGAATTTAAACCTCAAGGAGACGAGATTAATATTAATTATATAAAAAACCCCCGAATTTTCGGGGGTTTCAAAATGAGCAAGCTCATTACCTTTTTGACTCGGCCATAGCCTTGTCAAATTCCTTAAAATTAATTTCTGCCGGTGCGCTTCTCATTATATGGTCAGTTGCAATAGAGATGCCACCAATGTGGGAGGTGATAAATAGTGCAGGGTTACGAGGTAATACCTTAATAGAATATGTGCCATCATATTCATCTGTAAATAAAATGAATTTTTTTGTCCAAATTATAACAGAGCAATAGGAAATTGAATAATTGCTACCCTTCAGATTATCAAAATTTTTGTGTATCTTTTGATCAATATTTTTTTCGTCACCGATACTTGTAATGACAAGTGAAATTACTTTTTCACCTGTTTTTTTACAAAACGCATCAATTACTCTCTCGAGATCTGAGCTAATTTGTTCCATAATATTAACTTTTAAATGAAATTGATTGATTTAATTACCAATGATTACATTATCATGCCACCCTTGACTTGTCAAGTTTTTTGTGATAGGCTTCTAGTGAATCAATTTCACCTTAAAAACTAAAGAAAATGAAAACATACAACTTCGTGCTCATTATCATATTTATTTCAATGATTTATACTGGAGTAAGCGCCCAGGTTACGGCTGATGCAAATGTCAAAATTGATACAATATTTGACAGTGAAGTACCAGCTAAAAAATCATCGTATGATTTATATTATTCCCCCAAGGGAAAGGCCTATTGGTACAAAAAGGTCCATCAAATGATGAATCTCGTTTCCGAAGAAAAAATTAGAGAGGAGTATGGTGGTGATTTTGTAACCACAGCGTTTGGCCAAATCGTAAATGATAAAGATTTGCATTTAACCTATGAAATAAAAACGAAAATAATTAAAAGTGTGTACACAGATGATGGTGATACAACAAGAGAATCAAGGCTTCTCAGTATTAGCATCATCAAAGAGGATACACTGCTTGAATATTATTTTTTTTCAGAGAATGGGTGTTTGATACAATATGGATTTACATCACTAAATCAGGAAAAAATTTTTGATTTAGAAAATGGAAATATTTATCATGCAGATTTTTACTACGATGCAGACCGTGGCCCATCTCGTTATCATTCAAGTGAAATAATAAAAAAAGCAAGAGATGAGGATTACTTGTATTTTCTTAAGCGAGCTGATCGTTCCATGAATAGACTAATGCAAGTTTTGTAAAATGAAATAGTCAAAAAAACTTATCGGAACTTCATGAAGTAAAATTTTAAATCCCTCACATTTTGTGAGGGATTTTGTTTTTTGGAAATTAGCCTTTGATTATCTCTATGGATAATTTCCACTTGCATCCGCAGCGGCTGCATTTGTATGTTTTTCCCGGATGTATAAAACCAACTTGTTTGCCGCATTCACATGTGCCTGTAGGAACGGGCATGTATTGCGATTTAAGGACTATTTCTAATTGCTTAGAATTATCCCGTAGGATTTTATTTATGCTACTTGTCATATTTCATCATTTTAGGAACATTTATCAGACTGAGAATACCAACAAACCATTGACTTGTCAACTGCGCTGTGTTGTGATAAATTTTAATCGAATTAATTTCACCTTTAAAACTAAAGAATATGAATACAGAAATCAAACTTATACTACCTAATAATAATAAAGGTGTTGTGTTGGATTTAAAACAAGGAGAACGCTTATATTTCCTTGCAGGACCAATTCGTGGAGGAGGAGATTGGCAGGCAAAAGCCATAAGGGTACTCAATAAAAAGGATCCGTTTTGCTATATTGCCTGCCCATGTCGCTATGATATAAGCCATGAGCTTTCCAAATATCAACTGAAGCCGACTGAACTGCCCAGAAGTACTGATGACGAGAGGGAATGGCCTGAGTATGCCTTAGATTTTCCCAGTCAAACAATGTGGGAAAGGTATTACCTTGAACATGCATCATGGTTTGGATCAATTATTTTTTGGCTCCCGTGTGAAAACAAGGAAAATCCTCGCAAGAAGGAGGATGGCCCATATGCGCGAGATACATATGGAGAGCTTGGCAGATGGAGCATAAGAAGTAAAAAACCAGACCGGTTTCCAAACCAATATCTATCAGGCGGAAGTCATCTAAACCTTGTTGTTGGCGCAGAAAAACATTTTCCCGGACTTAGTGTCATCCAAAAAAACTTTGATGCTGATCACAGAAAACCGTTCACTATTTTCTCATCGCTTGAGGAAACAATTAATGAAGCAGTAAAAAAGGGTAAAAAATCTAATCCCCAGCCAATGAATTTTAATGATTGATTTTTAAAATCACACAAACAACCGAAATGACAAAACAGACCCTAATTTGGGTCTGTTTTTTTGCTTTTGTATTATTTACAATTGCAGGCAAGTTCACCGACATTTTTTATCTTTTCTATCAGAAATGCTTGCTTTATATCCTTATGGCATTCCTTGATCTCAATGTGTCTGAATAATGACACCAATAGAAATACAACAATGAATGCCATAGCAAGCCTTGGGATTAGAGTTGGAATTCTAATTTCGATTGCCGGCAGTGAAAATCTCGGAATTCGAATTAAGCAAATTACCGATTCAATTTTCATCCACACATTTTTCAATAATTTTAGTGGATTAAGCTCAAGTGCCATAGATAAAAAAAGTAATACCATTAGACATGAAAAGCCTAATCCAATTATTAAGCACGGTGTTGCTTGTATCATAAAAGAACAGTTTATGTTGAATAAATATTTCAAAATAACACTAACAATAAATCAATAGTTTGTAAAGTAAATTACTTGACACAGCTATATCTGCGTGCTAGACTAACCTCGAATGTCAAGGTATCTGATACCTGCTTACAAACTAAATATCCTCATTGTTAAACCATCAAATCATTTACTCATGAACAACTCAACGTCCACAGAGTCTACCGCAAAGACGGGACTCGCAGTATTTGTAATGGCAATAGCAATTGCTGTCGCATTAATTTTTACCCTTCAGCTGTTTCTTAAGGGAACAGATCCTGTAGGTGCTGTAGAAGAAATGATAGCGCTGCTTTATTCACCATCAGGTTTTAAATTTTTGCATTCGTTTTTGCTCGCTTATGGCATTCTATTGTTGGCATTCAAACTTCCTGTTATTTCGCGGATGATGCAGACAAAGGATCCATCCGGCAATGTTCGCAAGATAGTGATTGGATCATTTGTGTGCACTTTGATTGCTGAGGTGGGCGGAGGATTGTACACAAACTTTACAGTTTCTTTTTTTGTTCTCATTGTAGCGTTAGCAGTAGCTGCGGTAGGTATGATAATTGGCGCGGCAGTAAAACAAAAAATTCGATTGGTAATTACATCCCCCTTTGAGTTAGTAAGGATGAAAATTCAGGTGAAATCTATTTCGCAAATATTATTTGTTGCCTTGATTACAGTGATGACAGCTTGCTCAATTTATTTCTTTAATTCGTTTGGAAAGTTTGACAGGCCAACAACAGAAATTACTCAGTTCTTTTATGGAGTTCTAACCTTAATTATGTTCGCCTGCACGTTTATTGTTGCGGGAGTTATGCAGGGGAATCTTGAGGAAATAGAATCAGAGAAAGATAGAAGTTTCGCTAAAAGCGTAATAGCAATTTTGAGTTCCTTTATAGCAATAATCTTTCTTGCATGTGTACTGGTTGCTTTGTTTTAAAAAACAAAAACGAAACAAAACCAAGTCCCTTCTTTTACAGAGGGGACTTTTTATTTTTGCAAAATATTTACATCAATGCCCGACCTTGATGCAGACCACTAATAAATCATTGACTTGTCAAATGCATATTTTAGTTGTAGTATTAAGCCGAACGAAATTCTTTCACATAAACTTATGAAAAATGAAAAAGATAATATTGATATTTTTGGTATACTTGCCAAATTTTCTATGTAGCCAGATAACTATTCACTGGAACATTCCTATGTCACCATGGGCGGAAATAACAGATATAATAGTCAGTGGCACAACGGTCGAAATTCAAGCCTCCATTGAGCCTAATTGGCTGGTGACGAAATGGTGGATCACTGTATCAAAAGACAGCACAAATTGCTGCGAGCTGCCTATGGCAGGGGTTGAAGGATTTGATTCTATTCTAGACGTATCAGTCTATATCCGCTATCTAGATGCCAATGCGATTTATTACACAAACATATGTGCTCAAAACGATAGCGGATTATACTGCAGTTATTTTGAAAGTTTTGAGACCGGTGACGCCTCGTCAAAAGATGAGAATAAGAAAGGCCTGCTGGTCTATCCAAGTCCGGCCACAGAAACTGTGACCGCATTCACATTGAAGCAGGGAATAGGAAAATTCAGCATGTACAACATGGCGGGGCAGAGGATAGATGAGGTACAAAAAGACAAATGCTCGCATGTCTTTAATATTAGCTCTCTCAGCCGTGGCATATATTTTCTGAATTATATGTCCGGAGATGGAGATATAAGCATCACTAAAAAATTCATAAAAAATTGAATAAAAAAAGCCCCTACATATCTGTAAGGGTTTTTTTAATGTAATAGGGAATACCAATAAATCATTGACTTGTCAAGCATTTTGTGATAATTTAATAATGAATTTATTTTACATTTAAAACTCAATATTATGTATCTGAAAATAATTCTTAAATCTGTAATTTTTACTGCAGCAGTTCTTCTAATCTGGTTTTATTTTTTTAGAGACAATTTTAATATATTTCCTGAGAATGAAGAGATAATGAGTGCTGTAGTTGGCGGATTTCTTGTATTCTCTGCACTATTGCCAACATTCACGATTTCGCGGCTATCACAACAATATGATGAATTGCAATCAGCTATACTTGATGATGATTTTAGGTTATTCCGGAGAATATATAAAAAAACAGTTCACCCACTAATATATCTAGCAATCATTATAGTTTCATTATTGGCAATATTTGCGCTGATGATGTTACCCTATAACAGATTATTTGTTGGACTATTTTCAGTTGGGGGACTAAGTTTTGTTCATTGCTTCTTCTTTTTTGTTTCGAGGGAATTAGATGACCCTAATTGGCTGCATCTAAAAATTCCTAGGGAATGGATTGAGAGATTAAATAAATGAATAACATAATTGTTCTTCATAATCTAAAAACCACCGAAGTCGGTGGTTTTTTTCTTGAGATTCAATATTCTAATCAAAATCAACATCCTTGTAGTCGGGATCATTCTTATAGTCAAACAGTTTGTATGTGACTATGAATGCCTCCTTAGGATAGCACTCGATTTTGAAGCGATCCTTGTTGCAAATATTAATGCATATTTTTCCTCTACCTTTTTTAACAATTGCAACTACTTCCCGGAAATCCCCATGCGAATCTGAGTTGTTTATAAGTCGCTTGTAGGGTTTCTTTCCTCCTTTTTTGTGCTCAATTTCAAATTTGAATCCGCTTGCACGAAATGTCTGCTTTTGTCCAGATTTTTTAAATCTAAATACAGGACTGACTCTGTATTTGTCATAGATTTCAAATGAAATATTTCCTTGGCTCATATTCAGTTTTTAATTAATTAGAACTATTTATCGAGTAGAGAATACCAAGAATACCTTGACTTGTCAATGTCTGTATGATAAGGTAATGATGAATTTATTTTTACATTTAAAACTAAATACTATGAAAACATTAAAAAAAGAAACTAAACCTATGGTTGGTTTTAACCCTAGAAATCTTAAAAAAATGTATGAAGCATATCTGAAACACTCTTCAGGAAAAGAGATTATCTTAATAGCTCATAATTAAATGTTAGTGAAGCTAGCTCTGTGTATTAGTGTGCCGATTTGTTTTTAATATATCACATTTCATCTTGGTTAGCTTGTCGTGAAGTATTTTTGGATTGTATTTTTCGTGTTCAATTTTTAATTTAGTTTTAACATCTTCGGTAACATTAGGATTGGCACATAACCTTGTATACGGTGTCATCCCTTTCTTTTCATAAACCTTGCGATGCTTTCCATTCCATAATTCTTTCGTACCGATACATAATCTCTGAGCAATGAAATGATTGTGGTACAGGCATACTAGATCATAGAATTTAATTATCTTTGGCAATAAATTTAAATTATCAAGCCTGTCGTACCCAAGCCATCTTCTGGCAATGTGCCCGTTTCTTTGTTCGATATATCCATTGTCGTTTTTGTGATAACTTCTTGATCTTGTAACTTCAATATTTTCTTTTTCGCACCAACCCATGACGATTTGATTTAAAAACTCCGTGCCACAATCTGGATGTATATGATTAAGCAAAATCGGCAACAGTGACCGTATGTGTTCCAAGCTTTGCTTGGTTGCTTCCATTCCTTTGTTCCATTGCACAGTATATTGAAACCAGCCTGAAGAAACATCTACATATCCGCAGCTATACATGAAGTCCCCGATAAGGCTGCCACCGCAATGAGCCACAGTATCAATCTGGCCCATACCCACAGGCACCTCATGCCATGAACCCTGGAATATTGGTACTCGTTCTTTAATAGCCGAAGGGGTTGTTGTTGATATTCCTTTTCTTCCACTTTCACACTGCCAGCCCGAGACTTTTCTTTTAACTGTCGCTTCGCTCATAGCAAGAAGCTTGCCAGTAGTCTCATCATTATGATTCCACATTTTGTCTCTCTTTAAAATGGCAACATATTCACCAATCATTGGATGCAATAATTCTCCGCAACAGGAATTTGCCGATTTCCAAATTTCTTTAAGAGCCGCATGAACATCAGGCGTGTAATATTCTTTTCGACCCCTTCTGCCTTTTGGGGAATATATGGATTGCATTTGAAGCCTTTTAAAGCTTCTCATGATCGACTCTCTCCACATGCCTGTTTGTCTGCTTAAGGAATCAAGAATTTTACTCTTTTCTTTCTTGCTAGCTTTTAAATATATCTCTAATTCAATGCCAAATAGCTCCTTTTTTGTATTCATAGTCATATCCGCTACACTAACAGGAATTATGAGCTATACGAGGTTACTTCACTGATGTTTTTTATGAGCTATTAGGG
>CAZVEC010000034.1:0-5013 GCA_964626035.1 uncultured Candidatus Saccharibacteria bacterium
ATTCATCCCCGCACTACCTGCGGGATGCATCGTGCGGGGTTTCCTGCGGATTAAATAAAGGGCGATTCAGAATTTCTGATTCGCCCTTTTAAATTTTACACTATTTCTTGAATCCGTTTTTTTCTGCCCAATTGAAAGGGTCGGAATTCCATGACTCCAGCATTTTAAGATCAGCATCATCTATGTAGCTGTTCTTCTTGGCTGTTTCAATCAATATGTCATAGGTGAGAAGTGAAATCACCTTGCATGGCTTGTCGAGAAATCTTGGATTATCCTTGTCTCCAAAGCTTTCCTCACCGGCAAACATTTTTTTCGGCTTATCGAAGCCATAATTGAATATAGAAATGCAATGGTCGCATATGCCATTCGCATCACGTATTGCCTGTACGGCCTTGACTGAGCTTTTGCCTGTCGAAATCAGATCTTCAATTAGGACTACTCTTTGACCCTCTAAACCTTTTTCAACATCTATTCCCTCAATTTGATTTTCTAGGCCGTGGCCTTTTGGCTCATTCCTGACATAAATCATCTTGTAGGCGAGGGGAGATAGTGGATTAGCTATCATTGCTGCGTGCGGAATTCCGGCTGTGGATGTTCCGGCAATTACATCGAATCTTTTGCTAATCTCGATATTTTCTATGATCTCAATATTTATTTTTAAAATATTGAGCACTTCTTTCCAGAACATCGGATGGCCGAGAAACATGCGATTATCATTATAAATCGGCATTGGATATCCGGACGCCCAAATAATTGGTTTTTTTGGACTTAATTTGATTGCTCCAATAGAAAGGCTCGACATCGCGATGTCCTGAGCATATTTTTTTCTTAATTCTTCTGTCATGATAGTTTTGGTTTTAAATGAAATAATTCAATTTGAAATTAACATAGATAGTATTTCTTGTAAATGTTGACATATATCTATAATTGTGTAATATGTCTCTTGTATATTGTACATTTAAAACTTAAACACAAACAACATGGATTTAATCACTGAAATGAAAGCGGGACAAAACGTCCTTATTGACCAAATTCTGGACGGCAATGTCCATCTCAAATCTTTCCACAATGTGGAGCTTGAAAATTACGGATTTGCCTATGAGGATTACAAAAATCTCAAATCAAGGATTGAAAAATTCCTTGAAGAGGAAAAAGAATTCAATCTGAATGATGGCGCTATAATTCTTGAAACAAGATTCGCCAAGAATCTGTTAAATAAAATGAATTTCTTCATTTTTAAAAAGATGAGCAAGGAAGGCGAATGCTACGGTAAAATTCCGCAAGCACTAAAAGACATGCTGAAAAACCATGATTATGGCTGGAAAATTTTGGAGAGGATTGCGCTGGGAGATAGGGATAAGCGAATGTCAAAAAAGAAGTTTGAAATCTGTCGTGAATATTATCTCACGAAGAATAAAAAAGCCCTCTTAAGGGAATTATTCCCAAGCGGCCATGCCTATTCTCAGGACTTTGGCGAGGTACCGGTACGGATTAAGTTTCCCCAAATTGATGATTCAACGATCAAGGATGAGGTAAAGAAGATGATTTTGAAAATTGAAAGAACTCATCGCGAACCGATCATTATTGCTCATGCTGACGCTATTGGGCTAGAGGTGAACGAGGCGACCTTCAAGGCCTCATGGGGTGATCCGATGATTGCTATGGAGGTGGGAACACATATGATCCTGTATCCAAAAACTCGTTGGGGTAGCTCAGAAAAAGAGCACCAAATGATTCATCATTTACACCGGCTCATTAATACTCACGGCACGCAGCTTTTCCTCGGTTAAATTCATCATGTCATTAAAATAAAGCGTCCGAAATCGGGCGCTTTTTCTTTTGTCTGATATATGTTAGCCTATGCGTGAAATTGCTGTTTAACATAAAAAAAAAAGATATGACAAAAATAGCTACATATGGCCCGAATGATGTCTGGCCGAGGAAGGCAATCATTCCGGATCAGACACATGGCACAAAAATCGTGAAGCTCGAAAGCGGAAATGAGGATCTCTCCGAGTGTGATGGTATTTGGACCGAAAGGGATGAATATATTCTTGGCGTAAGGCATGCCGACTGCGCTCCAATATGTTTTTATAATTATAAAACTATTGGCATCATCCATGTAGGATGGCGTGGGCTAGTAAATGGAATAATGGAAAAAATGGCGGAAATATTTCCACCAGATGGAAAAAACATTGCGTACACGGGGCCTATGATTCACTGTTATGAAATAAAAAAAGACAAATGCTATGAAATGATTACCGATAAATTTGGAGATAAATTTATCAGAGCCATGTATACCGGCATGAAAAGCAAAGAGTATCCGGATGGTGAAAAGTATTTCTTTCATTTCAGGGAAGCCGTTCTTTCAATGCTTGAAGGTTATCACGCAAAGCATGGTCATGATTCGCGTGATACGTATTTCAAATGTGATGGCAGTCTTGCAGGCCATAGAAGAGGCGACACACCCGGTAAAAATAACGTGATGCTTATCACGCGCCAGAAATCTAACCTGTTTAGATAAATAAAAGGCGTCCGAAATCGGACGCTTTTTCTTTTTATTATTTTGACATCACTCTTAGAGCAAATGGTATAAAATAGCTTTGAAGTTGAGCTTCATTGATGCGATAATTTGCCAAATTGTTTTTTACCAAATCATCCATAACATCCCTTAAAATCAGAATTTCGCTGGCGCGTTTTTTCATTTGTTCATCAGCAAGTAAATCATCAATAATTTTATTTGACCTATTTACAGAGGTTTCCAAAAGCTCCTTATTGCCCTTTCTCCAGCTTGAAAAAACACGAGATATCTCACTCCCAAGATTTGCCATCAAAAATAATGAGCCTCTTTGTTTTGTTTTATTCATAAATGATTTTTTCCAATATTTTTCTTATTTTGGCTTTCAATTCATCGTTCTCAATAATCATTGATCGATTATCTTGATTTGGTCTTATGTTTATAAGGGAAGTATATTCGATCCAATCATCTGAATTTTTGTCGTTATATAGATGTACGTTAAATCCCCAGACATTTTGCTGATTTGATCCTTGTTCAAGTAAAACAACATTTGCATCCATATGATATTCACCGCCTAGAGCTACTATTTCCTGCTCTATATCCACCACTCCCTTTACCATCCTTCCATAGAATTCTGTAGCTATTTGTTTAGCTTCTTCTAGGCTAATTCTATCCTTAATAACTTTAATAACCATACGAAAATTATATCAAAATAAGGCGATTTTGGTACTTGACAAATGGCTAAATTATGCTATACTTTAAATATAAATGTTCATTGAAAACAAGGTTTATAAGGGCAGACATGAGGGAATCCTCATGGAGATTCCACAATTAAAATATATTAAAATTAAAGCGAATCTCCAGCAGAATTCTCTTATGTCTAACAATTAATAACTAAAAATCATGAAAAAAATAATTTTTGCTCTTTTGTTGGTTTATGTTTGTTTCATCTTTCTTTTTGTTGGTTGGGGCTTGATTGGGTTCAATGGAGCTGCTTCCATGCTTGTTGTGCCAATTGCAATCCTAGTTTTTGCTAATTTGATAATGAAAGTACTAAAATGGGAAATTGTCCACGGCCAATGCGAGGATTGTGAGAGATATGTGATATCTATTGGTCCAGAAAGTAAAACTGAATCTAATCCGCATTTATGCGAAAGCTGCAACAAAAATAAAACAGTATAATAATGTTTAACTTCAAACCTATAAAAATGAAAAAACTAATTCTTGCATCTGCAATACTTATTGCACTGGCATCATGCGCCAGCAATCAAAACATGAAATCTCAGAAAAAGTTTAACCAAAAGAAAAAGGGCGTTACATACGTAAAGAAGTGTAACGGACAGAAAGGAATAATGACAGCAATGGGCGGAGCCCTGTAGGTCATTAGTTGTATAACGGAAAAGTACTACAAATCCTTAAAACTAAATTTATGAAAACAGCTTCTGCTATTATTTCTCTTCTGTCTGGATTTGTCCTGGCGATAATTATTATTCTATCCATCGGAAGCATCATGGATGATGATTTTCAAGTGGATGGGAAAAAATATATGTTTAATCTAGCAGTCATGTCCGTGGGGTTTATTGGAGTGATAACTGCTATACTCTCCAAGAAAGAGTAAAGAATTATTGTGCATAGAGCCCGTCAGAAATGGCGGGTTTTGTTTTACTCAAACAGACTGCGGTCTCGATATATCATCGAGCCGCAGTTTTTTATTATCTGCATTTTAATGTAAGTCTTATGTAAGTCTTTTAATATTTTTTATTGCCTGCTAGATCTTCTACTATTTGCAACATTTTATGCGGTCGCATAAAATGTTGTAATTTTTTTGTATGCTGAATGTTATCCAAAAAGCGTTTTTGTCTCCGGAGCTTTTTTTGCCTTAATATTTTTTTTGATTTCGTTATTTATCTTTTGGGGTGCGACATCAAGTACTGCATCTCTATACGCGCAGTAGTCGCAATTTTTTGAGGGTGATGGGATGCGGTCGTCCATTAGACATTTCTTTATTATCACGATAGTTTTTTCGATCCATGAATCATCGCCGGTGTAGGGAATCACTTTTATATCAAATTCAAGCTTTCCATCAAATGCTTCTTTGTCTGCCTGACCATTGCAATAGACGAAGTATCCAGTACTAGAAACCTTGTGGCCATTCTGTCGAAGAAGCCATTGGTAGACTTCCATTTGGCGCTTGTAGCCAATCTGCCAATCAGCATCAAGGCTCACCTCGCTATCCTTGGCGGTTGCTTTGTAGTCTACAATAATTAGCTCGCCTTTAGGATTGATCCATACATCATCCACTGCGCCGCTGATAGTTAAATTAGTTGGTTTATGGAGAAATCTAATTCCTTTAAAATTCTCACGCCACTCATCAAGATCATCATGTGCAAAAGGCACAGCATCTATTTTATATGCCTTCATTAAAGGGTGGGCGGTATTGGCAGCTCTATGAATATCAAATTCTTTTTTAAGTAATCGGTCAACTGCAGCATTAA
>CAZVEC010000034.1:5023-9516 GCA_964626035.1 uncultured Candidatus Saccharibacteria bacterium
AAAGGAAAGCCGGGCGGGCGGGCCACGCCGAGCCGGCGATCAAGATAAAAACAACAAGGGCATTCTATAAATGCATCTATCTTTGAGCGACTAATACCAAAAGGCTCCGTTGAGTCTGGGTTAAATAGATTGCGCGTTCGTTTGGGATTGTAGTATTGGGACATATGAATAGTTAATTAGGCACTAGGCTCTAGGCGTTAGCTTAAACAATAAATTATTTTGAAATTATATCACGATTTGCTAGAATACAAGGTATGACTATACAAGAAACAATCAAAAACCAAATAAAAGATGCTATGCGAGCAAAGGATTCCATTAAACTTGATGTGTTGCGTGGTATTTCGACTGCGTTTACTAATGAATTAGTGGCTAAAAAAAGGAAGCCAAGCGAAATGCTTTCAGATGAGGAGGCATTGGCTGTGATCACAAGAATTGGAAAGCAAAGAAAGGATTCTATTGGCCAATTTAAGGCTGGCGGGAGGGAGGATCTAGCTCAAGAAGAGGAAGCACAATATAAAATAATTGAGGAATTTTTACCCAAACTGATGGATAAGTCAGAGGTGGAAAAGATAACCAAAGCGAAAAAGGATGAGCTTGGAATCACTGATCCAACCAAAAAAGGAATGCTTATGGCCGCTATTATGAAGGATTTGAAAGGAAAAGCAGACGGTATGGTGGTAAAGGAGGCAGTGGATGAATTGTTCGGGTAGATATTAGATGCTAGAAATTAGACAATTAGATAATTGGAGACTAAATAAATTAATACAATGGAAAATACAAATAATTCAAATATATCGGTTAGCACTGGCGCCAAACTTCTTCTTAAAAAGGAAAGGTTTTTGGAAACTAGGTCAAATTTTGACAAATTAGTAGATGAATCAATGAAATTGCTTGAAAAGTGCAAGGAACTAAATACTATAATGTCAGAAATGACTAATGAGCAGATTGATATAATCAATGGTGGTAGGATGACAAAAGAAACTGCTGATAAACACAATGAGCAATATGATAAATATAGAATTGAATATGATTTATTGGTGAAACAGAATGAAAAATTATATGAGCAAATTTATGATAATTTAAATGAGCAATCTGATATTTATAAAAAGGTCAAAAAATTAAAATTAAGCAAAGTAATTGAGCAAAGAAAAAATTAATATAAAGATAGTATCTTGTATTTTGTATTAAGTATAATAATACGAGTCACAAGTATGCTAAAAGTAATTATGAATCCAAAAATAAATCCATCAAGTGTGCCAAACCAGCCAACAGGTAAGCATACATATAAAGGTATGTATGATGAGGCTAGAAAGGCAGCGGCAGAAATTAATCAAGCTAATGAAATATCAAAAATTTCAAAAGATATTGAATATAATGAAAGAAAGATTAAGGATTTAAAGGCATCAATTTCAAAATTAAGAAATTCTAAGGATATTATGACTGTCAAAGCGGTGGGAGCTATGAGGGCTGAGCTTAAGGAAAAAGAATTAATAAGGAGCGAACTTAACGATGATCTTCAAATTGCGGTAAATCCTGAAATGAAGGATGCTATATCAAAACGTAAGGAAATCAAAAGGCTTGTAGATGAAATTAAGACTATTAAGAAGAAAATTGCTGAAAAAAGGGAATTACAGACAGGTTACATTATTAAACGTGATTCAATAAAAAATGATAATGATAATACCAAGGAAACAGATCGATTAAATGTTAAAATTGAGCTTGTAAAAGCGGAACTCTCGGCACTTGAAAATAAATATTCTAATATAAAGAATAGATTAATGGTTGAAGGCGATATGGATGAAGAGGATGTTGATAAGGCGCTTTTTTTTGATGAATTTAACGATAAAATAACAAACAAAAACTAATAATTATATGAATTTTATTTTTCATTGGATAATATTATCAGCAGCAGTTTTTGGACTCGGATATTTTATTCCGGGTATTGACGTAGCACCATGGTGGATCGCTTTGATTATAGGCGCTGTCTTGGTGTTTATTGATATCATTGTTAAACCGGTTTTGAAGATTTTAACACTGCCGATAAATCTTATTACATTCGGATTATTTTCTGTAGCATTAAATGTTTTCTTTTTTTGGTATCCATCTACTATTATCTCAGGTTTTGTCATCGCCACTATCAAGGATGCCGTGATCGGAGCATTGGTGATTTCACTAATAAATTGGATAGCGCATAAGATGAAGAAGTAATTATTTGAATTAATATGTATGTCATCCTCGTGAATACGAGGATCCAGATTGTATTGATTGAACCTAGATTCCTGCCTTCGCGGGAATGACAAAAGAGCGTATGCAGACAGTCACAGAAATAACAAGTTTTGTAATACTGAATCAATTTTGGGCCTATGTGCTTCTTTTTTTTGGAATGATTTTTGAGGGTGAAATTGTTTTAATTTTTGCTGGAATTCTCACTCATTTGGGCGCCCTTGATCTATGGCCGTCAATTTTAATCGCATTTTCCGGTGTTGTAATAAAAAGTTTTTTTGGATATTACATTGGGCATATTCTCAATAAAAAATTTCCGGATAGCAAAATGTTTAAATATCTAAATAAGAAAGTAATGAATTATTTGCCGCATTTTTTTGAACGCCCATTTTGGTCAATATTTATGTCAAAATTTATTGTTGGAATCAATAATTTTACAATTATTTTTGCTGGCTACTCTAAATTAAAATTTAAGACATATTTGAAGGCTGAATTTATGTCTAATGTTATATGGCTTTCTGCGGTTGTATCACTGGGATATTTCTTCAGTTTTGCGGCTTTGTCAATAACAAAAGAAATTAAGCGGTTCACAATCCTTATTATTTTATTTGTAGCTGCTTTCATTGTCATCGAAAAGCTGCTTACATTTGCTTACGAACTTGTAGAAGAATTTTATCACAATCATATAAAGAACCAGTAAATCAAACCGAGTTTAAAATTCGGGAAGGCCCCCGGGGTTAAAGATGCCCCAACCCCGGGGGTCGAGGAGAATTTTTAACTCGGTCACCTAACATGAACATAAAAGAGAAAAAGAAAATAATTATTACGCACAGCGGGTCGTTTCACGCAGATGATGTTTTTGCTTGTGCATCACTTTCTCTTCTGCTTAAAAAAAAGAAGCAGTTGTTTAGGATTGTCCGAACACGCGATATGTCAATTATTAATACAGGTGACTTTGTAGTTGATGTTGGCGGAATATATAACTCAAAAAAAAATTTGTTTGACCACCACCAAAAGGAGGGAGCTGGAAAGCGAAAAAATGGCATACCATATGCTTCGTTTGGACTTGTTTGGAAAAGATTCGGTAAGGAATTATGTGGATCACAATTTGTTTCCGACAAAATCGATCAAATTTTAGCTCAATCTATTGACGCAGGCGATAACGGTATCGATTATGTTAAATTACTTTATAAAAATGTTTGGCCTTATGAGCCACATAGCTTATTTGCCATTTTTCAGCCAACATGGAAGGAAAACCAAAGTACAAATAAATCATTTTGGAAAATGCTTTCATGGGCTAGGGAAATTTTAACAAGAGAAATAAAAGTAAATTCAGATTTTTATAATATGAAGAAAATTACGGATAATGAATACAGAAAATCAGAAAATAAAAAAATAATTGTAGTTAATAAGTCTTTTTCCAGGTTTGATTTATTAAATGTTTTAGGGGAATACAGTGAGCCACTTTATGTTATTTATCCTGATAAAGAGGATAAAAATTGGAAAATAGCAGCAATTAAAAAAACCCCCGATTCATTTAAAAGCCGAAAACCTTTACCGAAAAATTGGGCGGGAATGCAGGGAATTGAATTCCAAAAAATTACCAATGTTAATGATGCGATTTTCTGCCACAGGGCATTATTTTTAGCCTCTGCAAAATCAAAAGATGGTGCACTAAAACTAGCCAAAATTGCATTAAAAGCGTAGTATGACTCTATTATGGATAATTCAATTAGAAGAATAAGACTTAATACTAAATCAGTGAGTATTCCAAACAGTTTAAAAAAACTTGATGAGGAAATAGCTCGCCAGAAGGAAGGTTTATTAAAAAAATATGATTATTTAGATGATATTCCGGATTATCAGAAGAAAATTAAACTTTACAGGCTATCTAAGGATTGGGAAAGGCTCGGTATTGATCATAGCAAATTTGAATATAGTTCCGGCTCAGCGGACGCAACTGTTAATTTAATTAATGCTGAATATGGCGAAGACTCTGCTAAATACATTTTTACGGATGATAATAAAGGACGAAAAGGATATAGGATTATTATAAAAAAACCAAGTATTGATGAATATCAAAATATTCTTGATAAGGACGGCAATTTATTACCAACCAAATTAAAAAACTAAAAGCTGACAGCTGACAGCTAAAAGCTATCTAGATGTTTATCGACGAACTAAAAATTTATGCAGAAGCGGGACGCGGCGGAGACGGCGTTGTTCGGTGGCGCCATGAAAAAGGCAAAGAATTTGCGGGTGCAGCTGGC
>CAZVEC010000035.1:0-7155 GCA_964626035.1 uncultured Candidatus Saccharibacteria bacterium
ATTTCATCTATAAAAAGAATTATTTTGCCCTCGGCACGCTCAATTTCTTTCATAATATTTTTAAGCCTCTCTTCAAATTCCCCTCTATATTTTGTACCAGCAACAAGCGAACCTAAATCGAGAGATGCCAATTCTTTATCTTTTAATGATTCCGGTACATCTCCTTTGGCTATCCTTTGAGCAAGCCCCTCAGCCACAGCAGTTTTTCCGGTACCTGCTTCTCCGATCAAAATGGGATTGTTTTTTGTCTTACGCGAAAGTATCTGCATAATTCTCATAATCTCTCCATCGCGACCAATTACTGGATCAAGCTTATCTTCTTGAGCAAGCTTAACCAAATTTCTAGTATATTTTGAAAGCATCTTAAATTTTTTGCTTGGTCCGATATCTGTAATATTTTGATCTTTCATTTCTTCCAAAATTTTAAGCACTGCATCTTTACTAATTCGAAATCTAGTAAGCATCTCGCGTGCCTCGGAAGCTACTTCCAAAAGAGCCAAAAAAAGATGTTCTACAGATACAAATTCGCTCTTTAAAAAGTTAGCTAACTTGCTGGAGCTTTCAATGACCTGAGCAAGGTCTGGGGTCAAATAAATCTGATATGAAGGTGAAACTGTATTTCTAGATTCAGGAGCTTCTATGGCTTCAAGAACAGTATCAGACAAAAGAATAGTATCAACTTCCAGTCTATCTAAAATCGAAATAATATTGCTTTCTTCTTGCAACATTAAAGCCGAGAGTAAATGAAGAGAACTCACATGATTTTGGCCGCGCTCAATAGCAAGCTCATGGGCTCGCTTTATGGCTTCTTTTGCTTTAGTTGTGAAATGGTTGAATGGGGGTAGCATGATTATTTTTTAAGTTTATATGTTTGTAAGTTATAAGTTAATTTTATTAGTTTGTCAAATTTGGATCGTTTTCTGGCGTATTTGCAGGGTTTTCACCTGATCCAGTTTGGTTACTTTCTGGGGTAGATGTGGCATTCGAATCATCTGAAGCTGCCGCATCGGCGTCTGCACTATCTACCGATCCAGTCTCCGTGCCAGGCCCAGTTTCCGCATTAGTGGTTTCTCCAGTATTTGCGTCGATCACTTCCACTGCATCAGATTTTTTATTTAACCCTTCAAGCAGAGGCTGCAGCTCCTTTAATTTTTGCAGTAATTCTGTTTCCTCGGGCGAAAGTGTCTTTCCTTTTATGGTGACCACTTTTTCAATAGTTTCTTTTACAACTTTATTAATCGGTTGAACTATTTCCACCGGCGCTACCTGTAAAAGAGAAACAGCCGCCACAGAAGTGGCAATAGAAATCACAAAGGTGACCAATATCACCAAAAGTATCAACTGCGATTTGTTTAGGTCTTTTATATCCACGTTAATCTATAAAAGCACATAAAGCACCTGAACACAAAAGCAAAATTAATTTCTCGTGCTTTCTGTGTTTTATGTGTTTTTATTCTTTATTTTCTCAGCCTTCCCCTCACCATCTCCTCGATCTCCTCCGGATTTTGAATGCCTACAAAACTCACTTCAATCCCAGGCGAACCGGCAGTGTTTATTTTAACCTTGCCGAGGCCGAATATCCTATCAACTAAATTTCTTTCAACCGACAAATCTTGAATTCTGGAATAATCAGTGAACGTTTTAGAAATCATAATAAACTTAAATTGTCTCTCCACGCCAGTATCATAAATTCTATAACTATGAGCTCTGCGAATAAGATCAACAAAGACAATAATCAGTAATCCTACCAATACATTTAACCACGAAGACGCTAAAATTGAAACCACTGCAATAAAAATCCCAGCCGTATAATACAGAAAATAATGCAGCGGATGCTGTTTGATTTCCTTAATTAATTTTTGCTCCTCCGGCATAAGCAAATAATACCATAAATTTCAGAATATCTTTATTTTATAACTAATCCATCAAAATTTCGATCACCGGCGCTTCTAGCTCCACCAATGCCAAATTCTATATAATTATCGCTGAAAGCTGATTTGGGAATATTAGCTGTCAAATTCGCAGATTCAGATCCAATTTTTACATCACCCAGAATCGCTTTTAATCTATTGGCAAAAGTTTTTTCATCAAGCCCCACGCTCATCAGCGCCGCCTTGGTTGCCGTTAACGATAATTTTGAATCCGGAAATTTTTGCTTTAATGACTGGTATTTTTTGTAGGCGGTTGCAATATGATTGATAAAAACATCCGGAGATTTAGCGCCATAGACCCTATCAAAAACGAAAGACATTTCTTTGGAACCATCTTCAGCAGTTACAGGTGCAAAAAACATAATTTCATCGGCCATACTGCCCTTTTCTTTTTCCGTCTGACTCATAAAGAAAAACTTATTATAATCTCCAAACGCCAGATTAGTGTCATTATTGGCTTCCTTGCGCAGGCAGCCTAAGCATTGGCGCATATTTTCAATAACCAAATTCAAATCAGAGGTCATGCGGCTAGTAATAATGGAGCTATCACCCTTGGCATAAATTATGCTTTCAATTTCGTTCAAGCGATTTTTCAATATCTCATTTGCGCCGGTGTGCGAACTCTTTTTTATCTTATCGAAATATTCTTTTGTCTTGTCATAAAGAGCTTCAAGCTCGGACATCTTTTCTTTAATTGAATTCAAATAAAGCTCCGTAGTCTGTTTTTCTTCCAAACTAAGCTTACTGTCATCCTTAACAATCAGACTTTCCAAATATGTTATGTCTTGCGATATAGCCAAAGCGCCCGATTCCGGCTTAAAATTTTCACCGAGCCTATTGAAAATATTAATAATATTTTCCGGCGGTTCCAGACGCTTCTGAAGCTCGTAAATTTTACCATCAATATTTTCAGATTCCATCTTCTGAATCATATTGGATATGAGTCCAAAAGGCTGGATTTTATCCTGAATTGATTTTACTTTTTCCGGGCTCCATTTATCAATATCGAAAATGCGCGCTAAGTCATTTTTAATTTCTGCTTCAGCCGGGGTTAAAGAAATATTCTTCCCGCTTGATTCGGCAAAAGTCTTAGAAAGTGCAGCGCCAACAGATTTACCATTCACCATTAGCAGAGCCACAATTTCCTTATCGCTTTTTTCAGGATAAGTATCCGGATCCGTCAATTCATCAATATTTCTTTTTATATTTCCAAGCTTTTGGTCAATAGTTTGAATATTACCGACCATGTTATTCAACGAATCCTCCTGAAGAATTTCTTGAAATGTCGGAATATCTTTTTCTCCGATACCAAGATTATCAGACAATACTTTATTCATTTTATTCCTTTCTTCTAAAATAGGCTGGATTATTTCTAATTTTTCTTTTGATAGATACGAGCCGGCATCAATCGGCTGTCCCTGCCTAAATTTTGTCCACTCCTTGTTTAGATTTAAACCTAAAAAGAATGTAACTATAGCCTCTTTTTTCTGATCTCTATCATTTATATTGCCAAGATAACGAATATTATTTTGAATTGATCTTACGCTCTCACCATCAAACTGAGCCGGAATCTTCTCCAGTCCAAATCTGGTTTTAAAGCTTCTTTTTATTTCGTTTAAAATTCTTAATTTTTCTTCACCCAAGACACTTTCTTTGTCTTCCGGATTGTTTTTTAATTTTTCGGCTATTTCAAATAAGCCCTGCCTTACTCCCACAAGATCTCTTGGATCAAATTCTGTGCGCTCACCTTTCCATTTCTCAAGAGTAACGAGCTGTGCTTGATAAAGAGGCAAAAAATCTCTGGCAAAATTTTTAAGGTCCTTTCCGGACATTTGCTCTAGGACCGGGCTAAATGATGAATACAAGCTCGGGCTAGCTTTTATGATTGATTTGGACAGATTGTAAAATTCCGAGCGGTCATCATGAGACCATTTATCGCGATCAAATCTTTTTTCTTGGCGAGATAGCAGATCTTTTACCTCCAATTTCGTTCTTTCCACTGTCGTGTCCTGATTTAAAGAAAATTCTAATTGGCTCGTTATGCCCGCTAAAGCCTCCACGTGTTTCAAATTACCGGCACCGCCGGATATTTCCATGAAGCGGGATAGCACGGCTAAATTCGGTGGCGCATAATTAATTTTTCCGCTTAAAAATTCTTGCCAGTCTTTATGAATTTCACTTAAAGCCTTATCTTTAAATTGACCTTTAAAGAGCTCTAAAATTTCATTTTTTTGCTCTTCTCTAAATCTATGCGTATCTTGATTTTCAACAATATCAATATAGCTAATAAGTGAAAGTGTAGGGTTTTGATCTTTAAAATTAGAAATTTCCTCCGGGTGAGTCCGCATCAATTTAACAAATTCATTTTGCTGATCGGGATTATAAAAAAGTAGCCTGTCAAAATTTTGAGTATTCTTAATGGCTCCGATCATCTTTGTAATGCGAGAATAGCCCGGATCAATAACGAATTTTCTTATGTCCGGATTACTGAAGGCTTTTTCATATTGACGGATTATTTCAATTTTTTCAGACGGAAGTCCGTTTTTGACAATACTATCTGCATGACCCAATGCAGTTTCTCCTTTTGCAGAAAGCATAAATTCCACAATGTCTCGATCAAAATTGTGCATTGTTGATTCAAATCTGCTGTAAGCTTCCAGTGGTTTCTCGTCACTCCAAAAACACGCATCAACCGCCGATCCGGCGAATTTTTTCCAAAAAATTGTTCCGCCGAATTTATTTTTAGCTATTAAATCAGAGTATTTTTGCCTTTCTTCCGGACCACTGTCTGCAATAAGATTTAAAACTTTATCTATTTTATTTTGATTACTTGCGCCGTATGAATTTAAATAGCCGTATATTGCATCAAGTTTTAAGACTTCTTGATATTTGATATATTTGCTGTATTTATCTGTGCTTTCAAGCTTAAAACTTTCTATATTATTAATTAGATCATGACCGAAAAATTTTTCAGGATTTTCATTTTTTAATTTTTCAAATGTGCTTTCATTTAGGTCTTTAAAATAACTTAAATTCAATTTTTTATTGTCTTTCGATAAGCCATCGAAAATTTCTTGATCAAAGACTTTAGAAGAAAATAATATATTTCTTCCCTGTATCCCGGCGATAATAGACAATTCTTTGCCTTGACTGATAAGTTTTTTGGCATAAGACAATTGATCCTCTGGTTTTAAAAAGCCCTTACTCGCAAGCAAGTGTTCCTGGTCATATTTTTTAGCTTCTTCCAGAATATATCCATAATCTTTATTTACAATTTCTTCCAAATATTTACCACTTTCATGAAGAAATCCTAAATGGCCATCTTTTATAAGATTTTTGGCTATTTCTAAATTTTCAGGAATTATTTTGTCTCGAGTCTTCCAATCATTAAGTATATTAATTTTTTCTATAACGTCCTTATATACTTCTTTGATTTCTGGAATATTAAAATCATTATCAGTAACATATTGATGTTTTGTGACATAATCAATATGCTTACCTAATTCTTCTCCCGACAAATTCATTGTTTGTAAATTATTTATAAGGCCTGTCACATAAAATGGATATCCTGGGCTATAAACATCAATTGCTTCCTTAAAATTCAAGTTTTTAAAATGCTTAAAATTTTTATGTGCAACATCACCGTTCCCTTTTTTAACAAGCTCCTCAAAAACATTATGACTGTATTTTTCTTTTGACGGATAATTTTCCAACAAATTATTGGTCCAAAAATTATCATTCTTTTCAACTAATTTCATTAGATATGATTCAGGTACGGCGCTAAAATACTGACCGAATTCATATGCCGGTATGGAGGCTAGGTTTTCACCAAAACCAGCTTTGACTATTTCATTAAGCTCGCGTTCAGTGAATTTACGCTCTTTATCAATTTCCAAATAATACCGAAAAGTATCGAAACCGGGTTTTTTCCTGACAACATCCAATTCATCAGTTCCTATGTATTTTGAAAAATCTGAAAGATCTCCTACAGAAAGAAGGGCTAATTTTGCATGGCGAATAAAGTCGTTGTTTGGCCGCTTGTCTGACTCATCATAACGGTATTTTTCATAGTCATATAAAGCTGATTTAATCCTTGATTTTAGAATCACTTTCGCCTCATCTAAACTTTTTTCTGGATTTTCAACTAAGCGACCTTCAGTGGTTTGAATTTTCTTTATAGTATCTATAATTTCATTCATTGTCTCGCTCTCAAATTGCTCGATCAGCACATCATCAGGTCGAAGTGCTTCAAGCATCGGCAAAATTTCACGCTCAAATTTTTCATCCAGCGGACTTTTTTCTTGAACTTCTAGCTTAACCTTCCCTTCAATCCCAAACGCGGTAGTGGGGACAGTCCCCACTACCGATTCTAGTTCATTATTAAATTCGTTTAAAGAATTTTGATTCTGTGTGCTTATCGAATCAAGCTCCTTGATGACTTCTTGCCCGTATAAACTATTTTGATTTATTGATTGCTTGTCTTTTTCGATTTGACCAGTCAAAGCCGCAGCTTCATTTTGAGCCTGCTCTTTTTTTTCTGCCAAAAATTTCTCATCACTAACCGGCGTCTCCTCTTTAGAGATTTTTTCTTTTTCCTGAACTTCCAAATTGGAATCCTGATTTTTTAAATTTTTCTCTCTCTGATCCATTGTTTTGATAATTTAATGATCTTTTGTTTTAATAATCCTATGAAGTTTCTCCTCTAGGTCAAAATTCTCCTCGACCCCCGGGGTTAAGATGCCCCAACCCCGGGGGTCTTCCCGAATTTTGACCTCTTCCCGAAACTACTTATTTTCTTGATTCATGCTTAATTTACTTGATTTACTTATTCAACGACTTAGTGATTTCCTCGATTTTTTCCTGCCGATCATGTTCTTTATATTTCTTCACGACATCTCTTTCTCTCACCCGTAAATTACCTAAATTCTGCACAAATTTATCATAAATCTCTTTCACCTTTTCAATTATTTTTTTATCGTTTTCTTCTGCCATGTAATTATTTTTTACTTAATTTACTTAATTTACTTGCCTCGCTTGATTTACTTGTTCCAATTTCTCGTATTTCTTAAGTATTTCATTGAGTGCTTTCACTACATATTTAACATCATTTTTAGTCGTTTGTCTACCAAGACTAAAACGAATACTTCCTTCAGTTGATTTTGTTTCTGAACGAATAGCTTTAATAACATATGATTCGCCGATTTCGTCTGATTTGCAGGCGCTT
>CAZVEC010000035.1:7275-9156 GCA_964626035.1 uncultured Candidatus Saccharibacteria bacterium
CGATATCGAAATATTCACATTATTCGGCAAGCGATTTATTAAATCACCATTCACTGATATTCCAACATTCTTGAGAATGTGAGAATGTCGCAACTGATCTATAAAATAATCTCGAAGTTTTGCAAGCCGTGCTGATTCTTTACCCTTTATCTTTTCTGTTATTTCTAAAGCCTTGGCAAAACCGCAAATTCCTGAAACATTTTCTGTCCCCGGACGCAGACCATATTCCTGACCCCCGCCATGCATGATCGGATTAATTATCCATGTTGATCCGTTCTTCATCAGAGTTGATCCGTGATTTTTAATATAAAACATACCAACCCCTTTTGGTCCGTAAATTTTAGAACTATTTAATGTCATCATATCTACTCCAAGCTTTTGTACATTGAGCGGAAGATAATTCGCCGCCTGCACGGCATCTGTATGAAAAAATGGAAAATCTGCTCCCCAGGGTCGAAAATTCTCCTCGACCCCCGGGGTTGGGGCATCCTTAACCCCGGGGGTCTTCCCGAATTTTCGACCTTTTTCCGCCGATTCGTGCTTTTGTGCTTTTATGCTTTTCTGTTTTTTGTGACTCCTTATAACTTTCGCAATTTCTGAAATTGGTTGAATCGTACCAATTTCATTATTAGCATACATAACTGAGACTAAGATAGTATTATCCTTAAGTGCATCCTTTATCTTTAACGGATCTATAATACCATTTGATTCCACTGGAACATATGTGATCTCTGCTTGTTTGGTCTTTTCCAAATATTTACATGTTTCCAAAACAGATGGATGCTCGATATTTGTGGTCACAATATGACATTTGACGCCAAAATTCTCCTCAACCCCCGGGGATAACATCTTGAGGCCGGACATCGGGACATCTTGAGGACCGGCCTCATCCCCGGGGGTCTTCCCGAATTTTGGCGTTACTTGATTCACTTGCCTTGCTTGATTAACTTGATTTACTAATCCCTGAATTGCCAGATTATTGGATTCAGTTCCAGAGCCAGTAAAAATAATTTCATCTGGATGAGAATTTAATATTTTAGCGATATTTTCACGTGATTTATTAATTATATTTCTAATTAAAACTCCCTTGCCATGTAAAGCGCTCGGATTCTCAAAATTATTTTTTGAAACACCAGAAATAACATTCAAAACATCCGGATCAACCGGAGTTGCCGAAGCATTATCCATATATGTTTTTTTATTTATTTTCATAAAAAATTTGGTTTTTGTATAAAAATAGTATATAATTTTGCCCTGTGATTACAAATACAGCCATTATTCTATATATCCTAGCATTAATTGTTGCTTTTCATATTTTTTGGACGATTCGCACTGAAATTCGCCTAAAAAAAATATTTTCCGGCAAAAAAGCCGGTAATTTTGAGGAAATTATCTCAAATTTAGTCAGAGACTTAAATAATCTAAACGTTAAAGAAAATAAAACGGAAGAATTTATTAAAAATATTGATGCGCGCCTAAAGCGAAGTATCCAAGGAATAGAAACAATTCGATATAATCCTTTCCCTGATTCGGGTGGAAATCAAAGTTTTACTATTGCAATGCTGGATGAAAATGGAAACGGAGTAGTTCTTTCTAGTCTATATGCCAGAGAGCGAATGAGTTTTTTTGCTAAACCGATAAAAAATTACAAATCAGAAATTGAATTAACTGAGGAAGAGAAAGAAGCGATCGAGAAAGCAAAGCTTTCCTAAAATCATAAAAACACAGAAAACACGACCTGCCGGCAGGCAGGAAACACTAAAAAATTAATTTTGCTTTATGTGTTAATGTGCTTTCTGTGATTTGTGTTAATTAATCATGTCCCCAAAACTCCAACAATCAAATATGATCACACGCCCGCCCATTGTTGTCATCATGGGC
>CAZVEC010000036.1:0-9081 GCA_964626035.1 uncultured Candidatus Saccharibacteria bacterium
CCGCCTCTGGCGGGAAATCAGGAGAAGAGATATTTAAGGAACAGGGTTTTACTGATCGAATAATAAGACTTTTAAAAGAAAATGAAGAGGAGGCTTTTTTTTCTAAAACATTGGCATCTATCAGATATGATGCACCGATCACTTTTTCTATTCCAGAAAAAAAATGGATTGATACTGTAAGTATTGAAAAAGTGGAAAAAATATTTAAAGAACTTGAATTTAAGAGCTTGATTGACCGGGCTAAGAAATTATTTTTGCAGGAAGAGACCAAAATTCGGGAAACCCCCGGGGTTGGGGCATCTTTAACCCCGGGGGTTGAGGAGAATTTTGGTCTCAAGGAGCCCGACAAGGAAGAAATTAAAAAAATAGGTATTGCTTTGTGGCTCCTAAGTTCAGAAAATACGAATCCAACATTCGAAGATATTCTTTCATATGCAAATACTTCTTCATTTATGGAAGCTAAAGATAAAATACTAAAAGAGATAGATGAAAAAAAATTAAAATATGTGTATGAAGAAATAGAGCTGCCATTATTGCCAATTATTAAAAAAGCTGAAGAAAGAGGTGTGTTGCTTAATGTTGAATATTTAAAGGATCTTTCTAAAGAATATAAGAAAAAATCTGCCATTATTGAAAAGGAAATATATAAATTAAGCGGTCAGGATTTTAATATTAATTCACCTAAACAACTTTCGGAAATATTGTATAGTAAATTAAATTTATCATCCAAAGGATTAAAAAAAACAGCCGGTGGGTCTCTTTCCACTCGGGAATCTGAAATAATTAAACTTCGCGATCAACATCCGATAATAGAAAAAATATTAGAATATCGGGAGCTACAAAAGCTTTTATCTACATATATTGATCCTTTGCCGGGTTTGGTTGACCAAAATAATCGCTTACATACTAGTTTGAATCAAACTGGGACGACCACTGGCCGAATGTCTTCCAGTAATCCGAATTTGCAAAATATTCCCATACGAGGCGAGTTTGGAGGAGCGATTCGCAAATCATTTATCACGACACCCGGGTACAAATGGGTAGCTTGCGACTATTCTCAAATTGAAATGAGGGTACTTGCTCTTCTTTCCGAAGATGAAAATTTAATTAATTTTTTTAAAAGAGGAGAGGATATTCATAGCGGGGTAGCATCATTTGTTTTCGGAGTTCCGCAAGATAAAGTTACAGGAGAAATGAGGCGCAAAGCTAAGACCATTAATTTCGGGATTATATATGGCATGGGAGTAAATGCATTAAAAGCTAGTTTGGGTTGTTCTCGCGAAGAGGCTCAGATTTTTTATAATAATTATTTTGAAAAATTTCCTAAAGTAAAAAATTATTTTGATAAAATAAAACAAGAGGCTGAAAAAAAGGGATATACAAAGACTCTTTTTGGGCGCAGAAGATACTTTCCGGCATTAAAATCAAAATTGCCGTTTTTGAAAGCGGGAGCCGAGCGCATGGCTATGAACGCACCACTTCAAGGTACAGCAGCAGATATTATTAAAATTGCCATGAAAAAAATTGATGAAGAGATTAAAAAAAATAACTTAGAAGGAAAATTTTCTTTATTACTACAAGTGCACGATGAACTTATTTTTGAGGCAGAGGAAAGTGTTGCTCTAGAGGGAGCTAATCTTATTAAAAGAGTTATGGAAAATGCTGTGGAAAGCCGGATAATTTTTGGCGCTAATGCTTATATTGGTGATAATTGGGCAGAATTGAAGCCAGTAAATTAAGTAATTATAGTAACGCTTTGCTTATTATTGGTTGTAAACTTTTATTTAGTGCGTTAAGATAATATATATGGATCCCGACAATCAAAAAAAGGAATCAGTTCATGGTATTTTGGCTCATTCTTATACAGTATATTTTGTTTTTTTAATTATTGGTATTCTTTTAGACCTCATTTTTCCTATTAGATTGATACCAAATCAAATTTCTGGAGCCATTGGGTTAACATTAATTGTTATTGGACCCCTGCTTATACTTTGGGCGCAAAGGACATCTTTGGCTATTCGAAATAAGATGGAAAAACTGACTAGAGATGATTTTAAACATGGGCCATATTCAATCACACGCCACCCTACTTATTTGGGTGTAATTTTTATGGTTCTTGGATTTGGTTTTTTGGTGAATTCCATTGTCATAATAGCAGCCAGTATTATAGCTGCTCTTTTTACAAAGTTTTATTACATAAAGAGAGAAGAATTATTATTAGAGAAAAATTATGGTGATGATTATATTGAATACAAAAAAAACACTAGTTCATGGCTCTAGAATAAGTTTATAAGTTTATAAGTTGGTAAGTTTTTAAGTTTAGAACTTATAAACATATAAATTCGTCGATAAAAACAAATGCCCCCAAAACATAATCCTTTAAATGACTTGAAATGGCTCCTAATTATTTTAGTAGGACTTTGGTTCGTCTGGTTTTTTACTGGCGGCCCTGAACATTTTGAGTCGCTTGCCGGGCCATTTCTCCGCCCCCCAGCGCCTCTTAATACTGGAGAAATTTATGGCAAAGATATTAATTTAGGAATTAAGACTTCTATTTTTTCTGCTTCTACTGAATCCAAATCAGGAATTAAAGGATATATTTCAAGCGAAAAATGCGAAAGTAATTTGGCTGTTGGTGAAAGATGCAACAATATAAGATCAATGGTTTTAAGAGTTACCACAAAAGAAGGAAAATTTGTAAAAGATACGACCATTAAAAATAATGGCGCATTTAAAATCGAATTGACTGCCGGTGATTATGTCATTTTGCAAAAATCACACTATGGAGATGTTGCGCCTTATCAGCATCCGGTTATTGTAAGTGTTAAAAAACAAAGATATACGTCGATCCAAATTGTTTTTGATAATAAGATAAGGTAGGCACTAGGCACCTAGACCTTAGGCTCTAGTGAATTATTTTTAACTAGCGCCTAGTGGCCTAAAGCCTAGAGCCTTTATTTATGCCTGAATTACCTGAAGTACAAACTACTGTAAATGGACTTAAGAATTCATTAGTTGGACTCAAAATAAAAGATATTTGGACTGATTTGGCTGTTAAAAAGCCTAAACGTAAAGATTATAACGATACTTTAAAAAGTGTAGTTTTTTTTAAAAAATTTAAAAAAAACGTCATAAACCATAAAATCATTGGTTCTTCCCGCCGGGCTAAGAATGTTTTAATTCACCTCGCTAACTCTTCGACTAAGCACAGGGCAGATAGTAAAACAATTTTAATCCACATGAAAATGACTGGACACTTACTTTATGGTAAGTATAAAAAGGTGGGAGATAAATGGCAACCGGCTGAAATAGGGCCTCTACAAGATCCATATAATAGATTTATTCATGCAGTTTTTACATTATCAAACGGGAAACATTTGGTATTTTGCGATACTAGAAAATTCGGCAAAATTACTTTACTTGATTCTCCTATTGAAAAATCCCCGCATTTGAGCAGTCTTGGACCGGAACCGCTAGATAAAGATTTTAATTTAGTTAAATTTTCAGACAGGTTGTTTAAGCGCCCAAATGGTTTAATTAAAATTGTTCTCATGGATCAAGTTATTATTGCTGGGATTGGAAATATATATTCCGATGAAATTTTATGGATGGCTGGCATTCATCCAGAGGAAAGAGTAAAAAATATTCCTAAAATAAAAATTAAGGAAATATTTAAAGCAATGAAAATTATTTTAAAAAAAGGAATAGATTTTGGAGGTGATTCAATGTCAGACTATAGGAATCTCCTTGGCGAAAAAGGAAATTTTCAGCACCATCATAATGCTTATCGCAGAAAAGGTGAACACTGCAAAAAAAGGGGGTGCAATGGAATAATATTAAGGAAAGTTGTCGGCAGCCGCAGCGCGCATTATTGTTCAAAACATCAGAAAATAGTTATAAGGTTGTAATGTTATAAAGTTATCAAGTAGAATTCAAACACTTTTTACGTTATAAAATTATAACTTTCTACTAATTTAAAATGATTTATTTATTAGCGGGCTCAAATCTTGAAGAAAAAAATAAACAAAAAGAATCTATCTTAATTAATGCTAAAAAAGATTCTGCTTTTTCTCTTGTCACCATTAATGATGTTGATTATAAAAATGAAGCTATTAATGAATTAATGGGAAGCAAGACAATTTTCAATGAAAAGCTTATAGTATATTTGGATAATATATTAGAAAAAAAAGAAAATTTAGATTTTGTGTATTCTAAGTTAAATAAATTAAATGAATCTGAAAATATTTTTATTTTTAATGAAACAAAAATTTCCAAAGATTTGGAGAATAAATTTAAAAAATCAGGAGCGATTATAAAAATTTACGATTTGAAGGTTTTTAAAAAAAATGGGTATAATATTTTTGCCATAACTGATGCATTAGAAAAAAGAGATCGAAAACAAGCTTGGATATTATTACAATATCTTCTTTCAACTGGTGCAGAGCCTGAGGCAATTACAGGCATGCTTTTTTGGAAAGTTAAAACTATGGTAGTTCAAAAAAGATATGGAAAATTTAGTGAGAACGAGCTTAAAAAACTTTCTTCAGCCATTACCACTTTGTATCATGATGCGCATAAGGGATTAATTGATTTTGAAATTGGGTTGGAGCAGCTTATTCTTAAAAAAATTTAATATTAGACAAAAGAAAAACCCCTCTAGATGAGGGGTTTTAAATATTAAGTTTTAGTATATTTAGTTTTTTGTATTGCGCTGTGTCCCACCGAAGCCTTGTGCGAAGGAGGACTGTGTTCATCCATTGCGGTGTGCGAAGGATGATTTTACCCTTTCAGAGCTCATTGAGTTTGAGACTCATAGAGTTGAATTACCTTTTGCGACCATGTGCTGTGCTTGATTTAGCGGTAGCAAAAGTTGGGCGTTTGTTTTTTTGTATTAAGTTTTTATTACCTTTGATTTTAAGGAGTATTTTAATCAAAGGCGATTGAGGTTATTATTTGTTTTTTTGGCCAAAGAACATTTTTGCTTTTTATATTTTAAGTCAGTAGACACATTTAAAAAATTGCCCTAAAGCGGTGCCACTTATTGTGCTGCAGACTTGTATTTCAAAAAGCTTCATTTACATTATAACCTTATAAATAAAACAGGCAATAAAATATGTGGATAACTCTAAAGAACTCAAAATGTGTTAAAATTGATTTTGTGTTAAATTAGATTAATAACTATATAATATGTCCGCCCGGGGGGAATCGAACCCTCGACCTTCTCCTTAAAAGGGAGCCGCTCTACCAACTGAGCTACGGGCGGAAAACTAACAAAAATTAGTATATTCTATTTTTCGTTAAGGATCAAGGATAATTTTATCATGTTTAATCTTTTTCCAGATTTGCTAGATTATAATTTTATTGTACCGGTCTTATTCCGTATTTTTTTGGCATACTTTCTTATTAAAAATTCTATTGTTTTTTTTAAAAGTTTTATATCTTCACATAATTATTTTGTATTTTTTTCATCAATCATATTTTTATTAAGTGGTGCCTTTACACTTTCTGGATTTTTGATTCAACATATTTCAATTTTCTTTATGGTAGTTTTAATTTTTGAGCCATTATTTAAAAGAAAGCAAAATTATCCCTTCGCCACCCTTACACCTGATTTTAAATTTTTGCTTTTTATAACTTTTCTATCAATGCTTTTTATGGGAGCTGGAATTTTTTCTTTTGATTTACCACTTTAAGCTTAAAAGAAATTTAATATGATTTGCAACATTTTTTGCGATCGCAAAAAATGTTGCAAATCATTTTTACTTAATGAAAGATATTCGAATTATAATTCATGATGTTCGGAGCATTTATAATGTAGGCGCTATGTTTCGCACAGCTGAAGCTGCTGGAGTTAATGATATTTTTCTTTCAGGCTATACACCATTGCCGGTTGATAGATTTGGACGAAAAAGAAATGATTTTTCTAAATCTGCATTGGGATCAGAAAATACCATTAAATGGGAACATAAAAAAAATATCAGCAATCTATTAATGCAACTTAAAGAAAATGGTTTTACTTTGATTGCCATTGAGCAGTGGAAAAAATCCATTAATTATAAAAAGGTTTCTAAACTATTAAATAAAAAAAATAAAATTGTTTTTATTGTTGGTAATGAAGTTTCTGGTCTGCAAGAAAGTATTCTTAAAAAATCTGACATAGTCGCAGAAATTCCCATGATGGGAAAAAAAGAGTCACTTAATGTTTCTGTGGCTTTCGGAATTGCCTTGTTTAGAATTCTAAATATATAATTTAATGAAAAATAAACACAGCGCGGGAATTTTGCTTTATAGATTAATAAATACTAAAACAGAATTTTTTCTTGTTCACATGGGCGGGCCTTTTTGGGTTAATAAAGATTTAGGCGCATGGTCCGTACCAAAAGGTGAATATGAAGAAAATGAACATTCATTAGATGCCGCTAAGAGAGAATTCCAAGAGGAAACAGGTTTTAGTATTGATATGAATAAATCTTTTATTGAACTTGCTCCTGTTAAGCAAAAAAGTGGCAAGATTATATCAATTTTTGCAGTGGAAGGAGATTGTGACCCAAGTCAGATTAAAAGTAATACTTTTTCGGTTGAGTGGCCGCCTCGATCTGGTCAAATGAAAAAATTTCCAGAGGTTGATAGAGCTGGGTGGTTTACATACGAAGAAGCTAGGCAAAAAATAATTCTGGGGCAAATAGGATTTCTCGATGAACTAATCGAATTGATCAAGAGAACCACAAATTAAAACACTAACATTTTCTGCTATCGCTTAAAATGTTAGTGTTTTTGATTATAATTAAAATTAATATTTGATGATTAACTATTTACCACCTAAAATTTTCAAGGCTTGCTTTACGCGGTCTGAAGTTGAAATAAGTTCTGGTGGTACTAGCTTTAATGCTTCACGTGCTTCGTTTTGAGAGTACCCCAGAGATTTAAGTGCTTCTATAGAATCAAGCTCTCCGGAGAGTTCACCAAACTCTGCTTTATGGCCGAGAGCCGAAAGTTTATCTCGAAGCTCAAGTATGATTTTTTCAGCCATTTTTTTGCCGATGCCGGAGACTTTTGTTAGATAGGAAGTATCCCCAGAAGCAATAGCTTTTTTGAGTATTTCAATTGGCGCTACACCGATGACTCCAAGAGCAGATTTTGGTCCAATACCGGATATGTTTATGAGCATTTCGAAAAATTCTAACTCTTTAATATCCATGAATCCATAAAGATCCAGCGCATCCTCGCGCACATGGAGATGGGTAAAAAAAGCGATTTGATCGCCTGTTTTTGGTAGTTTTGCGAGAGTATCTGATCCTAAATTGATTTTATATCCAACACCAGAGACATCCACCACTGCATATTTATCCGTTTTTAATATTATTATTCCTTCGATTCGTGAGATCATGTATTCATTCTAGTAAATCAAGCAAGGCAAGTAAAGCAAGTAAATTAAGTTTGTCCCGTTTATTTGTAATTACTCACGTCTCTGTCATTCCCGCGAAGGCGGGAATCTAGGTTTAATTTGATTTATTTTTTTATTCATGATTAAATATAGACGAATTTTTTTCACTAACAATTAAATAAGTTTATTATGGAAGATAATAAAAAAGCTTTGGATTGCTCGCTTTGCGGGGAAAAGAAAGCCATTAAGTACATTCCTTCAGAACAAGTGACTAATGTGAGACCTGCTCCAAAAGGAACACTCGGTAATTACAGTCTTGATTACGAAGGCGGATATCATGACGCTAGTAAACATGCTAAAAATTGCAAAGCATTAAAAGATATCACTGATATGCACCCTAGAATGAGGTTACTTCAAATAAAAATTGAAGGTTGCATCTCTAGATTTAATGTAAAGAATGTAAACTTCATGACATTTGAAGGCTGGAAAAAAGAGCTTAATGAGATTGGTTTTATTATTGAAATCAAGCAAAAAAGAGCTAAGAAAAAATGTTCCGGACTGATGAGTATTGGATCTTTTAAGAATGATCATGAATGGGTATCAAGGATTAGTATCGATAACAAAATCTATCCTAGAAAGAAATACGGGATATCTACTTCTGGTTCATTTTATTTTGAATCAACAGGAAAAAATCCCGATGCGGCATTTTCAGAAATCGTGCAGCTTTTTATTTTGGGACAGGCTATGAAGATAAGGACCAGTGATGATACTTTAGAAACATGGCGGTGGAATGAAAAGAAGAAGGAGTTTGTTCATAAAACAGTTAAGCCGACCAAAGCCAACCTGCTGGCAATCTGATCATTTGTGTATTTATTCAAAAACCCCGATACCTTTTTAGGTTCGGGGTTTTATTGCTTTTTTTTCTTGTATTTGTTAATGTTTTACTATTGTAATTAAACATTAATTAATAAACTTTATAACGTTATAACTTTATAACTTTATAACTTTATAACAAACTAGCCATGCCTATTACATCATCAGCCAAAAAAGCCATTAGAGTAACTTCTCGAAAGAAGGTTATTAACGATCGCCGCAAGAGAGATATGAAGGAAGCTATCAAAAGAATTGATAAATTAGTTAAAGATGGCAAAAAAGACGAGGCTAAAAAACTGTTATCTGTTACTTATAAAGCGATCGACAAGGCAGCTAAAAAAGGAATAGTAAAGAAAAACAATGCTTCTAGAAAGAAATCTAGATTGGCGAAATTAATTAAATAGCAAGAACAGTAAATACAGTAAATACAGCAAGGAAAGCTCAAGATTAATTTAGCTTAATTTACTGTCTTCACTTTATTTACTTAATTTACTATGCTTTTAGAATTCTACGGCACTGAGTGCCCTCATTGTATCCAAATGATGGCTTTGATTGAAAAGCTTGAAAAAGAGCTTAATGTTAAGGTTGATCGTTTTGAGACTTGGCATAACGCAGAAAATGCAAAAAAAATGACAGAATATGACAAAGATCTTTGCGGTGGTGTTCCTTTTTTCTACAATACAAAAAACAAAAAATTTATTTGCGGTGATTGTTCGTATGAAGAATTGAAAGAATGGACGAAGGATTAGTTATAAAGTTACAAAGTTTTAAAGTGGAAATCAAAAAAACTGCATAACTGCAGTTTTTTTGATTATTAAAAATCA
>CAZVEC010000037.1:0-8931 GCA_964626035.1 uncultured Candidatus Saccharibacteria bacterium
AGTGGCAGACAGTCCATTAAGGATGAAATTGCGAATTACTTTGGCTGTAAATTTAACCCTATCGATGACAAACCGGCATATTCGGTTTTTATTCCACTAGGACACATACTGCAGCTTAATTTCCTTTTTGAAAAAGATATTCATTTTCCGCAATCCCAATTATCATCCTGGTCTCGAAATCAAAACAAGAAATAAGAATTAGTAAATCAAGTAAATTAAGCAAGAACAGTAAATCAAGCTTAATATCAAAATCCGCCACAAAATGGCGGATTTTTGTTGTAAATATATGTAATTTATGATTAAATTGAGAACTATGAATAAAAATAATCAAGAAATACGGAATATTGCCATTATTGCTCACGTGGATCACGGCAAGACGACATTAACCGACGCTCTGCTTAAACAGAACGGCATGGTGGAAGAAGGATTTACAATGGACCAAAACAAGCTCGAGCAAGAGCGGGGTATTACTATTTACTCAAAAAATACTTCGCTTTTCTACAAAGATACAAAAATAAACATCGTGGACACACCCGGCCACGCGGATTTCGGATCAGAGGTGGAGCGTGTGCTTCGCGCCATAGATTCGGCTGACCAATAAAGTCGCGCTTGCAGCGATGAAGAAAAAATCACTGGAACTCGGTCTTAAGCCGATCGTCGTCATAAATAAAATTGATAAACCGGCTGCTAATCCTGAAAGAGTTCATAATGAAATTTTGGAATTATTTCTTGAGCTTGGAGCCAATAACGAACAAATAGATTTTAAGACAATATATGCAATCGGCCGCCAAGGTATCGCAAAATTATCTCTAACTGACGAATCTAAAAATTTAGATCCTCTTTTGGACTTAATTTTAAATGAAGTTCCGGTTGCATCTGTGAATAACGATGGAAATTTTGTTGCGCAGGTATTTAATCTGGCTTATGACAATTTTCTCGGCAGACTGGCAGTAGCTAGAATATATAGCGGTAAAATCAAATCATCAGATCAAATTATTGTTAAAAAACCCGGAGAAGACTCTGGCCGAAAAGCTAAAATAACAAAGCTCCAGACCTTCGAGGGTCTTTCTAGAAAAGATATGTCTGAGGTTTCATCCGGCGATATTGTTATCATTGCCGGAATCGCCGGATACATTATGTTGTCGTCTTCAGTAAAATATGATTACAATATAATTAAGACGAATATAAATGTTAATTCTCAAAAAACAAATGAGAATGGAAATTCAAATTCCGCGCCATTAAATAATGAGGCAGAAGTATCTCTGCCTGCCATTTCAATAGACGAACCGACTATCTCTCTTAATTTTCTAATCAATGATTCTCCATTTGCCGGACGCGAAGGAAAATTCGTTACATCACGGCAAATCCGAGAGCGACTAGAACGCGAGCTTGAGATTAATGTCGGACTGAGGATCGATTTTGAAATAAATTCCGCAGAAAACATAAGTGCGGGCCGTCTACAGGTGCCGACGCCTACCCCGTCGGCTCAATTTTTTAAAGTCTATGGTCGCGGCGAGCTTCATATTGCAGTGCTTCTTGAAAATATGCGTAGGGAGGGTTATGAACTCCAGGTATCACAACCGCAAGTAATTATTAAAGAAGAAGGTGGTGAGAAGCTTGAACCTTTTGAGGAAGTTATTATTGATGTACCCGAAGAAAGTTCTGGTACAGTAATTGAGAAAATTACCAAGAGGCGAGGAATTATGCAAGAAATGAATGAGAAAGAGGGAATCGTACGTTTGCGTTTTAAAATGCCAACTCGCGGCCTTTTGGGTTATCGAAGTGAATTTGTCATTGACACCAAGGGTGAAGGCATACTTTCATCTCGCGTCATAGGATTCAAAACATATGTTGGAGACATAAAGAAGCGCGAGGTGGGCTCAATGGTATCAATGGTCGCCGGCAAGGTAGCGGCATATGCTCTTGATAATTTACAACAACGCGGCATTCTGTATGTGGAACACGGCATGGAAATCTATGAAGGCATGATCATGGGCAATGTTATTAAAGGGGAGGATATGGCCGTTAACCCAACTAAGGGAAAAAATCTAAGTAATGTCCGATCTTCCGGTACCGATGAAGCTATTTATCTTAAGCCTCCATTTTTACTTACGATTGAGCGGGGTCTGGAAATCATAGCGCAAGATGAATATTTAGAAATCACTCCTGTAAATGTTCGTTTGCGAAAAAAGATCCTATCTGAAAAGGACCGCGCCAAGGCTACTACTAAAGATTAATTTTAAATTTTTTGCTATAATTTGGTAATGGATATTTTTGCGCATGGTCTTTGGGCAAACGCTCTATCAAGAAAAACTAATCAGATTCTTGACAAGAAAAGCAAGCCGCGATTTAGTATCGGCTGGGCTACTTTTTGGGGCATATTCCCGGATCTTTTTGCATTTAGTATTCCATTTATTCTAAGAATATTTTCAGTCCTATCCGGCAGTCTGGCATTATCAAATTTCCTCCAGCGCCCGCCTGTTGCCGAGGAAAATGTTTTCAATAATGGATTTAATTCTGCTCACAATCTATACCCATTTAGTCACAGCCTAATCATTTTCATTGTCGTATTTTTAATCGTTTGGTTTATTTATAAGCGGCCGCGCTTTGAACTCCTCGGCTGGGCGCTTCACATTGTTATAGATATTTTTTCTCATAGCTTGGCCTTTTTTCCAACTCCATTTCTTTTTCCACTTTCAGAATGGCGCTTCCCATACGGCGTCCAATGGTCCGGACAAGTTTATATGATAATTAACTATTCATTACTGTTTTTAATATATGCGTATTTTATAATTTCAAGAAAAAAAATTAATTAAATCACTCAAGCAAAGGGTTATAAATAGACCTTATCAGTCTAGTTGACAATGACTTGACAATTGAATATAGATTTAAGGTTTATGGTTGAACGAGCTAAAAACGAAGCTAAAAAAAGACTATAAGCAATAGTTATCCTCGGGAATTCGAACGGGCAGCAAATTCCGCCCCTTTTCTTTTTCACAAACTACCAAAATCTTTTGAAAATTAAGGAAAAATGGTATAAAATTTAAATATGTATATTTTTCTAGACGAAAGCGGACAATTTATCAAACACAATCACGAAGAATATTTTGTGATCGGGTCTTTTACCGTAGGAGATCCCAAAAGAACAGCGAAAGATTTCCGAGCGTTTTTCAAAAAACACTATCCAAAGAAAATGAAAAATCAGTCAGAGGTAAAATGGTCTGCGACGGGTATTTCTGATAAGTTACGCCTAAAGACATTAAGATTCATTTCTAGACTAGATGTTCGTATTAGATATATTTATTTGCTCAAAAATAATATTCCTGCTGAATACAGAAAAGAAGATAAATTTAAAGATGGGTTGCTATACACTAATATTGTTGGCGAATTATTGGAAATGTATTTGCCGACTGTTGATGAGGATTTTCGTCTCTTTTGTGATCAACGGAGACTCTCTGGTATGACCAAAAGTCAATTCAAAGAAATTCTCAAAGCTCGAATTTTACCTAACTTAAATACAAAAACTATCGTTCAAATAGAAACAGTGGATTCAGAACATAATGTAAATATTCAAATAGCTGATTGGATTTCAGGTGCTCTTGCTCGATATCTGGAAAGAGGGAAAATGGGAGATGAGTTTTTCCAGTCATTAAAAGGAAATATTATTGGTGAAGGAAAAGAACTTTTTAATTCTTTAATTATTTATGATTAAAAATTCACCCAAAAACAAAAAAGACCTGCCGAAGCAGATATTCTTTGGTAGAAGTAGCGTCTTAAAAGGTGGTATTCTTCAGCTCAAGCCTCAGATTCTCCGAGGGAACACCGAAGCACCTAATAAGTTATTAATGCATACTTCTGACAAAAGTATAGTATTCTCCATCCCAAAAGTCAATAGTTATCCACAGGCGATACTTTAGCTAGCAAGCAGAATCTCCCTGTATCGTCCTCGGGAATTCGAACGGGCAGTAAATTCCGCCCTTTTTCTTCATAAACTGCCATAATCCTTTGAAAATTGGGTAAAAGATGCTAAATTATTAACATTATGAAGGAAAATGCTTTTGAAAAAATCAAAAGAATTGATGATAACGGCAGGGAATATTGGTCCTCACGCGAGCTTGCTGAAGTCTTGGAGTATTCCGATTACCGCAAGTTTCTTAATGTGATTGATAAGGCAAAAATTGCCTGTGAGAATAGTGGAGAAGTTATCCACAACCATTTCGTCCATATGGACGAAATGGTCAAGATCGGTTCTGGAGCCGAAAAGGGTCTATGGCAAGGCCGGGCCTTGACGTGGGACCTTAGGTCTTGCCGCAGGCATCAAAAATTATGACCACATACAAACACACCCAAATTAGTTACTTGATGCTGGTTATCACGCTGTCCGTGTTGGTTCTTTTCGCATGGCTTCAAATTACGGCTAGGGCTGAACCTGCTTCGTATGATTCCGGCGCAAATTTTGCCATTACCGCTATAATGGCACTTATTCTGTTTAGCCTTGCATCGTTTTCGACGCTTACCGTTGTCATTGACGAACAATTTTTGAAAATCCGTTTTGGCTGGGGTATTTTCCGCAAAAAGTTTCGGTTAACTGATATCGCTACTGTCGGGAAAGTAAAAAATCATTGGTATTATGGTTGGGGCATACGCCTATGGTTTTGGCCGAAGATGTGGATTTATAATGTTTCCGGTTTTGATGCGGTTGAAATAATCATGAAAAATGGGAAAGTCTATCGCATAGGAACGGATGAGCCGGAAAAAATTGAGGCCGCAATCAGGAGTAAAATATAATTATGTAGGCCTGCGGCAAGGTCTTTCCTTGACGCGGGATTCTAAAATATACCTTTAGTGGGGAATTGTAGTTACCTACGTCAATGCCAAGCTTTGCTGTAAAAAGAAAAGAAAAAGTCTTTGTGCTAAAATAGAACTATAATCATGAATGAAAACAGTAAAAAAGCTATATTCGCTGGAGGGTGCTTCTGGGGATGACCGCGGAACCTCATATCGTTCGGCTATTTTTTATGCCAATGAGGAGGAAAGGAAGGAAGCCGAGAATTTCATAGATATTGTGAATAAATCAGGCCGATGGAAAGATCCAGTGGTGACAAGTCTGGAGCCGCTGACTAAATTTTATCCGGCGGAGGAATACCATCAAAACTATTTGCAGAAAAACCCCGGCGGCTACACCTGCCACGCCATCCAATTCGATAGCTACTTAAAATAAAGCGGGCAAAAACTCTGAAATTTTTGAAGGCAAATCTATAGGGAGTTTGCTCATTTTCTTGATATAGTGTATATTATATAAGTGTTAAGGCACAGAAACAAACGTCGATGTTTCAAATAAAATATAATTTAAATTAAATCAATATGAACGGAACAATCAAGACTCTTAGAGCTGATAAAGGATTTGGATTCATTGCTCGCGAAGGCGAAGCAAAAGATCTTTTCTTTCATTCATCAGAGCTAGTTGGTGTAGATTTTACTGAACTCAGAGAAGGTGACGCAGTCACTTTTGAAGTAAAGGAAACTGAAAAGGGACCAGCCGCTACAAAAGTATCTCGCGCATAGTCTCGACAGAGAAAAATACCCCAAGCACAAGCAAGGGGTATTTTTCTTTAGGGCTTGTTTTTGTATTACATAATGATGGAATAATTTGGTATTTTACAATTATATGGCTAATAATGAAGTAATTTTAAGATTTGATAATGTCTCGTTTGAATACGGGATAAACAAGCCCATCTTGGATGAGGTTAGTTTTCCGCTACGTCGCGGAAGTAAAATTACTATCATGGGACAAAATGGCGCAGGCAAGAGTACTATTTTCGGGCTCATCACCGGCTCATTAAAGCCGGAATCAGGATCTATTTTTACCCAGCAGGACCTATTGATTGCAACAGCTCGGCAAGTAATAAAAAGGGAAGATTTAAATTTAACTGTTCGGGAATTTTTTGAAAGCTGTTTCGACAAAGCCTCCTTCGCCAAGGCTTCGGCGGGCCGAGGCAAAATCTATGATCTTGATCCTAAAATCGATGAAGTTCTTGAAGTGGTAAACCTTAAGGGGCACAAGGATGTTCATGAACGAATACTAAGAAGTTTTTCCGGCGGACAACAAGCGCGCATTCTGCTTGCGAGCGCATTGATTCAGGATCCTGATTTATTATTGCTTGATGAGCCAACGAACAATTTAGATCATGCCGGAATAGCTCACCTGACTGATTTTTTAAAAAAATATGAAAAGACTGTTGTGGTAATTTCACACGATGCAGACTTTTTAAATGCATTTAGTGACGGTGTCTTATACTTAGATATTTATACACGCAAAGTGGAGCAATATGTTGGAAACTACAAAAATGTATTAAATGACATCACTGCTCGTGTTGAAAGGGAAAACAGCAAAAATGCACGTTTGGCCAAAATTGCTTTGGAAAAAAAGGAAAAAGCAAACTTTTTTGCAATGAAAGGAGCCCGCCTGCGCTTGCTTGCCAAGCGCATGCGCGAAGATGCCGCGCAAATGGAAGAAGAACAGGTTGATGTTAGAAAGGAAGACAAAACAATCAAACATTTCAATATACCAAACCAAGAAGATCTTTCAGGTGATATAATAAATATCACTTCATTTACCACAATGAATCCTAAAACTGGCAAACTTGTAAAACGTAAGGTTGAAATGAAAATAAAAAAAAATCAGCATCTGCTTCTTCGTGGACCAAATGGCATAGGCAAAAGCACACTACTTGAACACCTTGCAAACAATACCGCAGAAGGAGCGACTATTACAAAAGGTGTGCGTGTTGGCTATTATAGGCAGGATTTTTCCACACTTAATTTTGATCATACAGTTTATGAATCTTTAGCGGAATCTATGCTTGCCGGCGGACTGCTTCTAAATGAAGAAAAATTACGAGCGACGGCTGCAAGTTTTTTAATAACAGGTGAATTAATTCGCACAAAAATCGGCAGCCTTTCAGAGGGACAAAAGGGGCTTGTGGCATTTGCACGACTCGTATTGGAACGCCCGGGTTTGCTCATCTTAGACGAGCCCACAAACCATATAAATTTTCGACATATTCCCGTCATCGCTGAGGCTATCAGTAACTTTAAGGGCGCACTCATACTTGTTTCTCATGTGCCGGAATTCGTTGCTAAAATTAGAATTGATGAAATATTAGACCTAGAAAAATGAATATATGTTAAATAATTCAAATAAACATTTTGACGTCATAGTCGTGGGCGGAGGCGCATCCGGAATGATGGCGGCAGGTGTCGCCAGCAATAAAGGCAAACGAGTTCTTCTGCTGGAAAAAAATAAAAATCTTGGCGAAAAATTAAAGATCACCGGCGGTGGCAGATGTAATATCACTAACGCTGAATATAATACTCGCGAACTCCTTAAAAATTACGGCGATGATGGAAAGTTTCTACATTCACCTTTTTCTCAGTTCGGTCCAAAAGACACTTTTGAATTTTTTGAAAAACTTGGCTTGCCTCTAATCGTTCAAGCACACAAACGCGCATTCCCAAATACTGAAAAAGCCATGGATGTATTTTTAGCTCTTGAAAAATATCTTCTTCAAGGAAAAACTGTGATTAAAACCAATGCTCGAGTTTCTAAAATTATCTCAGAAAACAGTCTGATTACAAGTGTAATCGCGGGTGGTACCACATATACAGCAGATTCCTTTATTTTTTCAACCGGAGGAATATCGCACCCGGAAACTGGCTCGACAGGCGATGGTTTCGATTTCTTGCGGAAACTTGGCCATACTGTTGTAGATGCGACACCAAGCGTCGTCCCTCTCGCTGTAAAAGATGATTGGGTAAAATCACTCTCTGGCGTGTCACTTTCATTTATGAAGATTACTTTTTTTGTGGATGGTATTAAAAGATTCGCAAAAAAAGGCAAAATACTTTTTACTCACTTCGGTCTGTCTAGTCCGTTAATTTTAAATTCAGCTAAGGAGGTTTCTGTTCTATTAAAGGAAGGGGAAGTAACTGCTCAGATTGATGCGTATCCCGATACTGATCACGGCACGCTGGAGAAAAAGATTATCAAAGTATTTGATGCCAATAAAAATAAAATGCTCAAAAATATTATTGGTGAAATTGTCCCGCTTGGAATGGATAATATAATTCTTTCACTTTTAGAATCTATTAAGCCAGACACAAAAGTACACAGCGTAACAAAAGAAGAACGCAAGCAAATAGTCCATTTATTAAAGGCTTTACCTCTTACTATCACAGGACTCATGGGCTTCGATAGAGCTGTGATAGCTGATGGAGGAATTAATTTGAGAGAAATTGATGTTAAAACTATGCGCTCGACTTTATATAATAATTTATATGTCACCGGTGATTTAATTCACGTAGCTCGTCCTTCCCGCGGCTTCTCGCTTCAGCTTTGCTGGACCACCGGCTTCGTAGCTGCCAATAATGTATAAAAAAATAATTTAATTTAAAATTTTCATTATTTAATATCAGATATATTGCTATATAGTATTTTTAATATTTAATGTTACAATAACGTTATTATGAAAACAAAATATATATTTATATTATTAATTGCATTGGGTGCCGTTGCCATCATAGCTGGTGCAGCATGGTTTTTTGGACTTGAAAAAAATTCAATCAGAGGTGAAAATAAATCAACATATACTGCAAACTTTGAAGAATTGATCAGTTTATATTCAGGCGATAAGGTCACATATCCGGATGGATTAAATATCAGCATAATAGAAATTAATGATTCTCGATGTAAACCTGATGTGCAGTGTATTTGGGCTGGTGAAATAGCAGTGACTCTCGCTGTCAGTGGTGGAAATTATAAATCTCCGGGTGAAATTAATTTAGACACTGTCAATAATCAAAAAGTTAGTCAAAATGAATATATTTTTTCTCTTGATTTAGCGGCAGAAAATAGCGTAACGATTATGATAA
>CAZVEC010000038.1:0-8664 GCA_964626035.1 uncultured Candidatus Saccharibacteria bacterium
CGAGGTCAAAATTCTCCTCGACCCCCGGGGTTAAAGATGCCCAAACCCCGGGGGTCCTCCCGAATTTTGACCTCTTCCCGAAACTACTTGTTCTCTCTTAGTCGATTGTTCCCACAATGAGTTGGACAATACCGAGCGCGGAGGCCATTATTGCCATCCCGATCACTCCCCAAAGCATATGCTGCTGGCCTTGTGTCCTTTTCTTTTCATCGCTCGCGCCCCAGATATATTCCATCACTCCCCATGCAAAGTACATGAAAGCCAGAACAAACAGGAGCTTGATGATCGGATTGATAATTTGATCCTTCAGCGCGCTGACCAACGAATCAACACTCGCCGCATAGGCTTTTTGGGTTAGGGAATTCATTGTAACCAATTCATGATAAAAAATTACTAATTACAATCACCAGATGTATCGGTGCCTGCCATACAACACTTTCCAGTATCAGTTGAACTAAAACCTTGAGCGGCAGCAGGTCCAACACATATACATCCAGAGCTAACAAGTTGTCCGTTTGTACACTGTGTATAACTGCCAAATTGACCACCTTGACCAGCTTCACCGAAAATAGTATTTTGAAGTATTCTAATCAAACCCCATGCAGAAAAGATAACGAACAATCCAATGATTCCGTAAATCATAACGCTTCTTGCCGCTTCTTTATCTTTATCTTCTTTAGCTGTTATATATTTAATAACACCTGTGACGAAGTAAAGAAAAGCAATTGCAAGAACAATAAGCAAAACTATATTTAAAATACTTAGAACTGTCAGACCAACACCGCCTAAAGTCTGTGATGTCTGCGCTAGGGCTGCGAATGGGACAAAAGCAGCGGCGGGGATTAGAAATTTTATGAAACGCTTCATAGTTTTTAGCTTCTAGCTTCTAGCTTCTAGCTTCTAGCTTTAATTTCCGCTAGATACTAGGCGCCAGGCGCCAGATATTTAATAATAATTAATAAAATACTAATAATGTAATGCCATTATATCATATAAAAAGGCTTGTAAACAGGCATATGTGGAAAACTTTCTACTGGCAAACGGGGAAACTAAGTTCAGTACAGCCGATCAGATTCTGACCTGCTGGGCAGGGATTAGTGGTTTTAGTGATTATATCATCACCCACTTTCATAGTAATAGTGTACCCTTTGCAATTATCCATGCTTACAGTCCCATCACCCGAGACGAAAGTATTTTTTAAAATCGCCACGAGGCCCAAAGCGGAAAAGATCACGAAGAGGCCGATCGTGCCGTAGATCATCATTCCCTTTGCTGCAGTCTTATCTTTGTCCTCTTTCGCCATCATATACTGCGTCACACCCCAGATGAAGTAAATAATGGCCAGAGACATGAGGATCCACAGGGTTATAGATATAATATTGTAAATAACCGCGCCTGTGCTCATGAGAGTGGTAACACAAGTATCTACTATACCCTCTTCTTGAAGCAAAGGAGCACAATCATTACCATAGACACCATATCCTGGGACTGGTGGCGTACAGCATTCCACCTTCTTGGCGGAAGCAAAAAAAAGAGGAAGAAAAAGTATAAGAATAAGTATGTGTAGATATTTTTTCATAATTAAGGTTTCGTTTCTTTTTGAAGTCAAAATTCTACTTGTCAAAATTAGCCTCCTCGAGGTCGGACCTCGGGCTCCCTAGAGGACCGACCTCTTCCCGGCTAATTTTGTTTAGAATTTCGACCTCTTCCCGACGAGGCAATACTGAACTACGGAAGATTCACATATCCTTACTTCCGTATTTTTTCTGTACTCTGTAAAAAAACATTGATCAGTTAAGGTGTTTGCGGCAATTCTACATTAAAATCAGGAACCACGATTGTGTTGTCTTCTGTTGAATCAAAAAAGGTGGCTTTCAAAAGTGCGACGATGCCTAACACGGCCGTCATGACAAAAAGGCCGATCAATCCCCAAAGGATAAATTGCTTGCCTGATTCCCTTTTCTTTTCATCGCCGGCATACATGATGTAATTAAACATGCCCCAGATAAATGCTACAAAAGCTAAAATATAAATAAGCGGGATTATGGCACCCTGTACGAGTCCGATCACTTTGACCTCAATAAATTCCTTCAAACCAATACTACTCTCATCTTCCGCAAAAGATACGAAGGGTATAAATGAAACCGCAAACATTATTAAGATATATAAATATTTTTTCATACGATTTATTTTTTAAATTTATAAAGATTCTGTTTTAGGAACCGGGGCGCCAGAATGCGAAAAGGCGACCCGGTTCCTAAATCTGCTTATTTTATACTGCATTGCTTAAATTATTAATAGTGCCTGCGATCACGCTCGCCAAAACCCATGAGCCCAGGATGAGCGCCGCGCCCACCAAAACCCAAGTAAGCGTCTGTTTGGCTTTCTCGAGGCCTTTCGGATCGCCTCGCGCCATGACAAAAAGAAAACCAGCATAGATGATCGCAAGTATTATCACCGGTACACCCACCTTCCAGACAATATCTAAAATTGTTTTTACAAACAAAAGCAGGCAATCCACGCCTTCAGTCACAACTCCTCCAGATGTTGTACAAATTTTGCTAAGAGGATTTTTTAATTTAACTGCGGGGGTAGTTGATCCGCCGCCTGCTGGAGGCGCGACACATGGAATACTAGTACCTGTATCCTGATTCCCACAATTTGAAAGCTCTAATACACATGTTGCCGTATCACCTGAACCTGAAACGTTTGGACAATTTTCTAACTCAATATAGCTCTGTGCGTTCACAAAAAAAACAGGAGTAAAAAAAGCAATAAATACAAATATTAAAATTTTAGGTAAAAAGCGCATGATATAAATAACTTATAACTTATTCAATGACGGCTCCTCGAGGTCGGACCTCTTCCGTCGCTTCGCTCCTCCTCGAGGACCGACCTCTTCCCGCCGACCTTATATTGACTAGCGAGGAGCGTGTGGAAATGTAACCATTTACACAACGTCTGAGCGACGTCAATATATCATAATCAATATAACTCATAAAGTATACCTTATTTACTACTATTTTGTGAATGTTTTTGCACCTTGACAAATCCTATTAATCATGTATAATTCGATGGATTAATTCATTAAAAAATTCATATAAACCCTATAAAACCTTACTACTATGGACTACAGAATCGGAGCAATTCTGCTCACACTAGCAATTGATATCGTACTCGGTGCTGCGTTCATCTTCTTAATTAAAAAAAGGAGAATGTGGAGCGAAAAAAGAGACGATGATGATCATGTTATTGATCTGTGCATTGCGGAAGAAAGGGAAAACAAAGAAATAATAGATGTGTTATTTTTTTTCCCGGCAATACATTTTCTGTTACTGGGTATGTTATACGCCTTCTCACCAATTTTTAATGTCCCGTTTTTTGAAACCGTTTATCATCTCGGACAAAAAACATGGTCAGTTTGGCCATCGTGGCAATTCTGGGTAATGGCAAGTGCCACTTACACAATTGCAGTGACAGCCAAAAGCATTGCTTATCCAAGAACAAATCCTAAACCGATCTTCTGGGCAGTGTTTGGAATTTTAGGTCTATTCTTCGCCTGTGGAATTATTAAGGCAGTGGTTGATCAAAACAAAAATGTTGAATATGTTGAAAGCAGTTTTACTCAACCAGAAGGATTCCCTATCGACACAGTTACAGCTGATGCTGCAATAGTTGAATGGGAATTATCTAAAGATTATTGCTGGAATGCCAAATGTTTCAATTGCGAAACTGGATCATTAACTGACTCGCTTGCATATTTCGAAACAAAAGAAAATTCCAGAATAATTATCAAAGCCGAGCATCTCAAATGCAATGGTGCAAAACACCAAACGGCACAAAAGTAAGGGTATTCCAAAATACCTTAAAAGCGTCCCAAATCCACGGGACGCTTTTTTTTATTTATCCGGATAATCGAAGTTAAAATTCTCCTCAACCCCGGGATTAACTCCAAGAGGTCGGACCTCGGGTCGCGCTCCAATGGACACTGCGCGACATGATTCTGCTGAATCAGAGGACCGACCTCTTCCCGAAAAGGTAAATGATTGAGGTTCAACCTCCATCAATCTTTATTTAATATGTGGATGAGGGAGGTTGAACCTCAATCATTCTTCATTCAATAATAGAAAAACCCCCGAATTTTCGGGGGTTTTTATTTTTAGGAAAAGTTTATTATTCTTTTTCCTGTTTCGGGGGCTCGTTCTTAGTGCCACCGTCTTTTGGTTTATCAGCCGGTTGCTTGTCAGGTTTATCGCCTGATGCAGTTGCTTTCTTTTGCGAACTTTTATCGTCAGCTTTTGCAGCTGCCTTAGGGGTCACAAGTTTAAACAAAGAGTCGGCTACTTGTTTGGTACTGTCGAGCTCTAATTTTACACTATCCAGTTCAAGCTCTTTTGCCGTAAGCTGATTCCCGGTCATGGTCGCTTTGTTTACAGCTGCGTTGAGGTCTTTACTCAATTGCTGGTTTTCAGCAACTGAACCTCTCCAAAGCCATACAAAGAAAAACATTAAACCAAGGAGAACAAGTAATGCCAGAATCACAGGCCCGCGGCTTCTCCTTGCGGGAGCTACCACCGGTGCTGGCTGATTTGAACCTCCTGCGGCAACCGGAGCATTTTGAACCGGCTGTTGTACAGGCACAGGGCCGATAACAACCTCGCGCACTCTGCGCCAGAAACTTCTCTGCACCGGTTGATTTGTGTTTGGCTGGTTGTTTTGATTCAGATTACCAATTTGACTCAAATCAATAAGCGGTGTCGGTTCAATACAACGATTGTTGAAATAAACATAATCACCAGTGGCTTCTGCAAATACACTGAAAAGTGATCGTCCATATCTAAACGCTGCCTGCATGGCCTTAGCCATATTACCTGCTGTTTTTTTCATTTGCATTTTAACATCGGCTCCCCATTTATTCATACGAGTTGCCATAGTTAAGTCATTTGAAAAAGCAGGTTTAGATTCTTCCAACAACCTCCATGTAATTATTAAATCCTGCTCTTCAGTTGTATTAAGTACTTCTCTTAAAAAAGCTTCAAAAGCATTTAAGGTTTTCCTTAATTCCTTTGGATCAGTAGCACCGCTGCTGAAAAGAGCTTCAACATCTTCAAGAAGTTGAGCTAAATTATCTGAAAATTTCTGCATAAATTTAGGTATTAGTTAAACATGTAAAAGAAAAGAATTCGTACATACCCTATCAGATCGCAGTGGGTTTGTCAAGGGCAAGAGCTATAAATGTCAAAATTCAGGAAAACCCCCGGGATAACATCTCGAGGCCGGACCTCGGGACATCTTGAGGACCGGCCTCATCCCGGGGGTCTTCCCGAATTTTGTCCCTTATGCTCTAAAAATGGCCTATTTTGTGGCTTTTTTAGGGGTTGACTTTTGTATTCTATTATGATACTATTCTGAAGAATAATTCCTTAAAAAATATAAACCTTAAACTATAAAACTATGTTTGGAATCAGATTAAAATCATCTACCCTGACCAAAAGTGTCTGGATAGAGCCACTGTCGCGTCAAGACGAAGACAGCAGCTGGAGCCCATATAAATTTTTCAGAGTAAATTTTTGTTATGAACTTCCAAGTACCGGTAATGCTGGTTCTTACAACGAACAGCAGATGCTGGACGAAGTAAGAACGGCTTGTGAATTTGTAATTCACAACAAAATTTATGCGAAAGTAATAATGACCAGGGGTGGCAATCCTAAAACGGTTGCTCTCATAAGAGAAGAAGTGTTGGCTTTGATCCCGGCAATGATGGCTGAGATTCATAACCATCTTCAACAATCTCTCACTCACTTCGGAGTAACATTCCGCGGAGTGAAATCATTGGTACCGAGCGTGAAGGGTCCGAAGGAGGTGTACAGCAACAATTTGGCAGCAGCTGTAATTGCAGTAGCATTACTGCTTGCCGGAGTTGCCGGATTTATGATCTATAAATCCCCAAACCCTGAAATGCCAAAACCGAGAATTATCGAAAGACAAAAATCGGATTATGTTCCCTCTCCAGCTCCCACACCGACCCCCACGCCAGCTCCAAGAGAAAATAACGGTGGTGGACATGTGAAGGTGAAACCAAGAACAATTCAAGTTGCAGAGTATCGGCTTGTAAAAGTTGATACCATTGAAGCTCACCCGAATATTAATTTAAGTGGAAAAGTTACAAGCTTCTCTACTTATAAAAATTCTGAGCACAATGCGATTGACTGGTTTCCATTGGATCAAGTGTTGGTGTCTTGCAACAAACAAACACCATCTCTTGAAGAACCGAGAAATCCTCCCAATGTGCAAATTGGAGAAATTGCTCCGGCACCCAAAGAGCGTGGTGTTGGTCTGGTTAAAAACCTAACTTTTGTATCCCCTTTCTATGAACCTGTAAGGGTAGTAGTCTGCCGATACAAAAAGACCATGGTGACCAAACAGGTCTAAACAAACCCCCGAATCGCAAATGCGATCTCGGGGGTTTAATTATTATAGTATGAATGAGCTGGAAAAATCAGGCTTCAAAATACTTAGAGGTCAGACCTCGGATCCACTAGAGGACTGACCTCTGAAGCCTGATTTTTCTCGATCATTTAAAAGCTTGCAATTTGACTGGGAAAGTTATAAAAATAGCTTGAAATCAAATCAACTCTTTAAAAACAAAATATATGTCGATCGGAAATATAATTTTCATGATGATATTGGCCACGCTTCTGATTCTAATAATCATGAAGCGGAAATGGCAAAATGTTGATTTTGGCAGCGGAAACCGAGGATTAGCGCTATGGATCGAAAAAGGATTAGCGGTAATGGCAGTACTAATTCACGGCATCATTACTCCTATTTATCTTTATTTTGTCTGGCCATGTCTCGCACAAAAAATTACAGAATTCAACAAAATGATACTAATAGTAATTATTGCAGCATGGTCATTTGGACATTTATTCTGGATTATTGGGAGATTTTCAAAGTTCAATTACAAAAACACTATGCTCCGTTTTGGCTGGGTGGTATTCGTGCTCATCTCAACAAAATTTAGCGGCAATTGGTTTGATGACTTTTTTTGTTCGAGAACTGTAGTCGCGAATGTTGAGACCTCACCCCTACCCTCTCCTGAAAAGGAGAGGGAGAATGCACCCCAACTGCAAATTAAAAAGGAACCAAAAAAATATCAATTTAGACAGCCATCCGGCTTCCCTATTGATACGCTTCTTATGACGGGCCAAAAGCTCACAGTAAAGCGAACAGGATCCTATTGTTGGAATTGGGGTTACGATGAAGACGCCTGCAAAATAACGCAAAAGGGAAATTTCATTTTTGTTGAAGCTTTTAAGGATACAGCTCTTTTTAGAATAAACGCAACTTGCGACCATTCTATCGGGCATCGGCCAGGATGTATTCATGTTGAATGTGATAAAGCTGGATATTGCAAACACTCCACAGTAAATGGTGTTAAACAAAAACCGGGTACAGCCAAACTAAAAAATCCACTTTCCGGATCAAATCAAGGACAGAGTAAAAGTTGGATTTATAAGCACACCTATACAGTAGTTGAACGCGAAAAGATGACGCTCAAGACTGCAGAAGAAGTTATCAGTTGTATTGGATCAAAATCATGGGGAGATCATTACTGGGATTATCAAGCGACCCCATTTTCACAGCCACAACTCGTACTTCAAAAAGCTGGGTATGGAGACACCTTGAAATGCTACAACTCATATAAGACCACGAGGCTTGGATCTAGTTCAAATTGGATAGAATTTTATTCAACAGACTCTATTTGGATAAATAAATTTGGACATTGGGAAAAAATTGGTCCAAGAGAAATCCCGGATGAAAATGAATGGTCGGTATTAGAGCCAGAAATAACCAGAAAGGAAACATTAAATAGACTTGTTTATTTTCGTGCTTACTGGAAGAATGATAATCCGACAGTGACAATACTTCGCATAAACAAAAGAACCAAAAAGGTTTATGAGTGAAGTGATGCGAAAACCCGGCACGTTGTGTCGGGTTTTTTTATAATAATTTATTTACTCTTGAATGGAAGTTTCTCCTTGAGGTCGGACCTCGGGCTCCTCAAGGTCTCTCCTTTCCCGTCGCTTTGCTCCTCCTCAAGGAAAGACCTTTTCCCGCCCAGGACCGGCCTCAACCCGGGGGTCTTTCAAAATTTGAATTTAGATTATTCCACAAGAATGAAATTAGGGTCTACTTGATCTACTCCGAGGCCGAGCAATATCGCCTTCACAATGACAAATGCAGCCACAGCAATCATTAGTCCGTAAAAAACATTCAAGAAAACATCTTTAGCCTTGCCGCGAACTTTTTCGCTTCCGCCGGAAGTCATATATAAGTATCCAGCATAAGCAAAAGCGACTGCAGCTATAGGCAAGGTTAATTTAAATAACAGAAAATTTATAATGTTATCAGTCAGTGTTATTAATTCGTTCCAACCGCAGCCATCAGTGGGGCAATTCGGCACAAGCTGGGCGAAAGAGACTAGGGGGAAAAAGATGAATAATGAAAGAATAAATATAGAAATGATTTTAGAATATAATTTCATAATAATAATTAATTATCCTTATCCCTATCTTTATCCATAAAGGATATTGGATAAGATGGACGGCTCCTCGAGGTCGGACCTCGGGTCGCGCTTCAATGGACACTGCGCGACATGAT
>CAZVEC010000039.1:0-4126 GCA_964626035.1 uncultured Candidatus Saccharibacteria bacterium
CTATTTATGAGCTATCCACTCCTTTGTTGGTAACCTTTTTAATGAGCTAGAACGTTATATAGATTTATCTTGGATTTTCTGTTAAAGTTTAAATATATGAAAAAACACGAAACATTATATACCCCGGAAAAGAAAAAAGAGCCTCTTTTGCTCAGTGAAAAGCAGAAGAATAACATACGCAATATCACGCTTGGCATTGAAGAAGTGGATGAAACCATCAGATCAATGGCGGTTGAAGATGTCATTAAAACACTTGAAAACAATCATCCGCTGAATCGGGTTATTACTGATGAGGAGGGTAATGCGATAGGATATATTGCTTGTGAGGATTTTACTCCTCGGGAGGCATATATAAAGTATTTGGGCACGACCAAGCAAATTGGGCGAAATTTAATGCAAGAAATTCCCGCCTTTATTGAGTACGCTAAACAACAAGGATACACGAAACTAAATTTTCACGGCTGGAATGATCGGTTGAACCGTATTTTGGAGCGTTATGACTTCAAGCATATCCGGACCGATAATATGGCGGATTTTTCAGGAGGCCTGCGGCAAGGCGAGGCTTTGACGCAGGATTTCCAAACTCTTTTGCTATTGACTTGTGGCATAAAATATGCTACACTTTTACAGTTAAATACGTCCTTTAAAAATAAGGTTTTTAGAGATTATTTGTCAGTAAATTTTAGAAATTTTACGATTTTTGAAATTTACTGACAATTCACAATTAAATCAAATCTAAAACCAAAATAAAATGAAAAAGCTATTTATTTTACCGGTCCTTTTTGTTACTTTTGTAGCTTGTCAAAACACCCAGAATAATGATTCTGAGATTAAAGACATAAACAATACTGCCACTATTACTGCTACCAGTGAAGTTAAGGAAGCCAGTGAGCAGGATTTTGATTGGATAGTAGATTTTGATTCTTATCAAAGAGCGAATGCCTATGCTTATAAAGAAAACTCAGATGCCAATCAGAAGGCTTATGCAGAAAATGCACAAGCCAACCAACAAGCTTACACTGAAAATGCAAATGGTAATCAGAAAGCTTATACAGAGTTTCACAGCAATTTGGTATTCCTTGAGAGCGAATTGTTTAATGAAGATTCTTTCGCTTTTCATACTTACTATAAAAAAGTAGAAAAACAAAAAAAGATTGGTAGTACTGTAGCATCTTTTGAAATCCAAGAATTGGTTAGCGCGTTGCCCAAATCTTCCGCAATGCAAAAATTTTATAATCAGTTCATAAAATTTGAGTTTACGAGAAATTCAATTTATGAGAAAAATGCGGATGTTAGAGATAAAAAGTATGAAAAAAATGCAGCTATAAGAGATAGCCAGTATGAGAAAAATGCGGATGTTAGAGATAAAAAGTATGAATTAATTCATGCTCGTTATACTAAAATAGGCGGACAGTGAATAGTATAAATGTTAGTAATTTTTTATTAAACCATTGTAATAACAAATTGCAATGGTTTTTTTATTGCATTTTTATTCAGTGAATTTTATTTTCTCTTCTTTTCCTTTGATTATTTTCCCCGGCTGGAAGGCACTAGAAAGGGGAACGATGTTTTGAGAGGCGGACATGGAGCCGTCTTTATATAATTTAATCTCCAAGAGCATGACCTGCATTGTCTCTTTTGAAAAATATAAAGAAGGCCTGCGGCAAGGCGAGGCCTTGACGCAGGATTTGGTAACCTTGGAGGATTTGGAAGGGTTCTGTCTAGCTAAGCAAAAAATTCTCGATTGAGCGGTTTTTTGTGCTATATTTTAATTTTGGAAAGCGAATCAAGCAGCCTGCGGCAAGGTCTTTCCTTGACACAATATAGAATCGCGCATTTTCAAATATTAAATAAAATTGCTATACTTTAAGCAATGATTTATGACCCTGAAAAAGTTAATTATTTCGGTGAGACTGATTTTCGAAACAAGAAAGCTCGCTTCGGCATAAAGGCTAAGGATCGCGCAAAGCACGTCTATGTAGTGGGCAAGACGGGTATGGGAAAATCTACCATGCTTGAGAATATGGCTGTGCAGGACATCCAAAACGGAGACGGCATGGCTTTTATGGATCCGCACGGCCAGACTGCCGAGAAGCTTCTTGACTATATACCTGAGCACCGCATCAAAGATGTGGTTTATTTCGCGCCTTTCGACATTGATAATCCGATTTCATTCAACGTGATGGAAGACGTAGGTTATGATAAAAGGCACTTGGTGGCGTCGGGACTTATGAGCTCGTTTAAGAAAATCTGGGTGGATGCATGGAGCGCCAGAATGGAATATATTTTGAATAATATTCTGCTTGCTTTGCTTGAATATCCGGATTCGACTTTGCTTGGAGTAAACAGAATGCTATCAGATAAAGATTACCGAAAAAAGGTGGTGGACAATATCAGCGACCCGGCAGTGAAATCATTTTGGAAAGATGAATTTGCAAAATATAATGACCGCTACATGCAGGAGGCCGGCGCTGCTATTCAAAATAAAATCGGCCAGTTTACTTCAAATCCGCTGATCAGAAATATCGTGGGCCAGCCGAAATCTAGCTTTGATATCCGCAAAATAATGGATGAAAAGAAAATCGTGATTGTGAACCTCTCCAAAGGACGGATCGGCGAGCAGAACGCAAGCTTGCTCGGCGGCATGCTGATTACAAAAATTTATTTGGGGGCGATGTCGAGAGCCGATGTGGATTCAAGTGTTTTAGCCGGACTGCCTCAGTTTTATTTTTACGTGGATGAGTTCCAATCATTTACCTCAGATAGTTTTGCCGATATTTTGTCTGAAGCTAGAAAATATAAATTAAATTTGACCATTGCCCACCAGTATATAGAACAAATGTCTGAAGTGGTTCGAGCGGCAGTATTCGGCAACGTGGGTACCACTATCACATTTCGAGTTGGTCCGTTTGACGCGGAAGTTCTTGAGAAAGTTTTTGCTCCAAAATTTATTGCCGAAGATATTGTGAATTTAGGAATTTTTCAAATATATTTATCTCTCATGATCGACGGCGTGGGTTCGGCGCCTTTTTCGGCCACGACCATGGGTCCGATTCCGAAGCCATCGATCTCATTCAGGGAACAGATTATTGAAAGTTCTCAAAATGTATATGCTAAAAAAAGATTCGATGTTGAATTAGAAATTACCACATGGCACGAGACAAACTACAGCGAAAAATCTCGCGGACGGGAAGAGGGTGGATTTTCACCTCGTGAGGGTGGATTCAAAACAGATAGAGATTTTGAATCTGATCAAAAGGTGGAAAGACCCGCCTTCGCTAAAAGCTTCGGCGAGGCAAGGCCCTCCTTCGCTAAAAGTTTTCCTAGATCAGGCTCAGGACAAATGGGTGGCACTAGACCACCTCGTCCCTTCGATTCTATTCGGAGTAACCCTCCCCATAATGGAGGAGATACAGCGCCTTCGCGTTCTTTTTCTGATTTTAAACCAAGGCCGAAATTTGAAGGATCTGAAGATCGCCCGCCTAGGCAATTTCCGCCAATAGGTCGAGAGCAGCAACAGCCGATGCACCCTCCGCGAAGACCTGAACCGGTTCGGCAATCTCTACCTAGGATGTCTGAAGGATCTGGAATGGTTGAAAAACCTAGACCCGTCTTCACCAAAGGCTTCGGCGAGGCAAGGCCAAAAACAGCGTCTCCATCCGCCACACAAAAGGCATTTTCTCCAAAACTTAAAGACATTTTGACTAAGCTTGAGACAGTTGAACCGGCTGCTAAAATATTGCCGGTACAAAAGCCTGAAGGTGCAGAAAAACCTCCTGCTCCAATTTCATTAAGCAGTCTAAAAAATTCATCTGTATTAAAAATTCCACACTCTCCGGCAAAAGGGGCCAGTTCCGAAAATTTATTAAAACTAAGGGAAGTATTGGGAAGGGTGGCAAAAAAAGAAGAATCAATCAAACAAGTGGAGCAGAAAAATATTGAAGTAAAAAAACCTGAAGAATCCAAGGAAGAAAAAAAACCAGATCAGCCACAAGTATCAGCTTATAGCGGAAAGCAACCAAAAGAAGTGCCTGAAGATTTGCTTAGGAAAATACTGGAGTAATAAAAGTAACTAGTAATTAGAAATTAGATTATAGACAAAATGATTCAAAAAACTTTATTTCCA
>CAZVEC010000039.1:4155-4583 GCA_964626035.1 uncultured Candidatus Saccharibacteria bacterium
GATAAATGAAATAATGTATGACCTAGACGGGGCTGATATAGATTATGTTGAAGTTGAGAATAACGGCAGTTCAGATATTGACCTTACAACACTTAAACTTTTAATTAGTAATTCAACCTCTAATCATGCGATAAATAATTATTCCGGCTCATCCGTATTGGGTGCCGGCGATTTCGGGGTGATTGTGGTAAGCTCGCTTATTTCTAATTATACGGCAAAGTGGGGAAGCGGCGGTAATATTTTTACTAGCAGTTATACGCTGTCTAATACTGGCGGCAAAGTTGACATTAATAATGGGGATAAGAATTTACCCATTGATTCCTATGAGTATTCATCTTCAGCTGCGGCCGGCGACGGAAACTCACTCCAGCTGATAAATGGAAGTTGGAGTGCAGCCGCACCGACGCCCGGCATAGAAAACCAAGAGG
>CAZVEC010000039.1:4593-8603 GCA_964626035.1 uncultured Candidatus Saccharibacteria bacterium
TGGCATTCGATGTTGCCAACCCAAATGAGATAAATCAAGATAATTCAGATTCATCTAATGATGATTCAAGTTCAGATGATAATAATGATTCAGATGATGAGAGTTCTGGTTCAAGTGGTTCAGATGAATCTGTAAGTTCAACAGTAAAGGTATCGAAAATAACAGCTAAAATTTTATCAAAGCCTAATGCGGCGGTCAAAGTTGGAACTGTTTTTGAACCATATGTTTTAGGTTTTTATAGTGAAACATTAGACGATGGAAAATTTTCTTGGAATTTTGGTGATGGTACAGTAGAAGAATATGCTGATAATAAAAAAGTTTCGCATATTTATGACTATCCCGGAGAATATCTTGTTGTTTTAACATATTACCGAAGTATTCTTTCTACTATCCCAGATGTTCAATCTAAATTTTCAGTCAAAGTTATTCCGGCCGACATTGTAATTTCAAACGTTGGTGATTTAAGTGATTTTTTCGTGGAGATATCGAATAATTCAAAATATGAAGCTGATTTGTCAAAATGGGCAATCGCTTCAGATGTTCAGTATTACATATTGCCGGACAATACATTGATTTTACCCGGTAAAAAAATTACTCTTTCCCCAAGAATGACAGGATTAAATATATCTGATAAAGCTTCACTGAAATTATTTTTTCCAAACAGACAACTAGCCTATGATTATGGGAACATGCTTGCAGAGCAAGCTGTTGAGACGAGTAAATCAAGTGAATCAAGTAAATTAAGTGAGGAAAGCCTGACTGCGCAGGCAGGTAAATCAAGAAAATCAATTAAGATAGGTAATGAAAAAAATGAAATATTAAAAACAGATGAAATTATAGATTCTAATATTGAAGTTACGAATGCGGATATTACAGAAGAGAGTAAGGTCTCTATTCAAGAAGAAATTGAAACAGAAAATCTAAAAGCAACGGCAATAAACGCCTTACCTGAAAGTAAAGATAGGAATTTCACATATTTTGGAGGATTAGCGCTTCTTATAGTTTTAGCAGTGGTATCGGTGGTTTGGTTCAGAAGGTTTAGTAATATTGCGGATGGAGATGGACAATCAATTAGCCTTAACAATAAGGCTAAGAATAAAATTTTGGAAAGAAAAGAATCTGCCGATGATTATGAAATTCTTGATGGTTGAATCTTATTGCCTTAATTGCAACAAATTCTGCGATCGCAGAATTTGTTGCAATTATTTAGCGGGCAACATGACACCCATAATTTTCCGTAATAATTGTAGTTTTTGAATCTTTTGCTATTTCTTTGAGTTTGTTAATTAAAATTATTTTATTATCGTCATATAGAAGGCTTAAATCAAAGCAATAATCAACCTCTCCTTCACGTCCCCAATTTACTGCGACTTTTTTTACTTCAAGTTTATTACTTGATTCAAATTCGGCAATAAATGAGTCAATTAACCTTTTAGTTTCTTGGTCTATTCCTGCAGCTTGACTTGTAAATGAAACAACAAGATCTTCTTTTATTCGCGCGTTTTGAATTGGAATGTTGTTTGCATCATTATTATCAACAGTATCGGTAGAATCGGTTTCTTGTTCTATATCAGTTTCTTGTAAAACACCTTCACTGCCTGCAGATTCTTCCTCTGATTCGTCTATTGAAATATCCTCGAAAATTTGATCTATTTCTGTTTCAATGGCGCTTAAATCAAAATCCGCTTCAGTAGATTCATTTTGTTCTATTGAATCAATTGAGGTTTTTTCCACTATCTTGGCCAAGGCAAGTCTACTTGAATCCTGATTATTTTCAATTTCCTTCACTTTGGCTAAAACAGGGTGCTCACTTATTGTGTCGGCAACCTTTTGGCTCATTATTAAGGCAAGTTCGCCTTTATTTTCATCTTTTAATTTTTCTATTTCATCAGATATGGCTTTGGTTTCTCTAGTTAAATATGCTTCTGCTTGGCTCACAGCTGTGTCGCTTGTCTCGCCTGAATCAATTAGAGTGCTTATTTCATCCAAGCGTCTTTCAACTAATTTTTGTTGAAATGCAATTTTGGCATCTGATCCCTTGATAAATGATTTTACAATTTTTTCTGTCACGTTTACCTTGATAGGGTAAAGGAAATTACCAGGAAGAGAACCTCCAGCAGCAGAAATAAGGCCGCCGCTTGAAGTGGCTACGAGAAGTACGATGATTGCCAATTTGTATGCAAAAGTGAAATGGAAATTATTAAAATATGGGGACGATTGTTTAGCTTCAAAATTTACGGTTGGAACATTGTTTTGAGAATAGGAAATAAGATTCTCGCGGATAAAATTCCTTTCTCGAGAAGTCATTTTTATTTCCTTGGCTTTATTTAATATTTTTTCTATTTCTGGATCCATTTGTTTTGTATTATTTCTAGTTTGTTGTTAATGGTTTTTCTAATAGTTTTTTCATTTTTTCCAATCCTCTGTGAATTCTTACTGAAACATTGCTTTCACCTTCGCCGGTCACTTCTGCAATTTCTTTGATGGACATGTCTTCCACGTATCTTAAATGTAGGACATCTCTATATTTCTCATCTAATTGGCCGAGAACCTTATTCACTTCTTCTGATTCAAACTTTCTTTCTTGTTCCTCATTCAGGTCCTCTTTTGACTTAACATCGTAACCTTCTTCCATTAGTGAATCTAGGGAAACTGATTGCTTCCTTTTTCGGCGGTAGTCAATAATAAGGTTCGTGGCTATGCGGTATAAAAATGCCTTCATATTTTCGATTGGCTTATTATTTGTGATCAAATATTCCCATGACTTTGTAAAAGTATCCTGAGAAAGATCTCGGGCCAGATCGCGGTTGGATGTCTGAATAAAGCAATACCGGAATATTGCATCGGCATAGCTGTCGTAGGCGGATATGAAGTCTTTTTGTAATTGTTCGAGATCCATTGACCTTTATTCTAGACGTATTAATTGGTAATTTCTTACAGCTAATATTGTAGCACAAAAATTAAAACCCCCTGAATTTAGGGGGTTTTGTTAGACATGTGCTTTGCCCGTTTTACCAGACGAAGCTTTTGATTGATTTTCCGGCAGAATTCACTGCCTTTTTAATTTTTTTTGTACCTTCCTTCCGGTAAGTTGCAGCCATAGCTGAACCTACAACGAGGATTAAACCTCCAAATCCGAGTATTGCTTCCATAAGTTGTTAGTTTTTTTAAAGTGAATAAATAACTTTTGTCCTTATTAGAATAACATATTGCATTAAAAATGTCAAGTATTATGCTTCCACACATTATGACGGGGAAATGTCAACAATCTTACAAATACCATAATATCCTTATTTTATTGAGTTATTTATGGTATTTATGCTATATTCTTTAATATGAAAGACACAAGCTGGGAAAAATCAGCAGATTGGTATGATGAATTGCTGGAAAGAGGTAAGGATACCTACCAGGAAAAGGTTATTTTACCGAATATTCAGCGCCTTTTAGGCTTGAAAGGCAGAGAATTGCTTCTTGATTTGGCATGTGGACAAGGTTATTTTTCTAGGGAATTCGCAAAAAAAGGAGCAAAAGTTACCGGTGTTGATATCTCGCCAAAGCTGATTGAGCTGGCTATGAAGTCGGATCGAGGCCAAAGCGGCGGGAAAAGGCCAAAATTCGGGAGGACCCCCGGGGTCAAGGGCAGCCCGACCCCGGGGGTCGAGGAGAATTTTGGCCTTGAGGAGCCGTTTGAATTTACCATAGAGCCTAAATTTATTGTTTCTCCCGCTCATAAATTACCGTTTGTAAAAAACGGATCAGTAGATACTGTAGCGTTAATCATGGCCGTGCAGAATATTGAAAATATCAAAGATGTTTTTGCGGAATGCAATCGTGTGCTTAAGAAAGGCGGGCGGATGCTGATCGTGATGAGTCATCCTGCATTTCGGGTGCCGCAGGAGAGTGATTGGGGCTGGGATGATGAGAAGAAAACACAATACCGAAGAGTTGATCAATATTTGTCTGAATCAAAAGTTAAAATCAAAATGAGCCCGGGCGCAGACCCAAGCGCG
>CAZVEC010000040.1:0-7860 GCA_964626035.1 uncultured Candidatus Saccharibacteria bacterium
GCTTTTATTTCTACAAAATTATTTTAGCGAAAGGTATCTCTTCTATTGATCTTGAACTCAGGAAGGCTGAAGCTTCATTTGACGAATCTTTGGTTAAAGATATGCAAAGTCTGGATAAGAGAGTCAAATCAAGCAAGGAAGTATTAAGTCAGCACATTATAGTATCGCCCATTTTGCAGGTGCTTGGAGATCTCACTCTTAGGACTGTTCGCTATACAAAATTTCAGTATTCTTATTCAAGAGAAGAAGCAAATAAAATTGAAGTGAATATGTCCGGCCAGGCTTCAAGCTATAGGGCTATAGCCATTCAAGCAGCTTTACTTGGGGGGAACAAAAATATTTTAAATCCGGTATTTTCGAATTTAACATTGGACGATCGCGGCCGAGTTTTGTTTGATTTATCATTTTCGGTCGACCAGAATTTCCTTAATTATGAGCAAAGCGTAGCGGGAACCATACAAGTAAATTAAGTGAATCAAGTAAATAAAGTGAATCAAGCTAGAAAACGCTGAATTTAATTCATAACTTGATTTACTTGACTCGCTTGCCTTGCTTGATTTACTGAATTAAAATATGTTCAAATCCATCATCAATTTAATATTCATCGCGGCAGCCATAGGCTTGTTTTTCTTTTTCATCCGACCTTCTCTAAAAGATATTAAAAGCTTGAAAGAACAGCAAGCTTCTTATCAGCAGGCCTTGGTGAATTCAAAAGAATTGGAAAGAATTGTTTCAGGATTGAGGGACCGATATCAGGCGATCAGTCCGGAAAACATAGATAAGCTCAAATTACTTTTGCCGGATTATGTGAATAATGTTCAACTGATCATAGAAATAGAAAAAGTTGCTTTGACTTACGGCATGATACTTAAGAATGTGAAGTTTGATTTACCTAAGGAAGAAATGCCGTCAGGATCTCGAGCTCCTCTTACGCGCGAGCAGGCAGCCAGGCTAAAAAAGGAATATGGTATTTTTGATCTTACGTTTACTACCGAAGGATCTTATTCAAATTTTGTAAATTTTGTCAGAGATTTGGAAAAGAGCCTCAGAATTATTGATATAGAATCGATTAATTTTTCATCTGCCGAAAATACAGGCACAGGAGCTCAGGCCGCTAGAGATATTTATAAATATGAATTAAAAGTTAAGACGTATTGGCTGAAGAACAAATAAAAAAAACACAGAAAACACAAAAAACAAGAAAGCACGAAGAATTAATTTTGCTTTCTGTGTTCAAGTGCTTTCAGTGCTTTTGTGAAATTTATGTCCCACATCACTCGTAACATCATAATAATAGTCATAATAATAGCCGTTTTGGGCGGTGTTTATTATGTTTTTTTTGCCAAAGGAGGTCAATCGATTTCAGCTTTAATAAAGACTTCTTCTAATTTGCCGGCAACGGCTGATTTGAGCGGACGCAGTGATTTTTTGACCACATTGCTTAATATAAAGAACATTAAATTAGACGATACAATTTTTTCAAGTGATGCATTTAAGAATTTGAAGGATTTTTCAATTCAGCTTGTACAAGACGTCAAAGAAGGCCGTCCCAATCCATTTGCACCTCTCGGGATAGATGAAGAAGTGATTCCAGAAGATGTGTCTCCAGTGGAAACTGGAACTTTTGTAGAGCCAGGGCTGGAAGAAGCTCCTCCTTCAGATACGAATGAAACATCAGATACGGTGATAATAGAATCTGGTACTGATACTGGAACAGAAACTGAAACAGGCACAGTAACGCAATAATAAAAATAAAGTGAATAAAGTAAATACAGTAAATTCAGTAAATACAGCTATACCAATAATTCTAGCTGTATTTACTGTCCTCGCTTGATTTACTTAATTTACTTATTTAAACAATGACCTTTTTAGAACAACTTGCAAATCAGGGCATTATCAAGCCTGATCAAATAACGGAAATATTAAATCGAGCCAATCAAAAGCATGGCGGCGACCTTGATCAAGCTTTGTTTGAGTTTGGTTTGGATGAAAAATCTCTTTTGGATCTCAAAAGCGGATATTATAATTTGCCTGCAAAAAAAATAAATTTAAAGTCATTTAAACCTGATCTATTAAAATATATCGCTGAAGATTCAGCTTCGCAATATAAAATTGTACCAATTGGGCTTGAAGATAATATAGTTCAAGTTGGAATATTAAATCCAGAAAATTCAGCCGCTATGGATGCTCTTAATTTTATTTTTTCAAGAACAGGAACGCCATATAAAATATATTTAATCAGTGGTAATGATTTTAATTTAATCCTTTCTGCTTATAAAGGAATGACTGGTCAGATGGAGCAGGCATTATCTGATTATGATGTAGAAGTCTCGGCTCCGGCAAAAGAAGAAGAGGCAGTACATGGAAGCCGCGATGAAACAATTGAAGAAGCTCTCCAAAAAACTGCAGATAAAGAAAAAATTGTGGAAGAAGCTCCAATTATTAAAATGGTTGCCGTCTTGCTTCGCACTGCGGTGGAAGGAGGCGCTTCTGATATTCATATAGAAAACACAGGTGAAAAAGTAAAGGTAAGATTTAGAGTGGATGGAATTTTGCACACATCTCTTACTTTGCCCATGAATGTTTATTCTGGCGTGGTGGCACGCATAAAGATATTGGCCAAGCTTAGATTGGATGAAAAAAGAAAGCCTCAAGATGGCGGTTTTTCTGCAAAAATTGAGGGAAGAAAGATTGATTTTCGCGTATCAACATTACCTACTTATTATGGAGAAAAAGTAGTGATGCGTATTTTGGATGCAGAAAAAGGGGTGAAGACGCTCGACAAGCTGGGCATGAGTCCTGAACATATGGAAATGGTCAAAGAAGCCCTCGGCCGTCCGTACGGGCTTATTCTTATTACCGGTCCAACAGGATCAGGTAAATCTACCACTCTTTATGCCATGTTAAACGAGCTTGATCGTGAACGGAAAAATATTGTTTCTCTTGAAGACCCGGTGGAGTACCATATCCCGGACGTGAATCAGTCTCAAGTGATGCCGGAGATTGGATATGATTTTGCCGCGGGACTTCGAAGTATTTTGAGGCAAGACCCAAATATTATTATGGTGGGAGAGATTCGCGATAAAGAAACAGCTCAACTTGCCATTCAAGCCGCTTTGACCGGACACGTAGTACTTTCGACTTTGCACACTAATAATTCTATCGGTATTGTTCCGCGATTGGTTGATATGGGTATAGACCCGTATTTGATCGCGCCAACTTTGACTTTAGCTATGGCTCAGAGGCTCGTGCCGAAAGCTTGCGAATCAGGACAGAAGAAAATACCTATGGATCCGGGTGTTAAAATGATGATTGATCAAGAATTTTCTGATTTGGATGAAATTTTCCGCAAAAAAATAATAATTCCGGAAGAAATGTATGATTTTGTGCCTTCGGCAGAATGTCCGCAGGGGACAAATGGGCGCATGGGTGCTTATGAAATGTTTATGGTTGATAAGGAAATAGAAGATGTAATATTAAAGACCCCTACAGAACAGGAAATATATAAAGTTCTTCGCAAAAAAGGTATGATTACAATGAAGGAAGATGCAATTTTGAAATCATTACGCGGAGAAATCCCCATGAAGGAAGTGTATAATTTGTGATATAATTTTAAAAAGTCGCTAGCTTCTAGTAAAAATTTGGGAGGACCCCCGGGGTTAAAGATGCCCCAACCCCGGGGGTCGAGGAGAATTTTTACTAGAAGCTAGGCGCTAGAAATATGGATACAAAAAAAGAACTTGAAGAATTAATATTGGCAGTGATCCGCGAAAACGGGTCTGATTTGCATATTGGCGGAGGTCGCCGTTCGGCTATTCGCGTGTCCGGAGAATTAATTTTTCTTCAAAATCGCGAAATTCCCACAAACGATGATGTCATGAAAATGCTTGAGCTCATGATAGATGCGCAAAAGATTGAGCGCTTTATTCAATCTCAAGAAGTTGATTTTTCATATGATTATAATGGTCAGGCAAGATTGCGTGGTAATGCTTTTTTTCAGAGAGGATCTCTTGGTATTGCACTTAGGTTAATTCCAAAAATAAAAACATTACCTGAGCTTCATTTGCCGCAAATACTTGAAAGTTTTGCCAGAAAAAAACAAGGATTTTTCTTGATTGTGGGTCCGGTGGGGCATGGCAAATCTACTACGGTTGCGTCCATGCTTAATATGGTCAATGAAGAGCGTGCTGAACATATTGTGACTATTGAAGATCCTATAGAATATATTTTTGAACCAAAGCGCTCAATGATCGATCAACGTGAAGTAGGCCTTGATACTAAAGATTTCAATATTGCTCTCAAGTCTATTTTTAGACAGGATGTGAACGTGATCATGATCGGTGAAATGAGAAGCCCGGAGACTATTGCCACGGCTGTGACTGCTGCAGAGACCGGACATTTAGTGCTTTCGACTCTTCATACCAATAATGCCGCTCAAACCATTGATCGTATTATTGATTCTTTCCCGCCAAGCCAACAAGATCAGATTAGAATTCAGCTTGCTTCCAGCTTGCTTGGTATTTTCTCACAGCGTCTGATTCCGCGAGTGGCAGGCGGGCTTGTGCCGGCATACGAGCTTTTGATTAACAACAAGGCTGTTTCAAATCTTATAAGAGAAAAAAGAACGCATGAGATAGATGTGATTATCGAAACAAGCTCAGAGTCCGGCATGATGGATTTAAATAGATCTTTGATTGAACTTGTGCAAAAAGGGGAGATTTCCATGGAAAATGCTCATGCTTATTCCATGAATCCTAAAGGGCTAGAGAGACTTTTATAAAAGCAACTAGCGTCTAGCAAACTAGCAACTAGCCAGAAAATGGCAAAAGCTAGCAGCTAGAAGCTAGCAGCTAGAAGCTAGTTTATGTTATTCAAATACAAAATTGTAGATCAAGAAGCAAAGGAGAAAGAAGGCTCCATTGAGGCGATCAGCAAAGACGCCGCTATTTCCGCGCTCCAGAGGCGAGGTTTTATTATTCTTAATATTAAGTCCGACGAGAAGAGGTCTATTTTTGATCTTGAAATTTTTGAGAAGATAAAGGTAAAAGATGTGGTTATTATTTCAAGGCAGATTGCCACACTGTTTGAAGCTCAAGTTTCGGCTTTGAAAGCGTTTACTTTGCTTGCGGCTAACACAAAGAATAAAGGATTAGCGCGCCGCTTGAGTCAGATTGCCGACGATCTTCAGGCCGGTTCTTCCATATCCGACGCTTTGGCCAAGCACCCAAAAGTTTTTTCAAATTTTTATGTAAATATGGTTAAGACCGGCGAAGAGTCCGGAAAGTTAAACGAAGTTTTTCTTTATTTGGCGGATTATTTGGACAGGCAATATGCTCTTACTTCGAAGACAAAGAATGCCCTCATATATCCCGTGTTTGTGATCGGAGTTTTCGTTATTGTTATGGTGCTTATGATGGTGTTTGTTATTCCAAAACTTTCGGCCATTATTATCGAGTCCGGACAAGAAATACCTCTTTATACAAAAGTGGTTATCGGAATTAGCGATCTTTTTGTAAATTATGGCTTCATAATGCTTGCGATTGTGGCGGCAGTGGGTCTATATATTTGGAGACTTTCGAGGACAGAGACAGGCAAGCATTATTTGGATGGAGTTAAAATCCGCTTGCCCGGTTTTGGTTCGCTTTACGAAAAATTTTATTTGGCTCGCATTTCCGACAACATGGACACTATGCTTTCAGCAGGCATTTCAATTGTGCGGGCGATTGAGATCACCGGAGATGTGGTGGATAACAAAGTATATGAAAAGATTTTAAAAAGTGCGGCGGATTCAGTGAAAGCGGGAAGTTCATTTTCAGAATCACTAATGAGACATAAAGAAATTCAACCTATCGTGGTCCAGATGATTCAGGTGGGCGAGGAGACAGGTACACTTTCTTCTATCTTGAAGACTTTGGCGACATTTTACAAAAGAGAAGTGGATGATTCTGTGGACACTTTAGTGGGGCTGATCGAGCCGATCATGATCGTTTTCCTCGGCTTGGGTGTAGGTCTTCTGATCGCATCGATTTTGGTGCCTATTTACAATATTGCAGGAGGTATCGCGTAAAATAGTAAGTTTCGGAAGAGGTCGGTCCTCTAGCGGGTTTGAGGTCCGACCTCGAGGAGAAACTTTCATATCAGTAAAATAGAAGCGAATAGGCGCAAATACCAAGCGAATCAACGCGAATAAGCCCCTTTATCTTGACGGGAAGAGGTCGGATCTCTAGCGGGTCCGAGATCCGACCTCGAGGAGGAGAGATAAATGACTTAGAAATCCACAACTTTACTGTTTTAAAATTGTAATTATGTTACAATACATTTATATATAATCAATTATTAATTTATTTCTAACGCCTAGAGCCTAGTGGCCTAGAGCCTAGTGTTAATATGAAAAACCTAAAAAAATTGTTTAAGATTAAGAATTTCCCAAGCTACCAGCTACTAGCTACCAACTACCAAAAAGGTTTTACTCTTATCGAACTTCTAGTCGTTATCGCCATCATTGGTATACTTTCTTCTATCGTATTAGTCTCTCTTGGTACCGCTCGCGAAAAGGGAATTAATGCCGCTATTAAGGCTCAGCTTACTCAAATGCGCGCCGCCGCTGAATTAGATTATGATGCTGCTTGTAGCACTGCTTGTAGTTATGATAATGTTTGCATCAGTGGCTCTGAAGCGGAAAAACTTTTTGCAGCAGCAATGAAATCAGCTGGTTTTAGTCAACAAAGTGCAGGAGTAGCTCTATGTCAAGATTCGCAATCCACATGGGCAGCAGCCATTCAATTAAAAGGAACCGGTTCTAAACATTTCTGTGTAGATAGTGCGGGTGCAGCAAAGGAAACATCCACTCTTCCTACAGGAGCAACAGTTTGTCCTGCATCATAGTATTAATATAAAAACACAAAACCCTCTCAAATTTGAGAGGGTTTTGTGATATTATATAAACAATGATTCTTCAATCTTTAATTATTTTCATCTTCGGCACAATCATCGGCAGCTTTTTAAATGTGGTTATTCTGCGTCTCGGGACAGGTGTTTCGATTTTGGGTTTTTCCTCCCCTGCGAAGGGGAGGGTTAGGGAGGGGTCCTTTTGCATGTCTTGTACCAATCAGCTTTCTTGGTACGAGCTTATTCCCATCCTTTCCTTTTTCATTCAGCGCGGCCATTGCCGCAGTTGCAACAGTCGAATTTCTTGGCAGTACCCGATTGTAGAAATACTAACAGGAACAGTATTCTTACTAATTTTTAATTTTCAATTTTCAATTTTCAATGGATTATCTTACTACTTACTACTTACTACTATCTACTATTTCATTATTTTTAGCCTCCTGATTATTATCTCCGTCTACGACTTCCGCCACAAAATCATCCCCAACAAAATCGTTTATTTGTTTATATTTCTCTCTTTATTTTCATTTATTTTTCGCACCAATTCGCTTGATATTCGCGATTATTCGCTTCTAATAAATAATATTACTTCCGGATTAATGATAGCCACTCCATTCGCTTTATTATGGTTAATATCGAAGGGTAAACTGATGGGTCTCGGCGATGCCAAACTAGCTTTAGGTATCGGCCTATTGCTTGGTCTTTCACAGGGTGTGGCCGCGATATTGCTGGCATTCTGGATTGGGGCTATTTTTGGTATAATACTTATTGTTCTTTCCCGTCTTTTGTCATCCTCGCGCATGCGGGGATCCAGTTCGCGTTTATCTGCATCTTCAGAAATACCTTTCGGCCCCTTCCTTTGCTTAGCCACTTTCATTGTTTTCATTTTTCAAATCGATTTATGGACAATAGCGGGCTGGCTCGTATTTTGATGAGTTGTAAAGTGTATGAAGTTGAATTGTCAGTAGTTTC